>JAXHVC010000138.1:0-21114 GCA_034189315.1 Chloroflexota bacterium | reverse complement strand
ATTGTTGGAACCAGATTGTCGTATTCCCTGGATAATCCTACCTGGAAGCGCCCCGATATAGGTACGACGGTGGCCTCTTATATCCGCCTCATCCCGTACACCCCCCAATGAAACCCGTACGAATTTTCGCCCCATGGCTCTAGCAATCGATTGTCCCATAGAGGTCTTGCCTGTTCCCGGAGGACCAACAAAACATAAGATTGGTCCCTTCATATCATCCTTTAACCTGCGTACAGCTAAATAGTCCAGTATCCTATCCTTCACCTTCGCTAAGTCATAGTGGTCCTCATCAAGGATTCTGGCACCTTCCACAATATCCAGATTATCGTCAGTTTGCTTAGACCAAGGAACTTCAACTAACCAGTCGAAGTATGTCCTTGACATCGTATATTCCGCAGCAGCGGGATTCATCTTAGATAACCGATCCAGTTCTCTTTCTGCTTGTTTCTTGGCTTCAGGAGGCAAACATGCTTCCTCCATCTTCTCCCTCAGATCACTCATCTCTGTAGCATGATCATCCCCTTCCCCCAACTCCTTCTGAATCGCTTTCATCTGTTCCCTTAAGTAGAACTCCCGCTGGGCTTTATCCATCTGCCCCTTGATCTGAGTCTGGAGTTTGCTGCCCAATTCCAACAGCTCCAACTCCCTGTTTACATATCCTGTGAGTTTTCTTATTCGTTCAACGACATCAATTGTCTCTAGTATATCCTGACCCTCTTCGCGACTAAGGTTAGTATGTGCAGCTATGAAATCAGCCAGATTACTCGGTTCAGGGATGTTCACAACAGCCACGCCAACCTCTTTGGGAAGATTTGGTGCAAGCATAACAACTTTCTGAAAAACAGTGAGCAGATTTCTTGTCAATGCATCCAGCTCAGGAGACTTGTCCCCAGCATCCTCAAACGTCTCTACAACCCCCCTCAAATAGGGAGCAATCTGCGTCACACCCTTCAGTCTGACTCTGTTCAGGCCTTGTAAGAGCACTTGTACCGAACCGTCCGGCCACTTCAACATTCGAGCAACCAAGACAGCAGTTCCCACCCGAGCAAGGCCATCGGGAAGAGGCATATCCCTATCTCTAACAGTGAATAAGCCTATAACCTTCTGTTCTGACATTACATCATCAATGAGCCTGATGACTTTATCATCAGCGGTCTTCAGAGGAACAACGGTAGATGGATAGACTACATTCTCCCCACTAGGGAGAATAGGCAATTCACTTGGAACCGTAATTCCAACTGTCCTACTATCTAGCTCTTGTGTTACCACTACATGCTCCTACATGTTAGCCGAGGGGACTATCTCCAAAGCCAACCCTATTTTAATCTAACTTGCGTTCTCTGGTCCTTTTGGGTTTTTGGTAATACTATCTCTATAAGACCATCACGATATGTAGCTTCAACCGCATCAATATTCACCCCACATGGTAAAACAATGTTCCTGGAAAATGAACCTCTTTGTATCTCCATCTGGTAGTACGTCTTATGTCCTTGGGAAGGTTTTTCTTCCCGCTGCCCAACCAATACTAACGTATTCCCTTCAATGGCAATGCTTATTCTGTCCATATCCACAGCAGCCACCTCTACCTGAACTACCACCTGATCTAAAGTCTCATAGACATCTACGCTTGGCTCCCACACACTGGATGCAAAATTGACCATGGGTGGCTTAGAATTGCCAAGATAGTCCAATAGACGCCCCATCTCTTTTTGTACATTGTCGAAATCACCTATCCAATCATGTGTAAAATCCACCATTGCCATAGGCCCCCTATTAATGTAAGCTCTGGGAGAATACTTGTAGAGAATTATAGCAGGATGCCCCTCATTAAGTCCATGACCTAGAACCAAATTATCAAGGGACCTATAACACTACCAATTGGAGGAATTAATACTCGCTTCTTATGTAAATAGCTGGAATATCGCCCACTGTCGTAGAAGTTAGAATGATACAAAGGCAATGCTAAATTGTCCTTGATTGAACAGATTAATTTAGTGATATATCATTTAGTGCTACTTTTTTTAATATTTTCGTTGACTCTTGAAGAGAATGTCCTATAATCTATACATAATCTAAAAACCCCCTAATGACAACGAACATAGAAGCATATTTAATACAGTACGTTTGGTCTATTGTGTTATGCAGAGGTTTTTGTGTATGCTTGATGAATGTATGATAGACATTCTCTCTTGGATACATTTCGGGTTATTAAGAGCTGTCTGTCTTTGAGAGTTACAAGAAGGTTCAACTAATGAGTATTGATACACCACATCGTTTGATGCGACTAGCCAGCGCCCGCTACAGGCAACATTCCGCAAAGTTACTAGGAATAAGGATTCAATCAGATCATCAAATAGCTACTGTCAGCCAGTTGCAAAACCACTCACGAACCTATATTCTACTATCGGTAATTCAAGCATATCGCATTAAAGCACTAGTCAATATGCATATGAATTATGCTCAGTCTGATGTTGGAACTGGATAGCCCACTCGAGTGTTTGTTGTACAGCCCAAGCAGCCTAGTAAGACCATTTAGAAAGTATTGGTCTGGTTTAGGTTAGGTTAACCAGTGAAGATAAGTAATAGGGGCACTCCAAGTTTTTCGATAGTAGTCACTTAGCGTTGCGTTAGACCACGCTACTAAGGCTAAATAGGGTTATCAACCCTTTGGCACTCGCACTGCTCTCAGTCTTCAGCTGAATGGCAGGATAAAAATTTCTTTGGGAGTATAGAGAATAATGACCAAGACAATCTACGTTGGCAATTTACCTTTCAGTTCAACCGAGGATGAGCTCCGAGATCTGTTCACTCAACATGGTAGCGTGCATTCAGTTAAGGTAATCACTGATCGTGAAACAGGGAGATCCCGAGGTTTCGGTTTTGTTGAAATGGATGATGATGGTGCCACAGCAGCAATAGAGTCCCTCAATGGTACAGATTTTGGCGGACGTAGCCTGAGAGTCAATGAAGCAAGAGAACGAGAAGAACGAGGACCACGGGGATTAATGTAATCCGTTTCTATCATACCAAGGCCGCCCAAGCTCTTCTTTGATCCTGGGCGGCTGATTTATACATTAGAATCGATATAAGGAGAGAACAGATTGTCGATGAGTTCTCCTGCGCCTTAAGTTTTGGCCTATTGGCGCCAACCAATTAGAAGCTCAGTCAACGGTTCCTATCCCTATGATAAACTCACGCTTGGAGCTTTTACGCTTATGAGTGTGCTATAAACCTTTTCTAACTTGTTAGTAGGGAATGAATATTAGACTCCTCCTACACTAGACGATATAGCTCATGTTTGTCGTACTGTGCAAACTCCAGCTGGTTGCGCGAAGTCGAGGTTCTATTACCTGAAATCATTGAAGCGTGATGTCAGCGCTTGGCTTTTACTTGGTAGGGCAAGCAGATTAACCTTCAAAAGATAGCTATACTGTTCTTCAAACGGTTAGTGTGAATAAGCATAATAGCATTATCAGCAATACTTCCCCATTGCCACATGAAGGCGTGCTAAATACGAACAGTAGAATTCAGACAGATAGTTATCCATATCGTTTAGTGATACCAACGAAAGGCCAGATGATCCCGATCAATCAATAATTCAAGATGTGTCCAGAATCTCGAGTAGTATCAGAGACCAGTTCGTTTCGTCATAATATACGCAATGTCGCCATTATTGCCCATGTCGATCACGGTAAAACCACTCTCGTCGACCAACTTCTGCGTCAGAGTGGTCAGTTTAGACAGAGTGAACTTGCAGGAGAATGCATACTTGATTCAAATCCACTAGAGCGAGAGCGTGGTATCACTATCCTGGCAAAGAATTGTTCGATCGATTACACGGACCGCAAAGGTGAGCATTTCCGTATCAATATCATCGACACACCAGGACACGCCGACTTCAGTGGAGAAGTGGAGCGTGTCCTGAAGATGGCCGATGGGGTGCTTCTTCTTGTAGACGCATTCGAGGGAGTCATGCCACAAACTCGCTATGTTCTATCAAAGGCGCTTTCCATCGGACTCACCCCAATAGTTGTCATCAACAAGATGGACCGTTCTGATGCCTCACCAAACAAAGTCCTTAATGAAGTCTTCGACCTACTTGTGGATTTGGGAGCGGATGAATATGCATTAGACTTTCCCACAATATATGCATCTGCCCGTGAAGGATGGGCAACAACCGATCAGAACAATCGTCCTAAGGATGCAGATATACATGTACTCTTTGACGCAATTATTCAGCATGTGCCGATACCTGATCACAATCAAACGGCTCCACTACAGGCACTTATTACCACTCTAGACTATAATGAGTATGCAGGGAGAATCGGTATTGGCCGAGTCTTCGCAGGAACATTGAGGGCAGGACAGGAGATCGCAGTCGTCAATCGTAACGGTAATGGCACAAAACAGCGTATTGGACAGCTTTTGAGGTTTGAAGGTCTGGGGCGAAAAGAAGTAGAACATATAGATGCTGGTGACCTCTATGCGGTTGTCGGCCTTGAGAAGTTCGAAATCGGAGATACTATCACAGACCCAGATCAACCCACACCACTCCCTTCACCTCCTCTGGATGAGCCAACATTACACATGATCTTCCGTATTAACGATGGACCCTTCACAGGTAAAGAGGGACGATATGTTACAAGCAGGCAGATTGGAGAACGGCTACAAAAGGAATTGAAATCTAATATTGCCTTACGAATGGAATCCCGTGATGATGAATTCCTGATATCGGGCCGGGGATTATTGCATCTCGGCATCCTCCTAGAAAACATGAGGAGAGAGGGCTACGAGCTGACAGTAGGGAAACCTCAGGTTATATGTCATCATGAGCACGGTAAAACATTAGAGCCTATTGAGCTATTGGTTATAGACGTTCCCAGCGAAATCATTGGAACGGTATTAGAGCTCTTAGGAGACAGACGAGCCCTAATGCTTCGGATGGATAATATAAGTAGTCGTACTAACATGGAATTCGAGATCCCGGCACGCGGTATTATCGGACTACGTAGTCGACTGCTAATGGCCACACAAGGTGAAGCTATAATTCATCACCGCTTTCAGAAATACGAACCATGGAGAGGCGATATACAGGGTAGGACCAATGGTGTCATGATCGCAACTCAAACCGGTCAAGTTACTACCTATGCATTAGGACAATTGGCAGATCGAGGTACGATGTTTGTGAAACCTAGTGATCAGGTATACGAAGGTCAGATAGTAGGTGAGCATAGCAAGCAAAGGGATATCCCAGTCAACGTAATCCGACCAAAACAAATGACTAATATGAGGTCTTCCACTAAGGATGAGACTGTCATTCTTAAAGCACCAAAACACCTCACCCTTGAAACAGCGCTGGAGTATATCGAAGACGATGAATTAGTGGAGATTACACCCGCGTCCATTCGCTTGAGGAAATACTGGTTGAAGGAAATCGACCGTCGCCGCCAGATTAGGAAGCTAGCAGCCGACCAATCCCAGTGACCCATGGCTTTTACCAATACATTTCATGTATTGAGCGATCACTGCCAACCAAGTGCATTAATTAAACAGGCACTACACTCGCAATAACTAGTGATAACGAAGGACAATATGAACGCAGCTGGTTCAATAGAACTCAACCCAATGAAAGGTTGGATTGAGCAATGATAGAGAATCTTAAGTTCCCCCGTGATGCATATCTTGATATCGAGACAACTGGTCTGGCCCTTACCTATGATTCGCTGACAGTTGTTGGCGCTTATCTACATGATGGAAATAGTGGTCATATTATTCAGCTGATAGGGGAAGATGCGACCACAGGTAGTCTGATTGAAATACTGCAGGGAGTAGGCACAATATACACATATAATGGAAGTAGATTCGACCTGCCATTTATTGATTCCTACCTTGGAGTGAACCTAGCCAAACTATATAGGCATCACGACCTAATGTTCGACTGTTGGAGAAACAATCTCTATGGTGGGCTTAAGGCTGTAGAGAGGCAGTTGGGAATCGACAGACGTCTAACAGAGATGAACGGGCGAGAGGCAATACGACTATGGTGGAAATACAGAAAAGATAATGATAAAGACGCCCTACGGACTTTGCTTGAATATAATAGTGAAGATCTTATCAACCTAAGAACGCTACGACAACTACTCCAACAAGGGAGTTCTCCTTCACTCTATTAGACTAACCATTTCGTGGTCTTCGCCAAACAGCTAGACCGCTTTTACGAAGGGCTTTCCTTGGTAGCTTTTTCCACTTCTTACCCTTTTCTTGCAACTTTGGCCGTTGGCGAATGCTATCAATATCAGGAGGCTCTCCATCCCACACCGGTACAATATGATTATCACTAATGAGCTTCTTCATAGCCTCGATATCTCTTCTAGTTACAAACGTAATAGCAGTACCAACCCTCCCCATGCGACCAGTCCTACCAGTACGATTAATATAGGTCTCTGCATTTGAAGGAAAGTCATAGTTGATAACATGCGTGACATGGCTAAAATCAAGGCCCCGTGCAGCAACATCGGTGGCCAATAAGACCTTAATCTCGCACTTTTTCACTTTATTGTAAATAGCAGTACGGCGGGGCTGATCCAAGCCACCATGTAAGTAGTCCACAGAAATACGTGCCCTCTTCAATTCTCCGTACAGCCTGTCACCATTGGCTCTTGAATTACAAAAGACAATTGCTTGTTTGACATCTTGTGACCCAAGATACTCTATAATAAAGGTAGATCGTTCTCTGTACCTTAAAAATCGGAAGTGATGTGATAGACTCTGTGGTGCCCTGTTTTCTCGATTCAGCTTAACTTTAACAGGTTCCTTCATACAAGAAGCTGCAAGCTCTTCAATCTCCTGGGGCATTGTGGCTGAGAATAGAAGTGTCTGGTGCTCACAAACGATGCAGGACATGATGAATTTGATATCATCAAAAAATCCCATATTCAGCATCTCATCGGCTTCATCCAATACCAAGGTAGATACACTGTACAGTGAAAGCCCCCAGTTTCGAAGATGGTCGATAAGCCTGCCTGGTGTAGCTACTAATATATGAACCCCGTCATTGAGCTTTGCTCTCTGGATATCCATATCGAATCCACCGAAAATAGCAAATGGAGAAATATCCGTGTATCGAGCTATGCAGTCAATCTCATCTACATACTGCAATGCTAGCTCACGCGTAGGAACCAATATAAGCCCCTGTATATTGCGGTTGGATGGATCGATCTTCTGAACTAGGGGAATACCACATGCACTTGTTTTGCCAGAGCCAGTTTCAGCTAATGCTAATACGTCTCGATTTGCAAGAACATGGGGCATAGACTGTTCCTGAACAGGGGTAAGGCTCTTATAGCCCATATCAGCAACGGCTCGTTGTATCTCTGGGATAAGACTAACTTCGGTGAATTTCATCACGGGGATGTTACGGGGATTGATCTAGAGAATCGGAGGTTGATGACTCTTCTCTTCTCAACTACCAACCTTAACAAAAAGCCTCTCTGTAAGTATCTATCATTAAATCCATGATATAGTCTGTTCTCTTATCGTATCATTTTAGAGTGAATACCAAGGTATATAAAATCAATAGTCAGGTTAAAATGAGCCATGCGGGTAATATCTCATACATACCGAATAACTGCAAATCAACACAGCTCTAGACTGATGCCTTTGTCATGATTTCAAAAGCCCTCTCCATTTGCTGATTCGAAGGTATACTACCCATGAAAAAGAGTACACCGTCAATGACTATCAATGGTGTCCATTTGGACATGAAGGCAAGAAAACTGTCTTCACTCACTCGAATGTCCTCTCGCTTCGCTTCCAGCAATTTGTTTATTACTTCAACTCTCTTGCCTACAGACGCCTTGGTCTTGGAATCAACAGTACGTATCCTAATATCATCACCATACTTAGCAGCCGTATCGGTCATCCATTGCTCAACAGTCACCTCTACTTCACTACAGGACGATCTAGCTCCACAACTACTGCATTTCCCAGATGGTGCTCCATTGTTGCCTACTTTTGCAGGATCCCTATAAACCTCTACCAAATGCTTATAAGTCTTCTTCCTAGCCATACCAGGCACCTGTTAGTAGTGTAACTATATAAGTTTTAAATCTGAAATCCATACTGAGTCTCATCTTCTTCTTTAAGTGTGCGCCACGATATGCACCACCACCAAGTCAACCACATATTAGTTACCACCTATGAGATCCATCACCTATCTAATGATATCAAGATATCACCATCTTATCCAGAAACACTGCATCTTACAACTACAGAACAACGTATTTCCAAGAAAAACTGTCTTAGGGTAATCTTCATCTGTTCTATCTCTGATCGTACCAAGAACGTGTCATATACTCATGAGGCAAAGATCAATCATCAGGTTAGATATACCGACCCCATCACTATGAAAACACATCCATACTAGATAGTGAAGAACCACCCCCTGAAAATTCCATGCAAAATGCAGGATCTAAAAGCCGATGCTTAGACTGGGTCACATCTAAACGATTGTTCATCATCGTACGATATATTCCAGCGGAGCGTATATCTCCTACCAATTGAAAACCAACGATTCGATTATCTATAAGATACAACTTACGTAGAGTCTCACCCAGCCGAAGGCTTAATTCTTCTCCCTCTGCACTCCCAGCAACCACAACAGGAATTCCAAGATGCTTGAGACTATTCATCGTCTCAGCCCCATCATACGATACATTCCACCCGAGGAGGTTATATGCTACCACCTGTCCCTGAGCCACAGCGTTGGGGAAATTGGCATGTACTTGCCGAATATCAGATATTCGATTCTTGCACTCTACTACGTCGCCTGCGGCATATACGTCCAAGGTAACACCATGGTGATCATCCACCTGTACTCCCCAACCAACCTCAATCCCAGATCCCTTCAGGTATTCAACGTTGGGTTTCAAACCAGTAGCTGCAATTAATAGGTCTGCATACAATTGTTCACCAGTAATCGTCTGAACTGCCTCAGCATGTTTCTCACCAATAAATGCAACCACGTCTGCACCCACATGAGACCTAAGATCAATCCCCCTTTCCCGCAGTGCTCCACTCACTATCTCAGAGACCTCTGCATCCAGGACACTACGCATAATCCTAGACCGCACAAGCAGGGTCACATTTACACCTAACTCCCTCAAAAGTAGTGCTATCTCCACTCCAACAAATCCAGCTCCAACAATGATTGCCGTCCTAGCGTTCCCTTCACGTACTCTCCTTACCAATCTGTTAGCCATGATTAAGGACTTGAAGTTATATACACCATCTTTATCCAATCCCCGAACTGGTGCATAGGTAGCCCCCCCTGAAGCTATGACTAGCTTGTCATACTTGATACAACCACCATTTTCCAAATCAATGGTATGTTGCTCGGGATGAACACAGGAAACAGAGCACCCTGCTTTATAATCCACTCCCATCCTCGTTGCGAAATCCTCTCCTTTCCAAAAGAGCACATCTCGACCGTTTATGAAGTGCTCCGCCATCGCAGGAGGCGAATATGGAGCGAAAGGTTCACTTGAAAGCATAACAATCTCGGTATCATGATCATATTGACGCAGTGTCTCAGCAACACTAACTCCGGCTGGTCCGGCACCAACGATAACGACTTTCATTGTTCCCTCCAGCCTCAAGCAGAAGTCACTTCTGGCATAGCAATAACATCGGGATCAATCGAAGACAATCCCAAACCCTGACGCTTCCTCTCAATATGACGTCGTATCAACACACTAGCCCTTTCCGGATCGGGTTCGACGGCAAAAGTGGCACCCACCACATCTTCTAGTCCGCCAGCCAGCAGGTTCACCACGTTTGAGCTACCAAAAATGGGAGGTTGAACACCAAGCACCGTGTGAATGCCCGAACCAACCACATAGCAACCAATCGAGATTGCTTTTTCCGAGTACCATTCCGGTGCAGCCCCAGCCAAGGGAAGGGCATCCATATCCGTACCTAACCAGTCGGCTAGGGCACTAGCCAGCACTAGAATACGAACATTGTCCACACATGATCCCATATGCAACACAGGAGGAATCCCCAAGGCCTGGCACACAGCCCCCAAACCAGGGCCTGCCATATTAGCAGCATCCGGCATCATCTGACCAGCCTTGCCATTGGCCACTGCAGCACAACCAGTAACCACAACCAGGATATCGTTCTCGATTAGCCGCTGGCACAGCGTGACATGCCCATGGTCGTGTCTAATCTTTGGGTTGTTACATCCAACAACCGCTGCTGCACCTCGTATCTTGCCCTCCTTGATGGCATCTACCAGAGGCGCCGGAGTACCACCCAGTGCACCTACGATCGCTTCCACAGAGAACCCAGCCATCATGTCAACCGGAGAACCAGGGATTTGTACCCTCCCAGGAACACGGTTTACAAAATTATCTACCGCCTCTCGAACAATTTGGCGGCCTATCTCCTCTCCCCTCTTAGGATCAAAGGATATGTGAGCTGCTCCAGGGAACTTGGCCTTGTCTGAAGTAGAGATAACCTTGGTATGGAAACACTTAGCAGTATCAGTCACTGCTGGCATGATACACTGGTAGTCTACAACCATGGCATCAAGGGCTCCTGTTGCTATGACTAGTTCCTGCATAAGGTGATTACCAGCCATAGGAACTCCCTTGCGCATCATAAGCTCATTACCTGTGCAACACAGTCCAACAGGATTAATCCCCTTGGCACCCTTCTCTACAGCCAGTTTGAGCATATCATCAGATTGAGATGCTCGCACAATAGCATCCGATAGCAGGGGATTGTGACCATGCAAAGCGATGTTGACATGATCGGATTTGAGAGTGCCCAGATTCACCGTAGATTGCACTGGCTTCGGTGTACCGAAAATGACATCTGAGAGCTCAGTGGCAATCATAGAACCACCCCAACCATCCGAAAGACCCACTCGAAGACCATGTAGCAGGATATTCACGTAGTCATTGTCAACACCCATATGTGTACGATGCAGCATCTCCACATTCTCTCGATCAATACCTCGAGGAATAATTCCGAGTTTCTCCCATACAGCACGGCGTGGTGCAGGAGCACGATTCACAAACGTCAACCGCTCCTTGCGCATCCCAAAATCTTCCATCATCTCCCAGGCCAAATCCTTGGCAATCTGGTTGGAGTCTTTGCCCTCAGTGCCAATTCCATATTCAGTTGCCAATCTGGCTAGCTTCTCCTCATCGGTAATCTGGTAGCATGTCGTCTCATGAGTACCAATTGCATGTAGTACTTCTAATATGTCTCTCCCATGATCTGAGTGAGCAGATGCACCAGCAGCAATCATCCTCGCCAAATTGCGAGCGACTATGGTATCTGCATTAGCCCCACAAACGCCTTTCTGGGGTCCTTCTCCAAACGGATCAATTCTACATGGGCCCATCGCACAAATACGACAGCTTACTCCTAAAGTACAATAGCCACATTGTGGTTTCTGAGCCTCCAACCTATCCCACACAGTCTCAATATGCTCTTCATGGGAACGCCCAATCATTTCCTGAGCGTCTCTCTGCATGCTTCTCCCATGACAATCATTTCCATGAACACCACAAGACATTAGAGTACCCTCCTCGTCTAGCTAAGATTGCTCGTTTACTTCGATAACAGACCTGCCCCATTCACGCCAAGTCTCTAGATGACCTGGGAGCCGATGTACTTCCTTACCCACAGTACCAGATGCAGCAAGGATGGTTTTCGCAAATCTAGCACCAGCATCCCTGGCCAGTTCATTTATGTCGCCAAACTCGAGTGCATTACACTTGCAGGCTTCAACACATGCTGGTAGATCACCACGATGCTGCCTCTCCAAGCAATTGTCACACTTCATCGCCGATGCTCGACTTAGAGGTGCAGAAGCGACCGGATGGTATCGAATAACATCAAATGGACACACGATGGCACACATGGCACACGTGATACACCGACAATTATCTATCAGGACCACATCACAATCTTTTTCCCGGCTAATTGCACCCGTAGGACAAGCAGATATGCACGGAGCAGGATTGCAATGACGGCACTTATTGGGGAAGGATGTATTCCACGCATACCCAGAAGTCACCCAGATACGAGGGTGAGGTCTTGGGCTCTCGGATATTGCTTGTACAAGGTCCTTGCTCTGTGAATGCTCAACTGCACAAGCAATCTGACATTGTCCACATCCCAGGCAACGTTCAGGATTAACAAACACAGTTTTCATGTGAATCACCTCCTGGTGTACAACAAACAGAAAAGGTACACTTCTTGGATCAAGACTAATTGAGGTTTGTAGTATCTCCAGATAATCCCTATAACAACCTCACTCTTGAAATTTTGATTATGTAAAGATGAACCCCAACTCTCCACCATCAAGTAAGAGAGGGGTCTGAGGAATAACGCAATTGACCATTAATAGCTGATTTAGTTACAGGAATAAGATGCAAAATGGTCACAACATATGCATACTAAGACTATCATACGTATAGCGACATGGCAACTACTATGTCAATACTACCGTATATTCAAATATTGTCACTACGCTGGAACTATTTTCCCACAAAGTTGATTCAATTAAGTTTACCAGATTAACATACACTACCCCTGCTAGGGTGAAAGCCCAAATCAACGCCACTACACTTTAAAAAGGATGCACCCGGTCCATATGATCTTATCGGAGTGAAACTCGTTGTCAAGGTCGAGCTTAGCCAATAGGGCTAGTACATCAACACCTATTGCCTCCAATGACATTCTTGCCTTATCCGAATAGGTACATGGTTTCCCTAACCTCGCATTGCATACAGGACACAGTCCACAACTACCACCAATCATACCCCACAGATGATCTATCCCCCTACCTTGCGCAAATTCCTCTAGATACAGGATAATATGATGAAAATCAACCTTCGTCTCTTGAATCTTTGCCCAATTAGATTTTACATCCATCGACTTTGAATACTGCAGCAGGACACCACGTCTGAAATCTAATAGTCGGATCCTCACATCCTCAAGAGAACCCACATACGGCGGACATGTATAGTTATTCTTATAGTTGCCACAGATATTCTGTCGACAGAGATCCCTAATCCTCTGCTCTGGGACTAGCAGTTTAGAGTCGAACTCTGCGCTAGCGCTAATACCCATTTGTCGTGCCAATGCCAATAGGTCTTCAACCATTTTTCACCTTTACTGAACTTAATTATTGCGTACTATCGGTGCAAAACAATCATCTTTGAGAGTAGGAGATCCCCATCATAAATGCAACTCGATTATGATTCCTGGAGAGACGGATTATCTTTATAATATCCTTCCTATCATTAGTAGTGTTCTGGATTGCTGCCAACAGCGTACTGAAAAAATGAACCCTTTTCACACGATAATCGTTTATAATATTAGAAAGCTAGTATCGTATTACAGCATCAATGAGTACAAAAACACCACACATATCGATACATGGGTGTTGGAGTCCTTATAGGAATAGATAGCGACCAAGGAGGATATCCTATCATGTGGACAACTATGAAGCGCTTAATAGTGTTTTTCTTTGTGATCATTATGGTGGCCTCGGTCACAATAGGTTGTGACGATTCCAATCTTACCGATGAGAATACGGGAAGTCCCCAAGACCAAACAGGTACAACTCAGCCACAAGCCAACGATCAGGACAACACCCATCAAACAGGAGATGACGAAGACAATCAACAAATGGATAGCCCCGATGAAGACAATGAAGATGAAGCACCAATACAGACAACCAGCTCATTTCTAGAGTCATCCTTAACTCGTCAATTATCCCCATATGTCGATCAATCCAATCTGGATGAACTAGTATCCGGTAATACAACATTCGCACTAGATATGTACCAGCAACTTTCTACAGAGGAGGGAAACCTATTCTTCTCTCCATATAGCATATCAATTGCGTTGGCAATGACATACGCTGGTGCGAGGAATGAGACCGAAATCCAAATGGCAGATACTTTAAGCTTCACACTTCCACAGGAGGACCTACATCCGGCCTTTAACCAATTAGACCTGCTACTTGCTAGTCGAGGTCAGGACTCAGAGGGACAGGATGGAGAACCATTCCGACTCAACATTGCTAATGCCATTTGGGGGCAACATGGTTTCGAGTTCCAGACCCCATTTCTGGACACCCTCAAGCAGCATTATGGAGCGGGGCTTAGGCTTCTTGACTTCATCAGCGCACCAGATAAATCAAGAATAACTATAAACGATTGGGTGAGCGATCAGACTGAAGAGAAGATCAAGGATTTATTGCAGGAAGGTACTATTACTAGCGATACGAGGCTCGTTCTCACCAATGCCATTTACTTTAATGCAGCTTGGAAATCGCAATTTGGAGAGGATCTGACCAAAGACGCAGAATTCACTCTCCTAGATGACAGTAATGTTACTATCCCCATGATGATCCAGACCGATCATTTCAAATACTTCAATGGTGATGGATTCGAGGCAGTAGAGTTGCCCTACGATGGCAACGAGATTTCTATGCTCATACTTCTCCCCGATCCCGGAGAATTCGCGGAACTAGAGAATTCTCTAGATGCGAATAAACTGGTTTCAACAATCGATGAACTTCAATATACGAATATCTCACTCAACATGCCTAAGTTTGAAAACGAATGCAGCTTCGGCCTAAGAGACCAACTATCTGCTATGGGAATGCCCATCGCGTTCTCTACCGCTGCGGATTTCTCTGGTATGCGTACACCAAGTGACTTGTTTATCAGCGACGTGATACACAAAGCATTCATATCCGTTGACGAAGCTGGAACAGAGGCAGCAGCTGCCACTGCCGTGGTAATGGAACTCACTGCCATACCAGAACCGCCAATTGAGGTATCTATAGACCGTCCATTTATCTATATGATCCAAGATAATGAAACAGGATCTATCCTATTCTTGGGACGTGTGCTCGATCCCAGCATATAAAGACCAATGGCGATGGCCGCCCATGTGGTCATCGCCATTTCAATAATACCAAACACACAACTCCCCAAATCACCCACCAAACCAGATATAGTCATTGGCCTTTGCTAGTCGCTTTCCAGGCTTACCCAAGGTCTCAATGCTCCTTATCCTGCGTCCCTCTTTCCTTAACCTGAGGATGGTGTTCACAGTAACTGGGCCAAAACCAGGGACACGTAGTAGATCATGTCTATCCGCCTTGTTCACATCTACAGGAAAGAACTCCGGGTGCATGCTGGCCCATACTTCCTTTGGATCTGTAGACAAAGATAGATTACCATCTTGCTCAAAGGATATCTCGTTAGCCGTAAAGCCATACTTCCTCAATAGCCAGTCTGTCTGATACAGACGATGTTCCCTTGTCAACAGTTCCGCATTGGTACGAAGTGAAAGCTCCCCTGGAAGATCCGGTTCTCCCAATCCCCTCTGGTAGGCACTGAAATAAACGCGAGACAACTTAAGGTCCTTATATAGAGACCAGGAGTATCCCACTATATCCTGATCAGTCTCCTCAGCAGCACCGACTATAAACTGGGTTGTCTGCTTCACCCTGTGATACTGCGAACTTTCGCTGGTTAGCCTGCTAACAAGGCCGATTGATTGGAGGACATCTCTAGCATAGTCCTTGCTAGGACTAATCTTGGCAAAGTTATTCTCCCCTGCTGTCTCGATATTAACAGAGACTGCACTGGCCAACGAAACTGCCTCCTCGATAGCAGCATCAGAAGCACCAGGGATGATCTTCAAATGCATATATCCTCTAAAACCGTCCTTGCGGAGGATAGAGGCAATTGCATTAATACGATCCATTGTTCTATCTGGGGTTCCCGTAACTCCACTAGTAAGGAATATCCCTTGGACTCTCCCCCTTCGAAGATACTCAAGAAAGGTCCTTACGGTCTCCTCTGGCTCTAGAGTACACCTCCTGGGATCAGAATTCGCTCTAATAGGGCAGTATCGACAATTGTTAACACAGTGATTAGATACAAGGGTTTTGAACAAGAAGGTCTTCCTTCCATTCTCCAAAGAAACCGGGTATATCCACTTGTCATCCTTCGAGCGGTGTCGTCTATCGTACTCATCTCTCCCACACGCACACGCAAGATCGTACTGCGAATCTCTAGAAAGGATAGAAAGCTTTTCTGTTGTGCTCGGTGATCTATAAATCGCAACCATAACCAAATCCTCTATACCTTCACACAAACCACTATATGCATCATCGTCAAGACAATGCTCTATTTCTAACGGTTATCGATACCAACCCGGAAAGAGCTAGTTCGTTTGCCCCCTACTCAGCATTGTTCCTTGTGTGTGATATTGCCCCCCCACAATACTCATGACCATTACAATCTAAATCGGTTACTCGTTGTGGCTGGCTAGGCTCCCAACTTGAGTACGCCCAGAAATGCCTCCTTTGGCACTTCCACCTGACCTATATGTTTCATCCGCTTTTTGCCCTCTTTCTGCTTTTCCAACAACTTGCGCTTACGAGTCACATCTCCACCATAGCATTTCGCCAAAACATCTTTTCTCATCGCGGGGATGTCGGCCCTCGCTACAATCCTACTCCCTACTGCAGCTTGAATAGGTACCTGGAACAGTTGCCTTGGTATAACCTCCTTTAGTTTGGCAACCATCATCTTGCCAACATCATGAGCCTTATCCGGTGGCACGATACGACTAAATGCATCAACCAGCAAACCATTAACTAGCACATCCAGCTTGATTAACTTGGCATCTTTATATCCAATCAATTCATAATCAAGCGAGGCATATCCTTGACTACGACTCTTTAGTTGATCATAGAACGTGGTCAGCATCGAGCGTAGTGGCATTTCGTATTCCAGCTGAACCCGCTGTCCTAGTTCTCCCAACAAAACATGTCCTAGGTATTCTGTTCGTTTATATACACCACCACTATCCATTATCAGTTCCATCAGAGCGCCAATGAATTTGGATGGAGTTATCACAGATATACTCACCCATGGTTCTTCTATGATCTCTATTTCTGTGGGAGACGGTAGTTCAGATGGATTGACTACACTGACAACTTGCTCATCCGTCTTATGAATAATGTAACGGACACCTGGAGCGGTGACGACTAGAGATAGTGCAAACTCCCTTTCCAGCCGTTCGCGTACTATATCCAGATGTAGGAGACCCAAAAAGCCACAACGGAAACCATGCCCTAGCAATGGACTAGATTCCGGTTCATATGAAAGAGACGCATCATTTAGGCTGAGCTTCTCCATAGATTCACGGAGTTCTTGATAGGCGTCTGCCTCTGTAGGATATATTCCGGCAAACACCATGGGTTTAGCAGGGCGGTATCCAATCAAGGGATCATTAGCACCACTTTCTATAGTTGTGACCGTATCACCAACCCTACACTCGCTCACACTTTTCAAACCAGTAGCAACATAGCCAACGTCACCCGCGGATAATACCTTTACCGGAAGTTGATCTGGAGCAAAGCAACCAACTTCCAGGACTTCCATCTCGGTTCCTTGTCCCATCAACCTAAGCTCATCCCCCTTTGAGAGATGGCCATCTGTAACACGCACATAGGCAATGACACCTTTGTACGAATCGTAGTGAGAATCAAAGATAAGTGCCCGAAGCGGTCTGTTTACATTACCCACTGGAGGTGTAACTTTCTTCACTATCTCTTCAAGCAACCTAGGCACTCCCACTCCTGTCTTGGCACTCATCATCAAGACACTATCACCAGAATACCCCAGCACGGTATCAATTTCCTCAAGAACCCGATCTGGTTCGGCAGCTGGCAAGTCTATCTTGTTCAATACAGGTATGATCTCCAGGTTATGCTCCATCGCCAGGTATATGTTGGCAAGGGTTTGTGCCTGGATACCTTGTGTAGCATCGATCACCAACACCGCACCTTCACATGCGGCAAGAGTACGAGAAACCTCATAGGAAAAGTCTACGTGGCCCGGTGTATCAATAAGGTTAAGACGATATATACTACCATCAGTAGCTCTATAATCGAGCCTTATGGCTTTGGCCTTGATTGTAATTCCACGCTCACGCTCCAAATCCATGCTATCTAGCACTTGTTCTCGTATCTCATCGCTACGCATGGCACCAGTTAGTTCTATTAGACGATCTGCAAGCGTGGATTTGCCATGATCGATGTGAGCAATAATACAAAAGTTCCTTATAAGTGATTGATCCATAGCTTAAAATATGTCTCCTAATAGACATCAGTGGAGTGAATGGTTGAATCCAGCCAATCATTCACTCATTTGTTCCTAATTCACCATCGGGGAGGAAGCGCCAGAATACTTGGTTTCCCAATAGCCTGCCACGACGAGTGAGTGCAACACGTTCTCCGCGACACTCTAATAAACCCAAACTTGTTAGTTCACAAATTTGTCGATTGTAGCGCTTAATTAAATCTATGCCGAACCGGTCAGAAGCATGATGCAGGTCGATTCCATCACTTAGTCGAAGTCCCAGAATGATGGTCTCAGAAACCTGTAGCTCCCTACCAATATACTCATCTAAGTCAAAGATAGGTAGTCTATTCTTATAAAAAGATTCCAAGTATAGGTCCAAATCCGAAGTGTTTGCACAACGCCTACCATGCATATAGGAATGGGCGGCGACACCAATCCCAATATAAGCCCCACCACACCAATAGACCATATTATGACTACATTCCTTTCCACTCCTAGCCCAGTTCGAGATTTCATAGTGGATATATCCGCTAGATTCCAGGCAATCCTCTGCTAATTCATATTGATCGGCCGCGATGTCAGAATCAAGTGGAGGTACTTGTTCATTTTCTATCGCTAGTGTTAAAGGAAGACCATCTTCCAGTGTCAACGGATAGAGAGAAATATGGTCGGGCTCCAGTGCTATAGTATCCTCGATGACCCAATTCCAATTATCTAAGCTCTGACCTGGCACACCATAAATTAAGTCAACATTCACATTAGTAAAGCCAACATCACGAGCAAATTCTATAGCATCCCTAGCTTCCACCACCGTATGAATGCGGCCTAGAATGGAGAGCGTGTCATCATCCAGGCTTTGAACTCCCAAACTCAGTCGATTAATCCCCAGCTTTCTTATCTCCTCAAGATAGTGCCTATCTATGGTACCTGGATTAGCCTCTAGTGTTACCTCAGCACCATGAATCACCAGGAAAGACGATTGGATGATATCAAGCACATCGTAGATTTGCCATGGAGAAAGCAAACTCGGGGTACCTCCACCCAAATATATGCTCCGTACTTGTTCACCATTAGTACGAAGCTCCACCTCCCTATTCATCGCTTGTAAATAGGTAGAGATATCGTCTTCCTTATCTTGATACGATACAAACGAACAGTAATTGCACTTGCGAAGACAAAAGGGGAAATGGATATAGAGAGCAATAGCATCACTCATTGCATTAAAGTAGATACATATAAACGTTTGGCGAATCACCCAAGTATGAGTAACCTTAAGTCACCGCTTTAAGAGAGAAGGAGTTAAGGACCTCTACCTATACTAAAGATGGATGTCTTCTTACGCCGCAGATATAGTAATACAGGGTTATTGAACTGTTACCTTCACTCAATAATGGTCGACAAATCACACAAGCTCACCATTCATCATAAGGTAATATGAACTAATCATCTCCGGATCTCATCCTACCATAAGAGTGACCACCCATCTTGAAATCCTGCCAACCACGAAATAGGATTATAACAGAAGACCGCGTAAAATAAAGATCGCGTAATTCATGTAGAATGATGGTGTTGGTTCAATTAGGTAACTGCCCCCCTATTTCCGCGTGAGGTGGTTGCCCAACTACCCACAATATACAATGGACTTGATTGGATTGTCAGTACGTTGTAGGATTAGATAATATTAGGTAATTTTTAAGATGTATTGCACGAATGCTCTAACATCCAGAGAAAGCTGTTTCTCAAGGAGTCCATAGTAATGTCAAAATCAACAACGATGGAAATCCCAAAAGTCAGAGACAAGAAGGCTCCGCCAGTGCAACTAGTCCATCATGCAGCAAATCGAGGTAACTACTATCTTCCAGGTTCGATACGGGCATTTCGCAATTGTATTGAATCCCAAGCACGAATGATAGAACTAGATATCATATCCCTAACCGATGGGGACTTCGCATTGCTCCATAACCGCCACCTAGACAAAGTTACCGATGGAACGGGAGAGGTATCAGCCCACACTTCTGAAGAGATAAGGCGACTCCACCATGTTAGGGAGGACAACTCCACAGCAGACAAAGTGTGCGTACTCAGTCAAATCATATCTCTGATTCAACAACATCCGGATTTCATGGAATTGCAGTTGGATCTAAAACCGTATCCACCTTTGAACGAATCCACCCTGCAGAATCTGGTTAAATTAGTCTCGCCGTTGAAACAAAGGGTTAGAGTTAGTAGTCCAGCAGACTGGGCGTTGTGCCGACTACGTGAGATCGCACCTAGATTGTCTATTGGCTTCGATCCCATGCTATATCTGGATACCAATAGTGCCGAGGACCACCCCGACAATACTCCGCCATTTAGAATAGGGGCATATGGCTATCAGGACGATCATCCTCTCTCAACCTACAAATGGGGACCAAACAAGGAGTATCTTGTCTCTCGAGCGAATATCCTTTGGTCACAGATTCCCACCTTCAACACTATCTGGTTTATTCGAGCATCGCTCTTGGATCATATTCTAGATGACGGTTTTGATTGGATAGGCTATCTGCACCAGAAGAGAGCTAAAGTAGCAGCATGGACACTCGACCCGGACAAGCCTCATCATGTAGAATTAGCTTGGCGGTTGATCAATACAAATATAGATCGCATCGTCACTAATAATGCCCCAGTTCTAGCAAAGACACTAGGGATTCCTACGGTGATGTAACAAAGACTAGTGTCAACACAAGGGACAGCTTTGCGGATTGGCTCACAGATAATACGTTTGTGTTGATCAAAATCAAACTCGTCCATATTATCGGTTCTTTGAGAACTAATAAACAGTCTATGTCCAAAATAATGCAAGGGCTAATTGTAAACTATATATAGGAAGTAAAATTTTATGAACGTACAGCCAGAAATTACTTATCGTGGACCGGTC
>JAXHVC010000137.1:0-4774 GCA_034189315.1 Chloroflexota bacterium | reverse complement strand
AAACACTCTTACGCTTCGTGAGCACCTTGAAGAGCTGCGAAAGCGATTGATCTACGGTGCAGCTGCAGTAGTGATTACAACTGCACTCTCCTTTATCTTTGTCCCACGAATATTCGAGGTAATAAAGTCAAGGGCTCCGGAAAACGTGGAGTTTATATATATTAACGTGACTGAAGGAATATCTGTCTATTTCAAAGTCGCACTTCTTATGGGTATAGCCTTGGCATTGCCTTTTTTGGTATACCAGATAGTAATGTTCATCCGACCAGCACTTTACCAAAGGGAAAGGCTCTTTATACGGCTTGCGCTACCAGTGGTATTCCTGTTTTTTGCAGCGGGTGTAGTTTTCGCCTACTTCATTTTAGTTCCACCGGCAATGCAGTTTCTACTGGATAATTCCTTCCTCACAGATATTGCCACTCCACAGATCAGAATAGGTAACTATGTATCCACTGCAGCCAAACTGATATTTGGAATGGGACTAGCATTTGAGCTACCATTAATACTGTACCTTCTAGCAAAAATCGGAGTAGTTACAGCAGGAGGGTTAATCTCAAAATGGCGAATTGCTCTAGTGGGTAGCTTTGTCCTAGCAGCCATAATCACACCCACCCCAGATCCAATTAATCAATCACTTGTAGCAGGTCCACTCATATTGCTCTACTTCACTGGCATTCTATTTGCGTGGGTAGCTCAAAGACATCCAGTTAGACAACATAATATGGTCCCTGCGCTCGGTAAAGAAAGTTGAAGGAGGAATTGGTGCAACAACTGGAATCCTATTATTTGCCTGTGAGTGAAGACCTGCGTAAGGTAGAGGATCGACTAGTCTCATTAGCAGATGTCGATGCTCCATGGCTGTCATCCCCTCTACGATATATCCTAGATGGTGGTGGAAAGCAGTTTCGAGCTGGTATGACCCTACTGGCAGGCAAATTATATAAATACAACTTAGACTCGCTAATTCCAATGGCCACAGCAGTGGAGCTACTTCACACCGCGAGCCTGGTCCATGATGATGCAGTGGACGGTTCTGACATGCGTAGAGGGAAGTCTGCAGTACATACTATTTGGGGAAGAAGCACAGCCGTGCTTGTGGGCGATTACCTTTTTGCTAATGCAGCTGAACTCGTATCCAGAACCGGAAATGTCATTGTTATGAAGCTCTTCGCTAACACCTTAATGACAATGGCAAACAGTGAACTTGGTGAATCAACTAGCCTTTTCGACCTATCCCAAAGCCGAGAGCAATACTATCGGAGAATCGGAGGAAAGACAGCATCTCTATTTTCCATGGCTACAGAATCAGGTGCAACCCTAAGTGATGCACCCCAAGAAGCTGTCGATGCGTTGAAAGATTACGGATACAACGTTGGTCTAGCTTTTCAAATTATCGACGATATACTCGATTTTACCGCCCAGGAATCGGAACTGGGTAAACCTGTCGGTGCAGACCTACGACATGGTATACTGACCCTCCCTGCGATTCTTCTATTGGAACACTACCCAAAGAACAATCCTATTAAACAGATCTTCGAGAACAAAGATCCCAAGAGTAATATCCAGCGAGTGGTTGATATGATTCACAATTCACCGGTTATCAATGAATGCTACGAGGTCGCTTGTGATTTCTGTACCAAGGCCTGCGATTCATTGAAGATACTACCAGACAGTTCGGCAAAAGAATCATTACGCCAACTTACAGAACGCGCTATCAGAAGGCGGCAATAACATCGACGACTATGAGACTTGAGGATTAACAGCTAATATTTGTATCAGAGCAAGCGAATGAAGAAAGCCACTAAAAACAAAAGAATCGAACCTGCGGCTAATATTGTTAAAGGCATCAAGTGTACTGCTACAGCTCTCTTATAGGAAAAGGCATAGTTCTCACGGACAGCTATCACTGCTAATACAAATCCCCACAGTACTATTATAAACACACTCAATCCCCATATGGTTAAGGATTCAACTCCAAGAGCAGTATGCAATATCGTAATGGGTGCCAATAACACTAATGGCAAGCAAGAGAAGCATAGTCCTGAGGCTAATCCCCCATAGCTACCATTACCACCAAGCATGCGAGAGCACAAGTGTAAGACCAAAGCAGCAATAAGCAATCCTACAACGAACAGCAGAATCCAAACCACCACATCCCCAAGAACCTCAATTCTCAATACATCGTTAATCAGCTGAACAGATCCCCTGTACAAGGAAATAACAACTACAAAGAAAACCAGAACTATTAATAGCCCGCCCCAACCCATAGGTCTATGGCTAGTAACCATAGTAATCCCTTTAGCAGGAGAAACTAGTACAGAATGTACCAAATCAAGGATTACTGGCCTGGCCAGGTCAAAAGACTTAGTATCGGAGCACAATGCCTTCACTCTCCATGGCCCTCATCAAGATTAGTTCCTCATCACTCGGCTTATCAGAGAGATAGCTGTCAACCTTGGCCACTACTCCAAACAACCTATCATATAAAGAAGATGACTTCCCATACCATTGCACCTTAGCCTCATCAAGCCCGGCAATATAAATCGCCAAATCAATAGAGTCCTCTAGATTACCAATTTCATCGACTAGCCCCAACTCCTTGGCCTGCATACCACTATATACCCTACCATCAGCTATTTCACCTATGTCAGCAGTCAGCTTACCCTGACGCCCTTCAGCTACCGCCGAGGCGAATTGAACATATGTCTCATCGCACAGAACCTGTAGAATACCCGCGTCATACTGCGCCAATATATCTTTATATGGAGTCTGCTGCGATATTACTGTTTTTCGCTCTACACCAATCTTCTCCAATAAACCGTCGGTGTCTAGTATATCCATTCTGACCCCTATACTCCCCGTTGTTGTAGATGGTTCGGCCAAAATACTTGTAGCATATACTGAAATATAGTATCCACCAGAAGCAGCACTTTGTCCCATGGACACAACAACAGGTTTACCTGTCTCCTCTTTGAACTCCTTAACTATACGAGCAATATCTTGAGAAGCAAGCGAAGTACCGCCATTGCTACTGATCCTTAGAACCACAGCCTTCACTGTGGAATCGTCTTCAGCCCTGCTAAGATAATCTCGCACCAGATCTGGTGTGATTGTCTCACCACCGAATAACAACCCATCTTGACTATCCGAGGCAATCTCTCCACTCAGAGGAATCACTGCCACCTTATCGCTAGTGTCTACCTGTATGGTTACCAACAAACCTAGGCCAACCACAACAATCAAAGATAATGCAACAATTACGATAATTGCCTTTTTCATGCCACCTCTCCTTACCTCACCACTAGTTCTACAATCCTTAATATTGCGATTTATTATGAATGATCTAAACTTGAATTACAATTGCTTAAATTGACTATTCAGATCTCAAAAAGACAGCGTATCCCCACTACTTTAAAGGTAGATTACATTGACTCATCAATGGACCAACGTTATAATTTCGACATTTGTATAGAATGAAGGGAGGATATAAGTCTTGGCATCCGAAATCGTAGATTGCCCTATTACGGGAAAGATTTTAGAAGTAAAAGTAGAGGTAGGTAGTAAGGTAGAAGAAGGAGATGTTGTCTGTCTATTGGAATCGATGAAGATGGAGAATCCAATCTTTGCCACTGCATCTGGCACTATCTCAGAGATAGCTGTGACAGTAGGCCAAACGGTAAAATTCGGAGAGACTTTGGTTGTGATTGAGTATTAAGCATACAACTAATTCTGTGATAACATTATCCTCAAAAGAAGCCAGACTTCCAATAATAAGTAACTTGCCACTTTTCGAGTTAACGCATGATTCCCAAGACAAGAGACCTAAATTCTGTTAACTACACCAAATCCAGTTTGTACTACGCCATTTATGGCAATAAATCATCTTCAATCCCGGTATTCATTGCAACCCTCTCTCCCCTAGTCAATTATAATAGAGAGGGTTGCATTACTGACAGGCAATTGGCTGAATGACAGAATGTCCCACTGACCTTAGCAATATTATGTCAAGTGCTATACATAATTATACCTACAAAGCACCCTAACTATAAAATGTCAACAATGTACTACATCATTGTGAACCGAAGGTAAAGAAATCTCATCCTAAAGAAGAGACCGTCGTATCCACCAGGAAGGACTCATCGCGATGATATAGTGATAGAGTCTCGATATCTAGAATATCAACGAGCTTTCCTAATCAACTTATACCAGGACTCCCCGACAAATACTGAACCACAGACACCTGTAAGCTATATAAGAATAAATATAAACTAGAACCAAGGACATGAGAGACGACTCCTTAGATAGGGAAGGCTGGAAAGTGGCCTCCATAAGTGGAGGAGAACACCTAAAACGGATACTCGCTATGTACGCTGAACTTGGAGTGGATACATTCATCGAGGAGATTTCACCTGATGAGTGTTCTGGTTGCACTGAATGTTATACTAAAGGAAAAGAGACGATATATAGGATATACACACGGCAAAAACGAGACGATGAAACAGCTTAGTTAATATCCAATGTCGTATTCGATCAGCTAGGTAGATAATATCTTTCTATATCGATGTGAGCATATTGGAAACCATTATACGTAACCAAGAAGAGAGAGACTATATGCCAATATACGAATATGAATGCAATCGATGCCAAAAAAGACGGGGCTCAAGGTATTCCGTTACCGGAATTTTTGCTGACGCCGCCGGAGGAATGGCTGCGCTGAATCTCAGAGGGTCAAGAGCCTGGACCTGATCCCGAATTCTGTCTGTCTGCAAAGGGC
>JAXHVC010000136.1:21446-25807 GCA_034189315.1 Chloroflexota bacterium | reverse complement strand
CTGACTCCATCCTGTATCGAGGACATTCACAAAGATGGAGGCACTATACTAGGCACATCAAGAGGTCCCCAAGATGCAAGTCAAATGGTAGATTACTTGGAACAAAACAGAGTTAATATTCTATTCACCATAGGAGGAGATGGCACACAACGTGGTGCGATGGCCATAACGGATGAGATTGATAAGAGGGGACTCGAAATAGCAGTTGTGGGAATTCCAAAGACCATCGACAATGACATTATGTATACACAACGTTCCTTTGGATTTGAAACTGCGGTGGCCATGAGCGAAGTACCTATAACATGCGCCCATAGAGAAGCAACTGGTGTACGCAATGGGGTGGGACTGGTTAAACTAATGGGTAGAGAATCCGGATTTGTTGCCGCGCACGCCACGATCGCCTCAGGTGATGTTAACCTCTTATTAGTACCAGAGGTCCCCTTCCAAATGGAGAATGTATTATCTTTACTAGAAAACCGTCTGCCTACCAAACATCATGCTATGATCGTAGTAGCTGAAGGAGCAGGTCAAGATCTTGTTCCAGGAGATGGCACAGATGCTTCGGGAAATAGGAAACTTGGTGATATTGGATTATTCTTAAAACAGTCCATCCTGGAGCACTTTGAGACCTCGAATACTCGAGCACAGATACGATACATAGATCCCTCATACTCAATCCGCAGCGCTCCAGCCAATGCGAGTGATTCCTGTTTCTGCTTCCAATTAGCAGAGAAAGCCGTTCATGCAGCTATGGCAGGCCGTACCCGTATGGTCACTGGTTTGTGGAATGGATCCTTTGTACATGTTCCCATTGAAAAGGCAGTTGAACAACGCAATAGAATCAATCCATTAGGTTCTCTGTGGCACAGCGTTCTAGACAACACTGGCCAAAACTTCTAACTCGCGGAGAAAGTCGATGCCTCTATCATAGCTTAGCCTCAACTATCCACATGCACTACAAAAGAATACCGAATTTTAATGACTGTGTAGCTTTCTTCCATATCGCCAAATCACAAGAGCCGTGGCTAAGACACAGGCCCCAACCAGGGGAACAACCCACCACCAGTTCCACCATTTACCTTCTCCCTCATCGGTAGCAACTATCACCTCACCCACATGTATAGCAAACAAGGGGCTCCGTCCCATCCTACCACTACTATCCATGGCTGTAATAGTAACCTCACTAGCTGGAGTAGTATCTTTGGCAACAAAATCAAAGCCCCCATTGTATAACATACCGTGAGTATCACCGAAGTTGCCATCACCATCGGTATCAAAAACCATCGTAGAAGAGGAAGAAGCCAATATGACCTCTGTTTCAGAGTCTGTGGTCACCACATTACCGCATGGATCACACCCCCTCACCATTACTCCAAAATCCTCCTCCGCAGTCTGGTCATATGAAACAGATGTTATCGTATAGGAGTTCATAAAGGAAGGAACCTTCACATCCAGAGTGGTCCACCCCACTCTCCAATCTGCTGTTTCGAGGCTTTCTATACCCTCGACCAGAAAACTAACAATGTCACCGGATTCCCCCTCCACTCTGAGAATCACTTCGGGATTCTGAGAAAGACCATATCCATACTTGCCATTAGCAACAATAGCATAATCACACTCCACACCGTCTATCACGGCCGACACCTTTAGTCCATCCGGGGCAGGAGTATCACCTATGGTTATCGTACCCTGAAAGTAATTCACATCAGGCATTGGCAGTGACGGCTGCGCAGCAGCATGAATAGGACAGCTCATCAATAATAGGACCGTCAAACATAACATCACAAGTTCGATCTTGGTTTTCATGCACTTGCTACCATACTAGTCATAGTTCACTATCACAACCGACTCAAGCAATCAAATATCCAGCAATTTAAACAAGCTATTTAGATAGCTTCCACTCCAAACGCTAGTTCGCGACAACACCAACAAGCAACTTGTTATAATACTGAGACCATAAAGGAGGAGGGTTGTATTTGCCCTCCTCCTCAACTTTGTATTTAGAAGATTCTACAGATTGACCTCAACCACCAATTATTTGCAGGTCAATTCGCCACCACCCCAAGGCACTACGATCTCGCTATCATCCGCAACCCAGATCCAGTAACCTTGGCCAGGTTTCAACGACACACCTGATGGCATTAGTGCAGTTGATGGCATTATCACCATCTCACCGCTCATGATCGGATCCCCCATCCACCCTTCCTCCACAGGAACTCTAACAACATCGTCATCAAGTGACCATTCATACCACGGCCCAGATCCCCACCACCAAGCCTTCTTGAAAATGTCGTTATAGTAGAGAGTGTAGAAGTACTCATCGAGTCCCATGGACTCCAGACTGGAGAATCCCACAAGATTCCAGCCTTTGTACACCGTATAGCTTGGTGGTACGCTATCTCCTAATCCAGGTTGTACTGGAGCACCAGACAGGCTTATGGAGCAATTCTCCTTGACCTTGATCCAATACCCCTTGCCATCCTCTATGGTTTGGAGCTCTCCGCTCCAACCATTATCAGGATCCCAATGGGCTCCTATCCAAGTTCCTCCCCATTCCTCAGTAGATGCGTCGTAGTACCATACTTCCTCAACCTTCTCCTGTACGCCACCTAAAACTTGGTCTATTGCAGAATTATCTGGCCGCACCATGAGTGAAATCTGATTCCAGCCTTCGGGATTGATTTCAGGGTCCCACTCTGGACCCCATAACTCTATTAGATATACTTGGTTCACACTTATTGAATTGGGCAACTCTATTTTGTCGGATGGGATGTCGGATCCACTGCAATCATCCTGGCCGCTCACACTATCAACAGTGATCGTGGCATTACCCAAACCATTGCAGCGAAGTTTCCACATATATATTTGGGATTCTCCCATCGGAATGTTGGCAGATGCCGGATTAGGTCCACCCTCAACAATCGCCTCTCCTGCTACACTCAATACTGGCACAATATTCGAAGCACCCACATTACCAGTATTCTCAACCCTAACTTCCACATCGAACTCATCACACACAGCAAAGTCTGTGCCATCTGCTGGAGATAGGATAGTCGTCACTAGGCGTGACTCGATCTGATCAATGTTAATATTTGCAGAACTGGTGGTTTGTGCCGAATCGCAGCCATCGTTTGCCAGCACCTCCACCATTATCTGCTCACCAGAACCTGGCTGCTTGCAATAAACATACCAAGTGGCATCCAATGATTGTCCCTGAGCGATGCTGGGCAGACTGACATTAACTGTTTGTGCTGGAACATTCGGATCAAGCTCGACACTGTCAGGAAGGCTCAGAGTAGCCGAGATATCACTAATATCCGCAGCAGGCGCCGGACCAATGTTGCTCAGATTGGCAGTAATTTCAAATACCTGCCCAACACAAAACGGCGACACCGGAGCAGTCACAATCTCTATACTTATAGCACCAGGGCTCCTCTGCTCAACTGTTACAGTGTCAGATGCACTAGTCTCCCCTTCATAGCCATTTTTGCCAATCGCTGTTACTTCAATATCACCGGTACCCACACCCACACAAACCACCTGCCATTCGGCAATCTTCGATTCCCCTGGAGCAATCGTATCAAGAGATATATCAAGGCTTTGATCCACAACATTCGGATTTAGCTCTACTCCGCTAGGAAGGCCCATGCTGGCCATTACATCACTAGCATCTTCTGCTGGGGTTTGTCCCACATTGCTCACCGTAGCCGTCAAGGCAAATTCCTGCCCGATGCAAAATGGTGAAACAGGATCTATTGCGACATCCACCGCCAATTGACCGGGATTCATTTGATCAACTGTCACAATACCAGATGCACTAGTTTCTCCTCCACAACTATTACCTCCAGCTGCTGTCGCCGAGATCTCCTCTCCTGTCCCAACTGCCACACAAACCACCTGCCACTCGGCTGTCTTCGATTCACCCGGAACAATCGTGTCTAAACCTATATCAAGACTTTGATCCGCAACATCTGGATTAAGCTCCACACTCACAGGGAGACTTATACAAGCCATTACATCAGTAACATTCGCCGCCGGCACTTGTCCCACATTACTCACGGTGGTAGATACCGTGAACTCCTGCCCAACGTAATAAGGTGATGGTGGATCTGTTGAAACGACAACTTCTAAATCACCGGGATTCATTTGGTCAACCAATACGCTATCAGTAGCGCTGGTTTCTCCTTCACAACCATTGCTCCCAATCGCTGTCACCGAGAGCTCCTCTCCTGTCCCCACAGCCACACATACCAACTGCCACTCGGCTGTCTTCGATTCACCTGGAGCAATTGCATCTAGGCTTATCTCAAGGTTTTGCTCCGCGATATCCGGATCGAGCATAACACTGCTAGGAAGGTTTA
>JAXHVC010000136.1:0-21346 GCA_034189315.1 Chloroflexota bacterium | reverse complement strand
CTGATCTACCAATACGCTATCAGTAGCGCTGGTTTCTCCTTCACAACCATTGCTCCCAATCGCTGTCACCGAGAGCTCCTCTCCTGTCCCCACTGCCACACATACCAACTGCCACTCGGCTATCTTCGATTCACCTGGAGCAATTGCATCTAGGCTTATCTCAAGGTTTTGCTCCGCGATATCCGGATCGAGCATAACACTGCTAGGAAGGTTTATTGTTGCCTTCACCCCTCCGGTATCTGCCGCTGGGTCTTGCCCCACGTTGCTCACCGTGGCTGTCACCATGAATACCTGATCTGTACAGAATGGTGATTCCCGATTAGTCACCACCTCCACGCCCAGTTCGCCGGGGTGTTTTTGGTCAATGTTGATAACCTCAGAATCTGTAACTCGCTTACCACTAACCGCATCTTGGCCTCGTGTATTGACCGTGATCTCGTCATTCAATTGTGCATCTTTACAACGCAAACTCCACTCAACAGTCGATGATTCCCCTGCTCCAAGGTTACCGACTAGAAAATCCCCCTGATCAGGAACATTGGGATCAAACTCCACACTACTTGGCAAAGCTAGAGCAACACTAACATCATCAGCACTAGCCGCAGGTTTAACTGCAATGTTAGTTACAGTCGCTTCTACTTTGAAATCACCGCCAACACAGAACGGCGGTTCAGGACTAATCATCGTCATCACATCAAGCTCTGCCTTATTCACTTGGTCAACTTTCTGCGTCACATTAACATCGGCAACTTGGCCATCAATTAATGCACTCACGTTGATTTCAGCATTAAATCCCGCACCCAGGCACTTCAGATTCCAACTACCACCTTGAGCCTTTGCTGGCCCAGGAGATAAGGTACCAATATTGTGATAATGAGCGTCAGGAGTATCATCACCACCCGAAAGCCACCTTATAGTATCAGGTAGATCTATACCAACAAGAACATCATCAGCATCGACTTGAGTAATATTCTCAACCTGAAAGGCTAAAGCAAACTGCTCGCCGGTAGAAAACACATCTCTCTCAGGAACAAGAAACACTGTCAACTTTAGAATTGCACTATTCTCTTGGTTAGCCATAGCAATTCGAGGTGAAACCGCTCCCACCAAGGAAAGAATCATGGCTATAGCTAATAGAGGCGAGAACAATCTGATCATTCGTACCATTTCGCTATACTCCTTTCCAGAATTAACCCAGTCGACTTCCTTCAGAAGCAGACTGTCCATGTATAAATAGGATCACAAGTCAGCGGGGCGATGCTCATTGCATTCATCCGTTAGCGAGCTCCCTCTTAGCCCCCTACCTGTTCCCTCTAACACCCCATCGTCTCAAACCAAACCACCCAACTAGTCCGGCCAAACCCATGGACAAAAGAGTAACCGTAGGGAGTTCTGGCACTGGTGCAACAAAACCAACGACACCAAGTGAATCTATATGGTCATCATCAAAGCTATAGGATTGCCCCAATAGAGCCACACCCTTGTTTGCAACGATATCGTAGTTACGGAACGTATTGGGGATATCACTAGGGATAGACCATATGAGTGCGGGGCCAAAGTTACCCAAATCATCTGTAGTGATCTCTTCCAACGACGAAGAGGGGTCTTCGTTACTATGGAGTGTTGAATCTTCGGCAGTTATAGGATCATCCTGAATCCATATCCTATACTCGGTGTTAGGTTCTAAATTAACACCCTTAACATATACATTCTCCCCGGGAAAGAACTGATCCACCCTATCTCCATTACTGTTGCAGGAGATTAAAACCGGATAGTTGCTTAGGACCAGGTATGTCTGTCCTGCATAAGCACCACCCACCTCATCCCAACGAGCAGCAATGAGGATGTCATCATATTCATCACCATTCACGCTCCCCGCCGAGGCCACCGAAGATCCGAAATTATCACCTGCATCCTCACCATTAAAGGAAATATCAGCTGAGGATAAGGAAGTACCTGTGGTCCATTCGCGTTCCTTCCCTAGTATTAAGTACGTCTTTCCGGCACCTAGTTCACTATCCTCAGCCCAACGAGCCCCGATCAGGATATCGTCATAACCATCAGCATTGACATCCCCTGCTGAGGACACTGAATAGCCAGCCCCGTCTTCTGCCTGTTCACCTATGAAGGAAGCATCCACCATTGAAAGTGGTATATCTGTAGTCCAACCTTCTGCCTTACCCAGTACTAAATAGACCTTTCCCGCCCCCTCCTTATCATCTTCAGCCTGATATGCTCCAATCAGAATATCGTCGTAGTTATCACCATTTACATTTCCCGCCGTCGCAACCACCCACCCCGAATGATCACCTGCACTTTCTCCTATGAAGGAGGCATCTGCCATCGAAAGAGGGACATCCATGGCCCATCCCTCTCCTTTACCTAATATGAGGTACGTTTTTCCGTTATCCTTTGGATCAATTCCTATGTTTTCCTCAGCCTGATGAGCTCCAATCAGGATATCGTCATATCCATCACCATTCATGTCCCCTGCTGTAGCTACTGACCATCCCGAACGATCTCGTGCATATTCGCCAATGAAGGAAGCATCAACCGAGGAAAGTGAGGTGTCCATGGCCCAACCACTCGCCTTGCCCAATATCAAGTATGTTTGCCCAGCATCATCACCACCATCCTCATCACAGGCAGCGCCGATGAGGATATCGTCATATCCATCACCATTCACATCTCCTGCCGAGGCCACCGAAACCCCAGAACAATCATTTTCGTCTTCACCGACAAAAGAAGCATCGGCCCAAGAGAGAGGAGTGTCCAAAGTCCAACCACTTGCCTTACCCAGTATTAGGTACGTCTGTCCTGCATTGCTTCCACCCTCAGAATCCCCAAATGCACCGATGAGGATATCAGCATAGCCGTCACCATTCACATCCCCTGCCGAGGCTACTGAAAAGCCAGAACGCCCCCCAGCATGTTCACCAACGAAAGAAGCGTCGGCCATTGAGAGATCGACACCCATCGACCAACCACCAGTCTTACCTAGTATCAGATACGTCTGCCCAGCTTTCTCTCCACCTTCTTCGTCCCAACACGCGCCAATGAGGATGTCATCATAGCCATCGCCATTCACATCCCCCGCAGAGGCAACCGAACACCCCGAATGATCACCCTCATCTTCACCAACGAAGGAGGCATAAGTAGCCGAAAGAGATGTGTCTGCACTAAATGCACAAGCCGGTATAGCGATGCGGAACAACAGCACAGGTGTTAACAGCATCGCAATCACCAGAAGGATAGCTTTCTTCATATTGTCCTCCTTGTTTCATTGGTTTGATAACGAACACATGCTCTTCATCAAAGCAAAGGTAGCAATATTCTTTTTCACCACTAGTCCCATAGGCCCAGCATTATGAGATTCTGCCCCTCCACAGCAGAATTGAGAACCATTTTATTATGAATGATAGAGTGACAAACGTCAGGATTTTCCGACAGCATGCTGCTCACAGTCAGAGGTTTACCTATTCCCACAACAATGAGAGGAAAAGCTAGCAACCCCCAAACTTGTCCTTATGCAGATAAACTAAATAAACCCAATCACCTTACCTTATATTGAATTACTCAAGGTACCGGTGGTTTTCATTAAGATAGTAGCCGCTTACTAATGCGACGGTGTATTTGTAACGTATCTGAATGATTAGTATAGTTGATGTATGATTTATCATGATACATCAAAAGGAACTGTCGTCAACTTAGGTGTTCTTACCTTCTCCTCTAGTTCTTGAAAATCCTCAACAGACTAGGATATAACCGAGGGATTTGGATCTCGCAGGGGGCATTTTTCAATACTAGAGTACAGACTATTGTATGTTGGTAGCTAAGGAGACGAAGGGGATTTAACCGCTTGATACATTTGGCCGATTTACACCCAACTCGTATTAGAATGAGTTCTCACGTTGAATGTACTCCAACTCGACAGACAAGCGATTCAAACAGTTTTCAAGTATCGAGGGGGAGGTTGGGGAAGATCAAGATAGATTGTGCACTGCTATCGAGGTTTTGAAAAAACTCTAGACTTTAATGTATTTGCTAAACGATTAGGCCTTTAGCTCCCCCACGATGGAATCCCTGACCTGTGGGGATTACTTTGTATAATCATTAACTCGTAATTCATCTTGGATAGATGTAAGCCCTCGCTCCCATCTCAACCAAAGCGAGGGCTTCAGTCTACCCACAAATCACTGGTTACTTTCTTTTTAAACGATTGGGTACTTAGCTCCCCAAAGGAGGTTAATGGCAAAACCCAATTGTTACTCAATCTGATTATGCTATTTGTTTAATCGCTGTTTTTTGGAATTACAGATGTTAGATAGATTATTGACATCTTGTTTTCATACTGCCGCTATAATCATAGGGGAGCTAAAGGCCTAATCGTTATCTCTTATTACATGAAATAAAAGACTCTTTTGCGTTGCGTAGTTAATAGCTCATAAAACTCATACTTCCGAATATTACTCTTAGTGGAGCAAAAGACTGAATCGTTTTACTAACAACCAGATATCATCAAGCAAAACACAGTACTCAAGTATTCAAGGTGAAAGCCGCGGAATTCGTTCATTCATAACGAAGACTGTCCAACTCGCGCTACCATCTCTGCCACCTCCCACTCCGAGTCATATATGTGCAGCCCCTTGCTAAAGGCAAAGAGCTCCCCATCTTTGACACCTATCATATCCGCCATCATTTCCTTAGCTAGCTGCAAGCCCCCTAGATTAGAGGGCAAACCTCCCCAACAGTCCCAAGACCTAAAGTACACCACCCAATGCAATGCTCCGTATCTCACTCTGGTATCTATCAGCCGTAGACACGGGGGGTCACCAAGGTAGATCGAGCTCTTGTCTCCAATAGTAATGGTAGCTTGGTTGGTTTCAAATCCACCACGTTTGTACATCTCGACAACTTCCATATACTGATCCTGGATATACATACCATAGGTATAATCCTCGTTGGGAGCCTTGGCATCAGTCAGCAAGTAATGAAGATAGTCCTGTAAATATGCATCATCCGTAGGAGCCGGAACACCCGAGGGCACATCGGGCACAAGCGGACGAATCCCAGGCATGGTGATGTGCAGCACAGCCATATCTAGTTCCCGACGTTTCTTGTCCTGTGTCCCACTGCTACCGCTGCTAATGGTATATTCGTAGCCCTGGGTCAAACAAGCCCTTAAGGCCCTCCACCACGCCTCACTTATAGTAAGGGCTTCTATCACTGAGAGGTCCATTTCACTACCCCCTGATGTATGTGTTTGCCACTGATTACAAAATCAGCTTCATAAAGGTAATTATATAGCCACTTTTTCCGTATGTCCTCTCATCATCCTAGCAGTATGTGCAACAATCGTAGAATAGCAACCCCATACGACCGTGCTTCTTATACAAGTCTATTACATCTTAAACACGCCTTTTTGGTTTCCTTCCTTCATCATGCAATAGATATCGAAGGTGATTCCATCTATCGAGAGGACAAGGCTACATGCTGATTATGGCTGAGGGGCCAGTTTAGTTTGTATGGCAATATACCATAGAGGTTGCATATACAGTAGCACATGCAACCTCTCACTACGATGATTATCGAATAATTCGGAACTTGGACTCATGCAACCTGTTGCTGCGATTCAGATGCTTTAATAGGGAGCGTGAACCAGAAGATTGTCCCGTTATCTAAGGCTGGTTCAACCCCAATACTTCCTCCATGGCGTTCCACTATTCGCTTACAGACAGCCAAACCTATACCAGTACCTTCATAGTCACCTCGTGTATGGAGCCTCCTGAACATGATGAATATGTCTTCGCGATGTTCTTCGGGTATGCCTATCCCATTATCTTCCACTTCCACACGAATCTGTTGGTTTGGCATTTCTTTAGTGCGCAGGATAATCCGTGGCGGTACACCTTCCCTGTGGTATTTAAGGCCATTGCCTATGATGTTCTGTAACAGCTGATGCATTTGGGTCGCATCGGCATTAATAAGTGGTAGTTGTGATTGAATCTCGATAGCTGCTCCTGTCTCCTCTATCTGAGTTGCCAGTTCTAGTTTAATAATATCGGAGACTACCTGATTAAGGTCCACCCTATCAACAGACGCTTCTTTAGTAGAGACCCTGGAATACATTAGAAGGTCATCCACCATACGTTGCATGCGTTTGGCTCCATCTATCATGAAATCTAAGTTCTCTCGATCGCTTTCTTCTAGTTTACCTTGTAGGGAGTCATTAAGCAGTTCTCCAAAAGTAGAAATCTTTCGAAGCGGTTCACGCAAATCATGAGAAGCGACATAGGTGAAATCCTGAAGATTTTGGTTGGACTGGGAAAGCTTTAAATTGGCATCACTGAGCTCATTTAGGAGCATCTCTCGTTGTATTTCTGCTTGCTTTCTTTCTGAGACATCCCTCTCTACTGCAATAATAGCTTGAGGAATATCATGGTCATCCTTCAAGACAGCGAGGCTAACAGCAAGTGTTCCTGTTGTTCCATCTTTCCTTTGTATTCGGTATTCCTCAACCTGCACCGACTCACCTTGGAATAATCTCTGTAGCTGTGATATAAAACGAGATGATTCCGCATCAGTCAGTAAGGTATCCATTGCAGTTCTGCCCAATAGCTCTTCCTTTTGATAACCTGTGTGTGATACTACGGCGCTGTTAACATACATAAGGTTCCCTTGCATATCACCCAGCAGGACACCATCGAGCATGGTCTCCAGGATATCCTCAAGCCTCTTCTTACCAGCCGCAAGATCCCTTTCCGCTTGCTTGAGCTCAGAGATGTCTCGAATAAGGACCACCTCACCAAGCACCTCTCCGGTAGGACTCTTGATTCCAGATGCCGAATACAGCATAGGGATGACTTCACCTTGAAGATTCTGCATTTCCAATTCGACACCACTAATAGGCTCTCCGGTCTTGAGGCGATGTACCACCCGTTCCATAATTACTGCTGTCCATTCCAGGGTAAGGACATTGAGCTCAGTTATCAACTGATGCATCTGCGTACCTACGATATCATCGGGCTCTCTACCTATGAAATGGGCAAAACCTTGGTTGACAAAGGTGAGCTCGTGGTTGGGATTTATTGCTATTAACATATCAGGTACGTTGGTGATTATGGATTCAGTGAAGGCCTTTTCCCTCAACAAGGCATCTTCGGCGGTCTTTCGTGCGGTGATGTCCTGCACAATTGCAAGCATCCCTATTATGCTATTGTTCTCGTCCTTCAGAGGAGATACGCTCACGCTAGCAGGAAAGACATCCCCATTCTTTCTTCTGTAGTTGAGCTCACCTTCATATGTGCCTGATTCTAGGATCCTTGCCACTTCGGATTGAGGTAGTTTTGAAGAAAGTGTCTCATCAGTAAGCAATTGGGTGAAATCCATTTTGCCTATAGTATCTTCTTCGCCATAGCCCATGATCATCTCGGCACCCTTATTCCATGTGGTTATTAGCCCATTAGTGTCGCAAGAAGAGATAAAGAATCCAGTAGCAGAGTTGATGATAGCATTGAGCCAGTTTGTAGTGCGAAGGAGCTTTACCTCGGCTTCTTTACGATCGGTGATATCGTGGATTATGATCACCTCGCCAAGGTTTTCACCGCTGGGACTGAGTATTGGAGCTGTAGAATAGGTTGCGGTTATTGTCTTATCACCAAGGCCATTATGTAGTTCTATTTCCAGATCAATCACAGGACGGCCAGTCTGAAACCATTCTATCCTTCTATCTACCACTTTTTGTAGGGACTCACCGGTGAGGAATCCCTCCCCTGCTGCAAACTCTACTAACTGTTTACCCACTAAATCTTCACGTTTCCTATTAGTGAATTGCAGAAGACCTTGATTGACATAGCTGATCTCTCCATTGAAATTCATGGAAAGCACCATATCGGGGATCGAAGAAAGAATGGTCTCCGTGAAAGACTTCTCCCTTTCTAGCTCCGATTTTGCCTGTCTTCGTTCTATAAAAACACCTAACTCGTTAGCTATGGCATTGATTAACCTGTGCTCTTCCCTTAGTAATGAACCTTCGTCACCCCCTGGCTTTTCCTCCAAATAACAGACTTCCACATGACCAATTTGTTTTCCATTCACTACTATGTCTTGTGATTGCTTCCAAATCGTGTCACTATAATTGGATGTCTTAGCCTCTAGATCACCTAATACGATTCTTGCACAGGTTACCTCTGGATATTGCCAGCCTGAAGGAATAATCTCCACTGCGTTCCTAAGCACGTCATACAGAGGGACCTCCTGTTTTCCCAGGTTGCTTGAAAGCCTGAAGAGACAATCTGATTCCTTGATTCGCTCATTGAGATCATACGAGTGCTTTTTAAGATCATTCTCCATACGAATCCGGCTCGTGATGTCTCTTGCGAAGACAGCTTTTGCAGCTCTTCCTTCGTACTGAACGTCGGAGCCACTTACTTCTATCACGATGATGTCTCCGTCTTTCCTTTGAACTTCAATCTCTGTGACTGTCCCCTCTGTACGTTCTCCACTCTCTATATGTCGATATCTCTCTGATACAAGTGCCTTTGAGTTGGTAGTGGTCATATCTAGGAAGTTCATCCCTATTAATTCGTCTCTCGAATAACCTAGCATCTGACCGCATTCACGATTAGCGTACTTGATTATTCCATCTTGTATAATCCCAATTCCATCGATTGACTCTTCCACGATTATGGCATACTTAGTATCCTCTTTTTGAGGTTCCCTTAGGCCTCGGACGATAGCTACAGAGTATGGGGCCTGATCGTTCTCACGTGTTATATAGGAGCCCTTCAATTGTATTGGGACCTTTGTTCTATCCTTGGTTACGTATGAAAGCTCAAAGTCTGTGGATATGCCATTGTCCATAAAGTCCCTTGTGAATTGTATACTCTTGTCTTTATCTTCTTCCGCTGTAAAGTCAAGGGTACTCATACCTTTCAGCTCTTCAGCCGTATAGCCCAGTAGATCTGTAAAGGCAGGATTGCAGTTGATTACACGCCCTTCTGAGTCGGTCACAACAATCCCTTCGGTGGTATTTTCCAGGATGGCTCGAGAGAATTCCCTTTCAACTCTGAGGTTTTCCTCTAATTGTTTGAGTTCAGTTATATCCCTCGAGACTTCTATGACCGCAGATCTACCTTGATATTCAGTAGATTCCGATGATAGTTCCACAACCTTTGTGTTTCCTTCTCTATCTCTCAGTTCTACTTCGCGAGGTGGGTGTTCTCCATAGACCATCGGTCCGGCTGTGTAACTACTTTCAGCTGCTTCGCGACTTCGTGCCGCCATGATTTCTAGAAACGGCATTCCTATAAGTTCTTCGGTCGGGTATCCAAATACCTGTCCCATAGACTTGTTGGCAAATTCAATAACGCCATCAACTACGATACCGATCCCCTCATGGCTCTGGTCAGCTAGCCAGAGCGGGGTTGGGATTGGCTCCATCGTAGAGGGCTCTGTAGCCACCCGCGGTCTTTTATCGGGAGTGAACACCTGTACCACAACATCTTTACCCCTGAATGTAGAGAGTGAGGTACTGATTTGAACATAGACTGGTTTTCCTTTGTCGGTGGCTAGTTCAGCTTCATCCCGTACAGTACCCTGGATTCTGGCATGTGTCTTAAATCTTTCGCGATATTCTCTTGCCTTTCCTTTAGGGTGGAGTTTCCATTGCAGTGTTCCGACCATCTCCTTTTTGGACTTTCCTACAAGCTTCTCAGCCGCGGGATTGCAGTCCAGTATTCTCCCAGTCTTGGCACTAGAGATGAAGATGGCTTCAGGGAGAGCCAGATAAACTGATTGATAAGTTGTTGTCATCGATGGTCCTCCTCATCTGTGATTCACGGCAGGCAACTCCACCCAAGGTAGGAATGATCTATCCAGTACTTGGGTAAGAGCATGGCCCATGCTTACTACACAGGATATTACATGACTTATTGGAACTTAAGTCAAGCCCTTATATCTGAATCCTGATAATACATACATGTAAGACCTTTGTTGGAAGGTTTAGTTGCGATGGTTCTGTTAACGATGAAGAATATAGCTCGGCAGCATAACGTAGTACTTGTATGGTTATGATGGAATTGGTGTCGGTGGGGGATTGAGTGGATCAATCGAGTATTATCTTAGATTATCTAGAACTAGATATTGTTAATTGAAGCAAGTTAAGGCTAGGAGGTTTCACCTATGCACATACTTCAGTAAGGAATAGGAGCGAGCTGTTATTGGGAATCCATTCCCCATCACAGTTGCTCGCCCCCTTTTTAATTGAGTCTATGCGGTTGAGTTGTACGCGAGGTTTCTCGATTGTGTATCCACTAATCCTGAGGGTAACGGATGACCCTCTCTCAGTGGTCAATAGCGATTGGTTTGTATAAAAGCTAGCTGATATTTATGTTGCCGTTAGATGTGCGAATGTATAGTTCCGCCTCTCCATCACCAATGCTGCCTACTAGCTGTTCACTTTCAGTTATTGTTGCCAAAATAGGCAGTTCGCTGTCTATACTACCATTACGTGTCTTCGCCTCAAGGGCGATGCTTGGATCGTTTTCTAATTGGATATCCACAGCTCCATTGCTAGTCACTATTCTATTGGCTCCTAGCGGAATCATCTCTCCCTTGAACCGAATGTTGCCGTTGTTGGTCTCCGCGTCAAACTCTCCCTCCACGTTTTGCATTTCCAACGCACCATTACTGCTTCGGAGTTTAAACTTCCCATCAGAGTTCTTCAGCAAAACCTTCCCATTGGATGTCTTAAGGCGAGCTTCTCTCTTGATTCCATTGGCCTCTATATAGCCATTGCTGTTTTCGATTATAGCTTCGGTCATTCTTGGTGTCGTTATAGTCAAATTGACTCCAACACCGTCAGTATCTGATCCTTCGATTTCTACATCCACCAATATTGTGTCTCCGTCCTGCCATACGTCATAGTCAATCTGATCGCTGCCAACAAGCTCCGCTTGGATATGCACTTCTTGGTCGTCGCTAGTTTCAATCTCTACGTTTCCATTCTCATTACTCACGATCAACTTGGGAAATTCACCAACAGTGAAGCTGGAATCCCTCGTATCCGTAGCACCGGTATCCCCGTCATCACATCCGGTTCCGACCATCATGCTTACTGCAAACATGATTCCCAATCCCAGGATCATGACCTTCTTTGCTCTCATTCATGCACTCCTTTCCGTCAAGCCAACGATACTTTTCATACTTGGCACAATAAATCAAATGATAGTGCTCTTTTAGCTTAGGAGCAATGTATGAATCACTCACTATCGTTCGATTTTCATAGTCTATCATATGTCTCGTTAGTATCAAAACCATTCTGAAAGTATGTTCTATCCACAAGGCACGTCCCTTTATTACACGATTATTCATATCTCAACGCCTCTGCAGGATAGACTTTGGCTGCTTGACGAGCTGGTAGGTAGGTGGTGAACAAGGAAGCTGCATAGGCTATACCCACGATCATAATCATACGGCCCCAAGGAATAATGAGCTGAGCATCTTCAAATGTTCCAGACATATCGTTCACAACCAGGGAAGAGATTGCGTATCCTAGGATCGCGCCGATGCCTATACCCAGAAGAGCCACAAAGGAGGATTCAATAAGGAATGTTCGTTGCACCATATCCTGCTGGAAGCCAATGGCTCGAAGCATGCCGATTTGCTGTCTTCGTTCCACCACGGATCTTGCTGCGATTACGCCTAAAGCTGCAATTCCTACGATCAAGCCCAAGCCCATGAATCCCTGGATTAGGTATTCGAACATGATTCCCACTCTGTTGTTTTCATCTATCTGTTCCTCGATAACGGTTGTATTCATTCCATGCTCTAGAAACTGTGCTTCCAATGATTTTGCTATATCAGATGCCGATCCATCTGCTGTTTGGAACACGTATACCGTGGGTGTCAGGGGTCTCGGTAGGAGTGAGTTCAATGTATTCTGCGAGGTAGTAACCATTGCTGAATATATAGCAGTTGATTCCAGCACACCAATCACATGTAACTGCTGCATCTCTCTAGTAACAGGATGACGGACTTCGATGTGTACCTCTGGTAGTGCATCGTCCTCGATGTAGAAACCTTCGAGCTGGAATGGTGGTGGCTGCCCTCCCATATTGTAATTGACTCTGCTAGGCACCACTACAGGATTTACTATAGCCAGGTTGGGATTTTGGGATAAAGCTTGCCACACTTGGTCTGTTGTGTCATAGCCCTCTGCCATCTTAGAGAATTCGTATGAGACGCTATTGGTATATTGGCTGTCCACACCTTGCAGGAACATGGGATCCTCTGTCCATTCCTGATCAGTGTTTGCTTGACGCATTTCCATTGCTGTACCGCTGATGCTGGCTATGGCTTCGAAGTCATTGAGATTAATGCCTTCGGCTTCCTCAATTGCGGTGTTGATATCGGGTATAGGGTTGTTGTAATTCACGGTGGCCTGGATATCAAACCCCCCGCTAAGACGTTCGCTATCGTCGAACAATGCTCCAATGGAGTGATTCACTAGTGACATAACTACTAGAGTGAATACCACTAGGGAGAACATGGCCAATGCCATGCCGGTTCGGAAACGATTTGCCATCGGGTAGGAGACTGCTGTCTTCAACATAGGAGTTAGTCCACGGAAACGCCCGAATATGGTGATAATGGCCGAGAGTAGTATGTCTGAATTGTAGATAACCACCCATACTGCCCCTGCTACTACCATGATCCCGGAAAGAAAAAACAATTCCATTCCCTGATCCATTTCCCCAATTAAGGGATGTCTGGGCAACAACCAGAAAACTAGTAGACCTAGGCCTGCAATGGTATAGGCAGCACGATCCGGCAGGCGAAAGCGTCTTGCCAGTAACGATAGTCCAACGATTACCATTGACCCCCCCACCAGATAGGGAGTGGCTTCTTCTTGCTGGATTCCATTGACTGCCATCAGTAGACCCAATAAGGGAACGATAATAGCTAGAACAAGTCCTCTAATACTGCTCTTCCCTGCCTTTGGTGGTTCGGGAATATCTCGTATAGCTCGGATGATATTAAGGTTACTCACTCGCCATGCGGAGATAGCAACCACAGTTAGGGTGAGCAGCACGCCCATGGTATAGGCGATGGTGAGGCTGCTTGGATTGAAATAGTGGATCAACTCGAATTCCATCTCTGAAAAGGCAGCAGCCATAATGCGTACCATGCCCCACCCTACGGCCAGCCCTAGTGCGCTTCCGACAGCGGCAGCAATAAGGGCATAAAGTACCCCCTCATAGGTGAACATCCTTATGACTTGGCTCCGCTGAGTGCCCACAGCCCGGGCGATGCCCAGCTCGTGTTTGCGTTCAGCGGCGAGCATAACAAAGATGAGGAATATGAGTAATATACCTGCGGCGATGGAGAATTGTCCCAGCATGAGGAATATAGAAGAGAACATGCTTCCTGCTTCATCTGCCGCATCTAGGACGTCCCGTTTCACCGGCTCGGCTTCAAGTGTTGTTCCCTCAATAGTGGTTTCCAAGGCTGTCATTACGGCATCGGTATACTCTGCTCCGTCGATAGCATCACCTTTGTTGGTGATGAGGATGATATTAATGGTTTCTTGCGTGTTCATAAGGGTCTGAACTTCGGATAGGGGCATCACCATGGATGTGCCTTCTGAAGGGGTCCCCCCTTTTTCGTAGATACCAGCGATAGTCAGGAGAGTTGGCTCTGGGCTGAGAAATGCCTGTATGCTATCACCTGTTGAAACTTCAAGCTCTTCGGCTGTGTCTACACTGATATAGGCCATGCCAGATTCAAGGTCACCGAGTGAGAGCTTATCACCGTCCTCGTCTAACAGGGAGTCAAAGCCTCCCATATATTGAGAATCCAATCCTATTAGATCAACCGCAGGTTCGTTTAATTGACTATCTGGGGCTACTACCGGAACTCTTTCGATGATCGCTGGTGCTATGCCATCTACTTCGTTCCGATCGTTAAGGGCTTGCTGTATTGTGCCAAGTTGACTCTGTTCAAAATATGCAGACTGTCCACTTGATTCCTCTATCTCGCTTTGTACAAGTATGTCCACCTCACCAAGATAATCAACCGCAATAGTTCGAATGGAATGGGTCATGGTATCTCCAGTTGAAAAGGAGGCAGAAAAGAGCATTGCAGCTAGCATCAATCCTAATACAATGAGCATTGTCTGGGCAGGTCGCCTTGGTATATTCCTAGCTGCTATCTTGAACATAACCTTATTACGTAATGCACTTACAACCAGTGTCACAAAACACAGCCCAAAGATAAACAGAAGAAAGGTCATTAGTGCATCTATTGGAATGCCGAAGAGCTTTTCCATTGGTTTCTCCTTTTAATCCCCTTCTTTTGTGAGAAGAGAAGTTGCTTGAAGAGGCATCGCTTTGAGTGTTTACCTTCTGAGATAGGTTGGGTGGAGACCTATGTATTCTTGACCTTGTGGCCGTTCTTCTTATCGCTTTCGATTACCCCATCTCGCATGCGAATTATGCGATCAGTCAAATCGCCAACCTCTGGAGAGTGGGTCACCAATACAAAGGTTTGTCCCTTTTCCTTATTAAGACGGCGCAGCACCTTCATAATCTCCATTGCCTTCTCGCTATCCAGGTTACCTGTTGGTTCATCTCCCCAAACAATGGCTGGTTCGTTCACTAGCGCTCGAGCTACTGCAACTCGTTGTTGTTGGCCACCAGAGAGCTCAGCCGGTCGCTTATCCCTCTCATCGGAAAGGCTTACCAGTTCCAACGCGGAGGTAGCCTGCTTGCGCGCGTCGTGTTGACGGACACCCGATACAAGCAAAGGTAGCTCTATGTTTTCAACAACGCTTAGAACAGGGAGCAGGTTGTAAGATTGGAAAACAAATCCCATCTCATCGGCCCGGAACTTTGTACGTTGCTTGTCCGACATCTTAGGGATGTGATGGCCATTTATGATGATCTCACCTTCATCGATCTCATCCAGGCCGGAGAGACAATTAAGCAGAGTTGTCTTTCCACAACCACTGGGTCCCATGACGGCCACCATCTCGCCTCGCTTGATACTAAGGTCAACTCCTCTAAGTGCATGTACCCTTATCTTGCCTGTGTCATAGGTCTTGTGAACACCCTTCACTTGTATGATATAGCCATTATTCATAATCTGCCTCCTAGCGATTGTGCGGATTTTATGCCGCTGATCAGAACGTAATAACCCATGATCATTCCCCTAACCTGGACAAGCCAGAGCAAAACAGGCGCAAGACTCCAAACCCTAAATCCCATGCACGATATCCTATGCAAATTCAAATCTCAAATGTATAAAATCCTCTACGTCTTGGATATTGTAATTTTGGGTTTTGGTATCGTTTTATGCTTAGAGATTCGGACTTCGGATTTTCTTGCCATTCTGCATAATAGTTCAGATATTAATCCCTAGTATAGGGGCGAATTCCTTCCAAAGTACCGGACATGTGGAGGGATTTTTAGCTAGCCTGGTGGTTAGTTCTTGCACCTAGCCAGATGACCAGGTGGTAGTCTTCAACAGTGAACCATTGTCATATTTGCTTCCCTATAGATCAGTCCGGTAAGTTGTCCCCTCGAGTAGTTGAGAATGGGCGCTATATTAGCAATAACCCATAAATAGAAACATATCACTGTTATCAAAGGAAGCCATCTATAATACACCACTTTATACCAAGATTTTCACATTATTGGATTTTACTAGTAGGGATAGAGCAAGAATAAAGGCAAGGCATCAAATCTACCAATTAAAGGAATAATCCTGAATATAAATAAAGATAAGATATGGGTACTTGCATAATATCTCAAAGATGACTATCATGATCATAATAATGAGTCTTATTTATATACATATTAGACGAATACTGCCTATTATGCTTGTGCTTGGCGGATTGTTAACTTCAACAGTACCAGTTGTACAAGCGCGTAGCAGCATGTCTGACTGTGCGGATTTCAGCCATAAATGTTGTATGGGCTCTTCTGACGCTCCTTCTCCAACCTTGGTTATTGCATCACAAGAAAAGGATTCAGTTGAAAAGCCATCCTGCTGCAATCAACCTATTTCATCGGAGACATCAAATGGCACTACAATGATCTCGCACATGACAGAAGCGAATGATCCACTGGGACAGGTGGGGTCCTGCTTGGGTAATTGTTCCCTTCCACATCAACCAGTGGAGCATGAGTATCATCTCCAACCTATTACCTATACATGGAGTGATGGTACAAACACCAAGGTATCTTTTGTTCCTCAAGACAATCCTCAGACAAACTCCTATAAGGCCTCTAATCCTCCTCTTAGATTCATCGATTGGTGTTGCCTAAGATTATGATCGGTATACCCTGTGACGCTGTTTGAAACCATTTTCCAATCGCGTCACAGGGAAGCAATATCGCCCAGGAAATACACTAAATCTCACGACTAACGTACAGTAATTCAACGTGTCTTGGGCGTGTCTATGCGCACGTCCTCGAAAGGAGATTATCAAATGAGACTCGCCATGATTTTGGCTTCGATATTGCTACTGGTAGTGCCGGTAGTTGGAATCGCCTGTGGTAGTGGAGATGATGCGAACACGGAGGGAAGCGGGAATGATAACCTTGTGGAGGGACTAGTTAGTCCCACGTGGATCGATGCTCAGGTCGAAGGTGACACAGTATCGATTGCAACCAGTGAATTAACTAGTGGAAAACAGCTGCATTTCAAGATCTCGACAGATGAAGGGGATAGAACCTATATGGCCTATCAACTTGGTGGGGAAACACATGTGCGTGCTAATGTCTGCCCTCCATGCAAGTCTATTAGATTCTCGCGTGAAGGTGACGAACTTATTTGTGACAACTGCAGCACAGTTTTCAACGCTTTGACTGGTGACGGTATCAGCGGTGCCTGCCGAAACTTCCCGAAAGCCAGGGTAAATACGGAGACGAATGGCGATAGTACGACCATGAGCCTCTCTGATCTATCACATGCCTATGATGATACTCAAAAGGCTGGATGGCCCTAGCAGATGACATGTATGAGTATAGGAAGTAGGTATCAGACATAAGTCATGTGACTAGGGAGGTGTGATGAGACTACAAGAAGTAGTGTTCAAGGATGCCATGCGTAGGAGGAAACGACTGTCCTATACTGCGCTTGGTGTGATGGTGGGGGTTGCTGCAGTGATTGCCGTTATGACAATAGCAAACGCTGGGGAAGAGAAGATCTATGAGGAACTAGATAAGTATGGTGCTAATCTTGTGGTTTCACCATCAATAAGCGATGTTGGAATGCAACTTGGTAACCTGGACTTGGGGAATCTCACAGTGGGGGACAACTATATTGATGATACTAAGTTGCCAGAAATCCGGAGAATCACTGACGATGCAATACGAGAGGAAGCTAAATTCCTTGGTATCCCAGAAGGAGAACCCATTGCGACAATCGCTCCAAAGCTCTATGTGAACACCGAAATAGAAGGCACCCCCATCATAGCAGTTGGATTTGATCCCGAAGAGGAAGCTGCTATCAAAACATGGTGGGAAATTACTGGGAGATATCCGGAGCAGGAAAACGAGATTATTGTCGGACAGACAGCTGCTGAATTGCTAGAGATAAGCCCCGGGGATACGGTTGTGGTTGAAGAACATACTTACTCGGTGGTTGGGGTTCTGGGACAGACAGGATCGGAGGATGACTATGAGGTGTTTATTCCATTAGAAAGTGCTCAAAGCATTTTCAACAAATCGGGGCTCGTTTCTTCAGTAGATATTCGTGCCCTATGTAATGGCTGCCCTGTGGAGATGATTGCAGATTCGCTCAATAATGCTATTCCAGGGATTAGGGCAGTTGCAGTTAAACAAATTGCCAGTAGTGAGATGGGGCTTATGGACAAGATGAATGACTTCTTGATGGCCTTGGCAAGCATCACGCTTGTTGTAGGTACGCTCGGGGTTGTTAATACCATGACATCTTCGGTTCACGAGCGTGTACGGGATATTGGAATAATGAAGGCAGTGGGGGCGTCGCGGAGACAGATAGTTAGCATGTTCCTCTACGAGGCTGTTATTGTTGGTTTATTGGGTGGAGTTATCGGTTATATCGCGGGAACGCTGCTATCGTATTTGGTGGGCCCACTGATCTTTGATGGAATAGCTGTTAATTATGTTATTGAATTACTACCAGCAGCGCTGGGTATTGCCATAGCTGTCGCCGTTATCGCAAGCGTTTATCCGGCCTTTCGGGCTTCGCAGATAAAGGTGGCGGATTCTATGCGGTCTATGTGAGGTGAGAGAGATGCTAATGCTTAAGAATGTATCAAAGATATATGGAGAAGGTTCATTACGAGTGGATGCTCTAGACAGCGTTACTCTGAATATCCATGATGGTGAATTCGTTGCCATCACGGGACCCTCAGGGAGCGGAAAATCCACTCTTCTAAATGTGGTCGGAGGTTTGGATAATATCTCGAACGGGGAAGTAGTTCTGGATGGGCAGAGGATTGACAGCATGGGAGAGGGGCAGCTTGTGAACATAAGACGAACAAAGATCGCCTATGTCTTTCAGCAGTACTACTTGCTTCCCTCCCTAACAGCCCTGGAGAACATATTGTTGCCTCTTACCTTTCGTGGTTCTCGTAGGGATGATGAAGATAGGGCACTAGATTTGCTAAACAAGGTTGGGCTGGCAAACAGGGCAAGCCACAAACCCTCCCAACTTAGCGGCGGCGAACAACAACGGGTTGCGATTGCAAGAGCCCTAATAAACAACTGTTCGCTGATCTTGGCAGATGAGCCAACCGGGAACCTCGATCAAAAAACCGGTATGGAGATAATAGACCTGTTCACCAAGCTTAATGCGGATGGGTATGCCATTATGATGGTTACTCATAACTCGGAAACAGCTCATCGTGCTAAGAGGGTTATCAGTATGAAGGATGGACAAATTGTCGGTGATACTCTCAGGAAACGAGGAAGGCGATGGGATTCCAACCATACTCGTAGGAGAAGGAATGGGGCGCGGATTGTTGTTCAGCAGAGTGGCGAATCGGATAGCAGGCCTGTGGTTACAGTCACTCTCGATGAGGAAGGTAACTGGCAGCTTGCCGGCGAACAGTGCAAGGTAACAGATGATAGGAAGGTACCCAATGTCACTTACGAAAAAGGAGACAATGAGTCGATCGCTGACGTAATACGTCAGGAAATCGGAGATGCGAAGATTGCCAGTGTCCCTCATGTAGAAGGAGGCAATGGAAGGAGTCGAAAGAAAACTCACAAGAAAAAACGTAACCAGCAACCTATGAGTGCTACTCCTATTGAAGTTGGGACTGCAAGTGATTCCAGAGAACACTCCGAGAACTGGGGGGCTTCATATGATATTTAAACGGTTTCTGTTAGGTGTCCTAGCTATTTGCCTTGTATCGCTTGGCTTTGCTTGTGATGACAGTCCCTCGGGGAACAGTGTCGATAAACCAGTTGTTCAGTATGAAGGCAATGTAGGAAAATTGACTGGCTTTACCGCCCAGGATGTGGTGACGGGAGAGTTCATATCCCTAAATGATTTTGAGGGCTCTGTTGTACTATTAAACTTTGTGAATTATGGTTGTAATGCCAGACAGAGTGAAATCGTGTCCAGTCAGCTGCTTGTTATAAGGGAGCTTCAGCAACAACGCAATGACTTTGTACCCGTATCAGTGTTTTGTGGCTGCTGTCCCAAGGATGTCCTTATTGACTTTGCCCAGGAGAACGACTTGGACTGGCCTTGGATACTTGATACCGAATACGTAATAGTACAGGATTACGAACAACAGATAGGCAGATATGGTTATCCAACCCTAGTCTTTATTGATGCCTCTCAGATCGTTCAAGATATAACAGGATACACCGAGAAAGAGGCATTGTCGGCCAAGATCGATGAGATATCACAGTAGAAAGGTTTTAATCTACTGGGATATAGCTGGGGGGATATAGTTGATTAGGCCTTTATGAAGGAATTGAGCTTTCAACAGTATCTCAACTGAGACATATCATGAGGGGAGCGAGCATATTCCTGCTCGCTCCTTTTTTTTATGATAAGGAGAGGACATACAGGAAAACTGTATTGTAGGCTCAGCCCCATAAGCGCTAACTTAGAGAATCTCAAGATTGTCATTCTTATGAAAACGGGAATCCAGTAAACCCTCGATTTCAACGTACAGGTCCCACCATTAAGTATTCGACTTCTCAACGCATGCGAGCTTCCAATTCCTTCATTAGCAGGCTTACGTAGTCTACAACACAATTGATCACTGGATTCTCCTTCCAACACAGTATGCACGAAGTGCTTTGTCTGATCCTAGATTTCTGTCCACCACCAACGTTGTTGTTGAGAACACCAAGTGACATGTTCTGTCGAATCTGTTGAAAGTATAGATTCTTGACAGCGAGGGGCCGATCACCTACTATTGTTTTGGTTTCTCTGGATTATGTCTACTTACATATATTCAATTGAGGTAACCTAGTAATGCAACTGACCATTAGGCAGAGAGCCTTTCTCACCAAACTTATTGGCCTATATGGAACAATCCAGGATCCTGTTCACTATAGTGTAGTTGCTGATCAACCAGAAACGAGCGGCTCAACCGCCTATGACATGTTGAGGCTGCTCGTGTTGACCGATACGATTAACAAAGACCTGGGGGTGTAGCATGACCAATAATAAAAAAAAGAAACAAATCAATCCACTTGATGGGATTAGAGTAATTGAGGTGGCACAATGGGTTGCTGCTCCATCTGCTTCTGCCCTTCTGGCAGACTGGGGCGCAGATGTTATCAAAATAGAACATCCTGTGAGGGGTGATGGCTCAAGAGGTATGATGGTTATTGGCGGAATGCCTGTTTCAGATATGAATTATCCTTGGGAGCTTGATAACAGGGACAAAAAAGCCTCACACTGGATATAAGTAAAACAAAGGGACAGGATATACTTCATAGTCTGATTGATAAGTCTGATGTTTTTCTTTCAAACCTACGTCCCAGTGAATTAATAAAATACAATCTTGAGTATGAAACACTGTGCAAAACTAATCCAAAACTGATCTTTTCAAGCCTAACAGGATACGGACGCAAAGGACCTGATAAAGAGAAACCAGGTTATGATTATACCGCATTCTGGGCAAGATCTGGATTACAGGCAACAATAAGAGAACCAGGAAGACCTCCTGTTTTTCAGAGGCCAGGTATGGGTGATCACATAACTGCGCTGGCAATTGCCTGTGGTATAAATACGGCTCTTCTAGTTCGTGAAAGACAAGGAATTGGTCAGGAGGTTGATATAAACCTTTTCAACACAGGGATATGGGCTCTTGGAATAGACACAATGA
>JAXHVC010000135.1:0-8105 GCA_034189315.1 Chloroflexota bacterium | reverse complement strand
GATCCTTGCACCCAAAGAAAGGAATTTCCCTGGGTTTTTGAGAAACTCTACTACTTCTTGCAGTTCCTGTTTGGCCTCATCTACACCTGCCACATCCGCAAAAGTGACGGTGGATTTAGCACTATTGGCCATTCTGGCCCTACTATGACTGAAGTTGAGTGCTTGATTGCTTGCTCCTCGAGCCCCACGAAGCAATATCCAGAAAAAGAAAACGATGAGTGCCACTGGCAATAAAGCAATGGCTAATTGGCCCCAATCCCATCCGGAGTCTTGCTTTGGCTTGATGACGACAGTGGATAATTCAACTTCTGCGTCTACGAGGTATTCCTTGAGGTCATAGGTGCTACCGAAGAAAGATGTCTTTAATAGTTCCTTCTTATTTTCGCCGGTCCCAGTGGTTACTACCAAAGATTCCTCTTCCTGAACGACTATAACCTGTTCACCTTCAGTTCTGATAGTTTGGTCTTCGACCACTACCTCTTCAGTGCTTATCAAGGTGATAACATCATTCAGGGTTCCGGTAGGAGTTTCAGGTGAACTGGGCCAAAATCGAACTGCCAGTACTACTATGGCTACTATAAGAATTAGATAAAGTAAATAACGGGGGAAATGTGGCTTCACTTCCTATCCCTCCTATCAACTTAGATTATAACAAGAATCACCTCAATGTAAAGGAGGTATAGTGAAGTGTATCCTTGACTACGTGTGGACTACCGGTTAGACTTTCTGCTGGTATGGCGCTGGGGGGGGCTTTACTCCGGTCGGGTGTTCCGTTATTAGGGTCCATTTTGATTTGGGAGGAGAAGTACGGATGATGACGACGAGGGCGCTTTTCCGCTCCGGGATTTTGGTTCTACTAATCGCTTTGTTCCTAGGAACGGGGTGTTCTTGGTTTGAAACCGAGAGGTTGGCTGTTCGGTTCCTCAATGTTTTTCCAGATGAGCCTGTATCTTTGGAATCATGGGATATACAGGCCTTGAGGGATGATGCTCAACTCTATAGCATATATCAAGAATGGAAGATTGTGTATGAGGATTGGCTGGCTGATCTAGGTGTCGGCATACCAATGGTTGAATATCTTGGTGAAAGCGATTCGGGAGTTAAAGTATTAGAAGGTGGATTTGAGCGCGCTAAGGTTCGGGTTGCACTAACAGAAAATGACTATAGGAGTGGCTCGTATCAGGAAGAAGAGCGATGGGAATCGTCTGATGGGGAGTCATGGGTGGTGGTAAAGGAGGATATGCTCCTGATTGGTCCTAAGGATGAGATCATGGATTGTGTTGATGTTATTAGGGGGAGGTTGGATTCCTTAGAAAGCAACATATATGTCGAACAGGTACTTGAAAGGCTTCCTGAGGGATCTAAGGTGGTCGTGGGAAGGGGGGACGTTAGTGGTAGCTTGTTAGCCTGGGCGTGGAGCTACCAGCAGGAAGATAGTGATACCATGAAGACGAAAGCAGTGTATCTTTACGATGGTGAAGGCGCCGCAGAAATCGGAAAGAGTACCATTCTTAATGATTGGGAAGGCTTCTACTATGATACGTTGGCAACTCAAGATGGCGAATATATAGAAGTTGAAGCCCTTATCGAAAATGATTATTTCAGGGAATTGATTTCAGAGTAAACACTGCTGATTGAGTTCTTATGGAACGTACATATGTTGTGATTGTTGTGACGACGCGTTCATCGCGGTCGATCACCTCACAAGGATAGCAAGCTGTTAAATACCAAATCAACAACATAAGTTGAGCCCAGCCTTGATGGATTCATCACAAGTATGTAATCCGTCAGGAATACGGGTTATTAGGGAAAGAAACATCTAGTTCCTTATGAGTGCAAGTCCCTTCAGCTAACTGCTCCTTCAAGGGAGTGGTACTTGAAGGAGCCAGTTAATTGCTCTAGTTTTGCCCGTGACGATTCAACCACTCAGGACAACTCAAAATCAATATGGAGACAGTAGACTATTCGATGTTCTTGAACATCTTCTTGGGGGCTCCACAGATCGGGCACTTATCTGGAGCTTCGCCTTCAACCGTATTGCCACAGTATTGACATACATAAATGGATTTCTCCGCTATGGATTCTCCCTTCTCAAGCTTCTCCATGTGATCCTTGAACATGGTGTGATGTATCTCTTCCACTTGATTGGCCAGATCGAAGCTATTCGTGGCATCCTTGGCTCCGTCCGTCTCCGCCTGTTTGATGAAGCCTGGATACATCTCGGTGAACTCATGGTTTTCGCCACCTATGGCCGCCTGTAGATTTTCGCTGGTTGTCTTGATCCCCTTCATAACCTTGAGGTGATTACGCGCATGGGCAGTCTCTGCATCGGCTGCTGCTCTAAATAGGCGTGCTATTTGCTTGTGCCCTTCCTCTTCTGCTTTGGCAGCGAAGAAGAGATACTTTCGGTTGGCCTGGCTTTCACCAGCAAAAGCGTATTGGACATTCTCATCCGTTTTACTCATAGCTAATACTCCTTTCCTTTGTTCGGTTCTTGGCGATTGGTTAGATTTTTGCTATGTAATCTGTACAGATTACCTGGTCAAAATATGGAATGTGAATAGGTATTATAAAATAAGGATATTGATCCAAGGACGAGAGACCATATTATCATTCATGCTTAATCTTGTTCTCCTGAACCAGGAGGATGCTTTATTGCCTCTCAGCACCCAGGTTCTCCAGGGTGACCACAACAACCCTGTCTTGTCCATATTTTTCTTAGGTTATTATAGAATACTAGACGGATTTTTCGGGGTAATGGCATTGGAGCGGACATATTAGTGAAGAATGCTTTGCGACTATTCATTTTGTATTCCTTGATGCCAGGTTGGATTACAGCGTGATTATTTCACACTTCATCAATTCATCTTGTTGACTTGTATATACATTGGTTAATGAGAACAAAGCTTAACTATAACTCCTGAAGTTCTTTTATCCAAGTGGTAGTGTTGTAACTATGAGCCTGTCGAATGTAATTCACACAGAACTGTAACCTAGATGGATATGAGTATCTGTTGTTTTAAGATTTGATAAAAATTGCTCTGTGCCTCTCTTTCAATCCAGGGTAAGTGTCCACAATTCTTGAGCAGGATGAATTGGAATCTTCTCAGAACATCGGAAAGGGGCTTTTTTACTCCCTCGTAGGGATGGGGATCACAATCACCATGAATTGCCACCACCGGGCATTGAATCATGTCTCCCAGCTTTAGGAGTATGCCGCTGCGCCTAAGTTCCTCAGCTTCGTCCCAGACACTGTGATAGATATGATAATTGATTTCTATGTTCTCGGTATCAAGGGTTAATGGATCATAGGCATCGGCTTTGGTCATCAATGTACCTAGTCTGGACAATGAGGAGTCTTTATCCTTTATACTAGGATTATCTAAGGTTCCTATCAGAGAGAGTGCTTCTGTCCGTTCTTCATCGGAAAGACGGTTCAATCGATTATCCATCATTCCAACACCATATCCCTCTTCGAAAGCGCCGCTTCCAACAAGTATGAGTTTGGTTATTAATGCAGGGTAATACGCTGAAAAGATGAATCCGAGCATTGCACCCCAGGAGGAACCTATTAATGTTAGGGGAGGGTTGCCATGCTTTACCAATACATCTCGTAATTCCTCAACCTGTCCCATCACCGATGCAACTGTTTGCAGTGGCTCTAAAACTCCAAAATCTGAAGAGAGCTCTCGTGCCACTGGGGCCATGTGACCTGCAGCACCAGGTCCGCCATGTATGACGGCTATTGTATAAGGTTGCTTGCCATATGTTCTGAAATTATTCATAGTTTTAGTGCAGACCTGTACAACACGATAATTATAAAGTTTACTCAGCATAGATTATCCAGTTCGCCAATGGACTATATCCATAGTTGCCTAGCAATTGGATATAACATTTGTGTGATTGTTTGGTTACATTCCTCCGCTGCATCGGTAAGACTGTAGTTACATAATCTTGTGGCTCAGATTTTCCAGTTTTCCTTAAAATACGTGTGTCTGACGGACTTCGCCTTTTCCTGTGCCCACACCTCAAGTCCCATCTTCTTAATCAAACACAAGTTGTATACTTTCATATTGTGTGGGACAACCGATGCCCTGTCCGCATATGGATGAAGGTGGTCACAGGGAAAATCAGAGCATTCGCAACAGAATTCCAGGTTCTTTTGCTCGATGCACTTATATGCATTACATGGTTCGGTGGTATTTAGTAAGGGTATTATCCCATTTTCGTGTCTGCATCCTTTACACACAGCCTTCTCAGGTTCGATATTCATTCCTTGTGCTAAGGACTCCCTTAACTTCTGGTTTTCATTTGCCAAATACATTGGACAATTGAAGCAATCTAACCCGCAAGGAGCTGTCATTTGATGATAATCCATACTAGACTCCCTTACTCTATCACAATTAATTTGTTCTGTAACACGAACTGCCTGATATTCATCTGGTACCACTTCGATCAATAGGAAGAAATGATGTTTCGCATTGCCATTGAATGACGACCTAGTCTCCCTTGAGTGTAAGCGTGTCGGCCCAATGCTTATTTTAAGACATCAAGCTTGATGAATTCCTCTAACGGTATTCAGGATTTGGGTGATCGAAGCGGCATCCTGCCTCCCAGGCTGATCTCTGATTGCCGTGAGCCGGTATCCCACCCAGATCCCTCAGTATTCTTGCTAGGTGCATCAGGTTCCAGGTCATGAAGGTGGTGTTGCGATTAGTAAAATCGTTTTCCGGTCCACCGGAACCGGGATCTAGATATGACGGACCCGGACCAGCCTCACCAACCCACCCTGCATCGGCCTGCGGAGGTATTACGTAACCTAGATGTTGTAGAGAGTACAAGATATTCATTGCGCAGTGCTTGGCCCCATCTTCGTTACCTGTGATGAGACAGCCTCCCACTCGACCGTAGTAGGCATATTGACCCTGCTCGTTGAGATCACCAGAGGTTGAGTATAGCCGTTCTATAACCTTCGTACATATGGATGACTTGTCGCCAAGCCAGATAGGAGTGCCAATTACCAGTATATCGGACGCCTTTACCTTCTCATACAGTAGCGGCCAATCATCCTGCTTCCAACCACGCTGGGTCATATCGGGATAGACTCCATATGCGATGTTGAAATCAACAGGGCGTATTACCTCCGCATAGACTCCGTTCTTTTCCATTATTTCCTTAGATATCTCTATGAGCCCCTGCGTATGAGATAACTCGGGTGAAGGTTTTAGAGTGCAATTCAAAAACAGTGCTTTCAGCCTAGAGAAATCCCCGATAGCTTTATGACTATTCTCTGTTTCCTTTGTGGGGCTCATATTGGGTTCTCCTTTTAATATCATCAGTGGAAAGAACTTTGAACGTTGTGATTTACACCTTGTCCACCACCATCTTCAATTTGGAACGAACATCTTGTGCAATCTCTCCCAAGGTAGGATTGTCAATAGCCTGCATTGAGGCTGCGGGATCGATAGCTGCAACCTCTGTCTTACCACCCTCTGCTTCTTGGACAACGACATTGCAGGGAAGCATAGCTCCGATCATCCGTTCTGCTTGCAAGGCTTTATATGCAAATGGTGGATTGCAGGCACCCAAGATCTTGTAATTCCGAAAATCTACATCGAGCTTCTTTTTCAGGGTGGCTTTGACATCGATCTCTGTTAGAATGCCAAAACCCTCGTTTTTCAATTCTTCAGTCACCTTTTGGATTGTTTCATCGAAACCTAGATCAACTAACCTCGAATAATAGTAGCTCATTCTTTTCCTCCCTTATAGCTGTACCAGTATGGTATTTTTTTCTACCTTTACTGGATATATCTTTAAAGGTTGTGGCCCTTTGATTATCTTTCCCAGGGTGGAAATGACCCGAGGCATCTTTGCCCATTCTATAACCTGTCCATCCTCCAGATTGTACTGGGCATGATGTTTTGGGCAGACGAGGGTTTTTCCGACGAGATTGCCCTCAGACAGCTTTGCTCCCATGTGTGGACATTTATTGTCTGTTGCGAAAAACTGATCTCCAATTCTAGCTAGAAGGAGTGAGTGTCCCTCTAAACTTATCTCTTTAAGTGCCCCATCGCTTAACTCCGAAATGGCGCTCACTTTCACCCAGCTGCTCATGTAGTTGACCTCCTTCGCAGTATCCTTGTATTACTTTCGATTAGGCTTGCCGGGCGACGCGTAATCTTTCCCAACGTCCATATCTCCAAAATCCAGATTTTCCATCTTGATGGCGATATCTGCGCCAACCAACTCTAAAAACATGGGCTACATAGGTCAGGGAGGCCAATACAGGTATGTTGTTGATGCTCTGGACAGAAGCCATAATCTGAGGGACAAAGCTTGTCGCTCGCAGCGGAGAAATCTAGGGGGAATACTATCTGATTGAATGTAATTAGTGCTACTGATGTACCAAGATGAATCTGAGGATGCCAAATCCTCGTTCCAACCATGTTTCAGACAGCGCTTGCACAAATAGATTGCTCCTGAGCGCAGAATTACTTTGGCATTAATTATTTGATGGCACTTGGGGCATAGGCTGCGAGTTATCTCGTGAAAGAGATGGTTTCTAGAATTAAGTTTCATAGGCTATTTCTCGTCACCTCTGCTAATGTCGGTTATAACTGTTAACCACCTTTCTGTCATTTCGAGTGTAGCGAGAAATCTTGTGTCGCGTCACGCATATTTTAAGATTTCTCGCTTTGGTCGATTTGTTAAATAATACCTATTCCTCATGAGCCCAGTACTCCTAAGAAACTGGAGGTTTCTTTTACTAATAACCCGTGTTCCTCAAGGATCCCGTGCTCGCAAAGACAATAGGAAGTCTCATCCCAATTGTGAGTAGCGGAGACTTGAGATGCCTTTGGCAAGGTGGGGAATTTTCCCCCACTCCTTGTGCCCTGCAACAAAGGGGGGCCAGGTGATTACTGAAATCCTCCATACGACTCTCTGATTCTCTTCTCTGTTCATCTCATCAATCGGGCAAGCCAACTTACCAACCAACTAGATTTACTACTTAACCATTGCTCCACTCGAATATATGTGGCTGCCTGCATAACTGTGGTGGAAGTAGTGGGATACATACATTGCGTTCGATAGGTTTCCTAACATTCATCGCCTGATGGAGAACCATGATAAACTCGTGAAGCATCTCTCCAGCGCTTCCAGCAACCATTGTTGCACCTAAGAGTTGGCCGTCCTTCTTATGAAGAACTTTAACAAGACCGATAGTATCTCCCTCGGTTCGAGCTCAGTCAACCTTCTCCATAGGCCAGTCACATACTGGTATGTCGTTGTCGAACTCAGACAAGCTTATTCCTCAAAGAGACCAATCTGAGTAACCTCTTGGTTTGGGAATGTTGTCCAAAGGATAAGACCTGTCACTCCTTTAGAGTCTGTGGGTAACAATGCATTGCGTACTATGGCGAAGGCTTGCCATGCTGCATGGTGTGTAAATTGATAGCTTCCGGTGCAATCACCGGTGGTGTAAATATGTTCTTGACTGATCCGCAGGTGATCCTCAACGACAATCCCTTTTAAGGTATAGGCTATGCCTGCTTGTTGAAAGTTTAGTCCCTCGACTCTGGGACGATGACCTATAGTAATAAGAAGTGCATCACCCTCCAAATTTGTCTGTCCAGAGGGCAGCCCAATATCCATATCCACCAGCGTCTTGTCTTCAGCTGGAGTATTGCGGCGTATATCGATGCCTTCTATTTGAAAGACCTTGACTAGATGTTCAGAGACCGCTGGGGCGGCCTTTGATATAAATCAATCCCAGGCCTCAACGAGTGACACTCTTGATCCTAATCTATTGAAGGCTTGGGCATTCTGCAACTGACGGGACCACCACCAATGACTATGAGGTTCCTTTGTAATAATACTTCAATGCTCCAGATGGTCTCATAGGTAAGGTGGCTCACTACGATTTCTATAATAATTCTAACGTCTATGATATGAAGAAATCATAAAGGAAGGTGTCAACTTGTTGAGGAATTGTGACACTTCTCGTCCGGATAAGGCTCCAGGTCCTAAGTGAATTTGATCCCTTGGTGACCTTATGTGGACAATTCCCTCCTTACAACATAGGTATTAAGTGACAAGGCTGATCT
>JAXHVC010000134.1:0-31658 GCA_034189315.1 Chloroflexota bacterium | reverse complement strand
TTTAACAGACATGTGTCACCAAAGTACAGATCGATCTTAGATTCGACGACTTCCACTCCACTTCTACCCACGGCAGCTATGACCCTACCCCAGTTAGGGTCGCATCCATATATTGCAGTCTTGACCAGGGACGAGGATGCTATAGTACGTGCCACTGTCCTTGCTTCTGTGGAGCTCGCTGCTCCCTGGACGTTAACTTCTATCAGCTTGGATGCACCCTCAGCATCTCGGGCAATGCCTTTGGCTAACTCAGTGCAGACAGAACACAATCCCTGCAGAAAGAGGTCTGCTTCTGGGGTGTCACTTCGGATTGACTTATTGGCTGCAACCCCATTTGCCAGCAACAATACGGTGTCATTGGTACTAGTATCGCCATCCACACTCACCATATTGAAGGATTCATCAACGGCCTCTCGCAGGGATTGTTGTAGCACGTCATGTTCGATAGCGGCGTCGGTAGTGATAAAGGCTAGAAGCGTAGCCATATTGGGATGGATCATCCCTGCACCTTTGGCACAACCGCCAATATGAACGGTTTTACCGCCGATGTTCATTGTGGTTATTGCCTGTTTAGGGACGGTATCAGTAGTCATGATGGCCTTGGCCAAATCGTCCCCGCCATCTTCCGACAGACATAGGCTCCCCAGACAGTTACGAATACGTTCCATAGGCAAGGACATTCCAATCAACCCAGTACTTGCCACCAGCACATCTTTCGATGCCACACCCAGCTTGTCCGCTGTGAGGGCTGCCATTTCCTGGGCATCTGCCATGCCCTGCTCGCCAGTACAGGCATTAGCACAACCGGAGTTTACCACTACAGCTTGTGCTATATTAGAGCCTATGCATTTTTGACATAGCAATACCGGTGCAGCTTTTATTTTATTGGTAGTGAAAACGCCAGCCGCAACGCAGGGTTGCTCAGAATAGATTATGCCCAAATCCAGGTTCCTACCCTCCTTGATGCCGGCACAAGTTGCACCTGCCAGGAATCCGGCGGGAAAGGTCACCCCTACCTGATGGTTAGCTTTCATAGTGATCAGTATATACTTGGCATAAAGGTGTAGCAAGCCATACACTCAAGGTACGTATCATTGTGGTATCACTTCTTAGAGGGATTCATATAATGAGGAAACATGTGGGAGAAGCTTCAGCCTCGATCTCTTCCTGGTGAGTAGGGGTGAATTCATTAGCTCTTCCTTGGGAGGTTAAAACCTCCCCTACCCACTATGCGATAAACTCCACGTCCTAATCGCCACTGAAGTGGCTCCCACAGTGTAGAGAGCCACGTCTCCCGACTGTGGGAGAGGCTTTAGCCTCGACTCCATCTATCTCATCGGACCGTGTCATGATATGGAACACCGTCAATGTCTACCATGTCATTGCGAACCGAAGGTGAAGCAATCTCATTAAGACATAGATTGCCACGTCGCTACCGCTCCTCGCAATGACAGGATCTCTGCCATTTCCAATCCTTATAAGGGTGATGTCATTAAGTTAAGGATTTGCCGTTGTTGGAGATGATTGAGTATTAAAATCCGAAATCCCAAGCACCAAATCCCAGACAATATCCAAACTCCAATAACCAAAATCCGGCCGGATGCCTTCCTCTTTTGGATTTTGGTTATTCGGATTTGTTTGGAGATTCGAACTTGGGATTTAGGATATCACTCGCGCACGGTACGATATGGAGAAATGGATGGCGAGTGTCATGGGCTTAACTTAATGTATTACACTTGAAGGGCATAGGCGCTAACTGAAGTGGAATCAGGCATAGAATCCCCCTAAATCCCCCTTTGAAAAAGGGGGACTTTCCTCCCCCCTTTAGTAAAGAGGGCACGGGGGATTTGGATTCTAAGTTAACACTTATGCCATTGAAGGGAGAGTCTAGGTGAGGGTGAAAGTAAGGGTAGGGGCGAATTCATTCGCCCTGATTGAGGAGGTTAAAACCTCCCCTACCCACTATGCGATTAACGCCACGTCCTGATCACCACTAAAGTGGCTCCCACAGTTCAGAGTCATGTTAGATTCAGCCTCGATCTGATGAAATGCGGGGTAACCTGAGGCCCTTGCTTTAGGCGGGATGGGAGCAGTGGCTCCCATCTACACTTGGATGTGAAACACGTTGCTCTTGTTGAAGGAATGGAATTCAAGTGGAAGTTATAGAATGTTGCATCTATGGATAGGGATCACCTTCCACATAGCCAATATGAGAAGGATCACTGCATAGATGGGCCTCCACATTTCCTTGTTCATCAATGTACCAACTCCATCTCCCCGATCCACCGTTATCGGCACTGGCAGATTCAGGTACATCTACAACATAACCATCGATAACCATGGTACTCATGTCGATATAACAACCACCATACGAATAGTCTATCAGTATCTCATGCCCATTTGTGACCGCTACCAGGAATGTCACCTCACCGGTAATCGAATCAATTGTATAAATCGTTCCATCATTAGCCACATCGATTCCATTAACATTAACCACCACATCATCTGGGCCTATACCGTTAGCAGGATCTGTCGTATCCCGGAAGTAGGTTCCATCCGTATTGTTCATTAACACTGGACCAAAGACTGTCTGAGTTCCATTACCTGTTCCAAGACTCTCAGCTGTCAGACTAAAGTCAAGCGACGAATCCCAAGGACCCATCGTTGGGTAGTGATTTACTTCATTACTGTTTTGCTGGTAGTAGGCAGTTACTGCGGTGCTAAGCACTTGCTGATCGGACCGCCATGATTCATCAGTACCTGATCTCGCAAAGGTCAATAAACTAGGAACCGCAATCGCAGTTATTGTTGCGAGGACCCCCAGTACGATTAGAATCTCTATCAACGTAAATCCTGCCAGTCTATGGCCACAACACTTAATAGAATCACTATGTCTATTCATCTTTCCCCCCTTTGACCAATCTGGAGTTATAACGTTCCCCTGCTGAGCTCCAAACGACTTCAACCTTTCCCATGTCCACTTTATGCATCCCATGGAGTTGGGATGTCTGGATGCTAAAAACAACTATGAAGTACCTTATAATGATCTACTACCTAATAAGTCAATATAGCAGTCCAATGTCAAGATAGTGGTAAACGCCGTAAAAGTGGTAGTAAAAAGATAATAAATAAGCAGTTAAATATATTTAAATTATATTTTAATTAACTTGTTTGTTGTTTTACAGTGTTTCTTGATATATAGAAAGAGCCCTCGTCTTGGACGAGGGCTCTAATGAATTTGCCTATAGTTTATTTAGTGCTAGGGATAAACACCATCTTCCCAGTCATTGTCTGCATAATCAGTTCCACTAGCTGCGGCAGTCGAATTATATCCGGATGCAACAGAACCTGTAGTTGTGATAAACCAAGTGTAATGGCCTTCAGAACCAGTTGCCCCGGGATTATCGACAGAAGCAGAGCCGGGTACCTCAGTAAGGAATCCCAAGGTTACAAGGCCTACCTCAGTTACAGCTCCACCAGAAGCATGGTCAGTACTCATTACTGAAACTTCAACATCATCGGTTGCAGGATTACTATCAGGATCAAGTCCTGTTACTTGTACTACCTCCCTGTCACCTGCTCCGCCTATCATCAAGTAATCATCCACAGCTATGTTAGTCAAGCTAGCTACTAGTATCCTGTCATTATCAGCACTAACATCCACAGCAGCTGACAAGGTAGTATCTGCTCCAGTGTTTGGGCCGAAAATTACCGAATCATCACCATCTGAGGGATCGGCGTCCGCATCGCCATCGGTTGTGGGATATATTCCATAATCAGTATAGAAGGACCCTATTGCTGTCTGAATTACGTTTTTATCCGAGTCATAGGACTCCTCCTTACCGGATCCCATGAATCTGGTTAGGTTAGGGATGGCCACAGCGGCCACCACGGCCAAGATGCCGATTACGATTAGTAGCTCGATTAGGGTAAAGCCTTGTTGATGTTTGTCTCGATTCATCATTCTCTTTAGTGCTTGTCTCATATCTTAGTACTATCCTCCTTGTTATCTGTTCTCTCCCAGGGAGTGTGAGTGTTTTTTGGCCAAGGAATGGGGCCCTCCCTGATTCCTATCTTTCCTTGGCAGTGCCCATTAGTTATGTTGTTGGTGTCCCTTGCTCACACCTCCTTTCATCTCTAAGGAGCAGAGGGGAGGGCATGAGGGGGGAGGGTTCAACCACCCATCCACAACACCTCATCCATGCCTCGCCCCCTCGCCTCAACTCCCTCTAGTGCCTCCATTCGTGTCTTCAGGAGTCAGTGTATCAAGGGAAGGTCAAATGCCGGGTTAACAGCGTGAAGGAATGGGTAAAGCCTGGGAAAAAAAAGGGTAAATCGATGACGAGCAGTCACAAATGAATTGTGAACGAGTTAGTTACTTTTCTAGTTGCTGTGGGAGAGGCTTCAGCCTCGACTCCTGTGATTAGGGGCGAATTTATTCGCTCTTCATCAAGTTAACCGTGTCATTGCGAACCGAAGGTGAAGCAATCTCCTTAAGAAGAGATTGCCACGTCGCTTCCGCTCCTCCTAAGAAACCGGAGGTTTCTTTTACTAATAACCCATGTTCTTCACGGGTCCCGTGCCCGCAAACACATTCTACTAGCTGTCCTATACACCGTACTCTATCTCTGCAAAGCTATATGCATAATCTTTCATAGGATCGAGAAGTCTCCCAAGATAAAAGGGACGTCTTCAACCTGTTATTTCACCCGTTATTACTCAGATGGTACAATTAGAGGCACAAGTCACATGGTAGTCCGCGGATCTAAGGACTTCTTCTATTATTTATTTCGGTCTCGTATCACGAAAAGGGTAAGCTTCAGTTGGAATCCAGGATCTCGGGAGACCGGATTCCGAATAGAGCACGGAATAATGGAGTCCGAGGATGAACGGTTGCCATTTCGATATTTCACATGATGAAACAACCTATAGGAGACCAACTGCTCACTATATTCGACCAGTTATTTTCTTGCTACGGAGAGCAGCATTGGTGGCCGGCAGGTGATGCCTTCGAGATGATAATAGGGGCTATTCTGACCCAGTCCACAGCCTGGAAGAATGTTCAAAAGGCCATTGATAATCTGGTTTCTGCTGGGCTTATATCTCCGCTTAACTTGAGACAAGTCTCATCCGACGAGCTTGCCGAACTGATTCGCCCGTCTGGCTATTTCAATGTAAAGGCAAAGAAGTTAAAAGCGTTCGCCGAATGGCTAGATATTCGACATAATGATAGTCTAGTTAGTCTGTTCGACCAGGAGACTCCAACCCTACGTCACGAGCTTCTGGGGATCTATGGCATTGGAGAGGAGACTGCAGATTCAATCATCCTCTATGGCGCGATGAAGCCCATTTTTGTAATCGATGCCTATACCAGGCGTATAGTCACTCGCCTAGGATTCAAGGTCAAAGGGGAGACCTATGGGGCCTTTCAGGAATTATTCATGAATAATCTTCCGAAAGATGAAAAGATGTTCAATGAGTACCATGCCCTTTTGGTGCACCATGGGAAGGACGTATGTAAAAAGACACCACAATGCACAGGGTGTTGCCTTTCCGAGTATTGCCAGACGGCATCAGTGAGAAAAGGATACCGCTAGCCACACAATTGGGATCTCTCCTGTTTTGGAACACTTTTCGTATTAGGTAGGGGAGGCTTTGAAGACTGTATCAAAATTGTCATTGCAACCTAAGGATTACCCCTTAGGCCCCCTTTGTAAAGGCTATATCATCGCCAAATATTGTGCTGGTCTCTTGCTGGAGAAAGAACAACTACTACAATCAGCATGAAGACCTCTTCTTCTGTCATCCCACAGATTGACCGTGGGATCCAGAATCGATGGTCTGGATTGCCCGATCAAGTCGGGCAATGACAGTATGATAGAATCCATGGCCAATTCTAAGAGGATGACGGAGAATTGGCCTTAGGTAATCAATACTGAATGTTGACATTTCCTTTTGGTAAAGGGGGATTAAGAGTGATTTGAGACACTCGTACTCACCTCCCCAACAAAAGAGAATAAGCTCGCTCATACCCTGCCTGGCCATTGTTGAAGGTAATCATAGCCAACTGCATAATACTCTCTCCCCTGGCGGGAGAGAGCTAGAGTGAGGGGGAATCACCCTCACCTACCTCCCCCTTCAAGGGATAGGAAATGTAATGTAGCTTATCGGAAGATATTAAATTGTATACACAGGCCGATTTAATTCTATACAACGCCAATGTAATAACCCTGGATTCGACTAAACCCAGGGGGGCTCTTGTGGCTATCAGCGGTAATCGTGTGTTGAGCATAGGAGAGGCCGATGACATATGCCTATTTCAAAGCCCCTCAACCACCCTGATAGACTGTGAGCAAAGGACCGTGGTACCTGGCTTTATCGATGCACATTGTCACCCCTTCGGTGTGGCAGCTCTGGCATTCGGAGTGGATTGCACTCCAAACACTGTGTGCTGCATTGCAGATATCCAGGATGCAATCCGAAAACAAGCAAAGCAACAAGATGAAGGCACTTGGATTAATGCCCTGGGCTATAATGAATACTACCTTGCAGAAAAACGGCACCCAACTCGATGGGACCTGGATGCTGCAACTTCACGTAATCCGGTGAGACTGGTTCATCGTTCTGGACATGGATCAGTGCTAAACAGTCTAGCCCTCAGCATGTCAGGAATCTCTGCAGAGACACCAGAGCCGGAAGGTGCCCTCATTGAGAGAGATAGCCATACAGGAGAACCAAATGGTGTTCTCTTTGAGATGGAGGAACACCTAGAAAAGATATCGCCCCTTTTAGGCAAGTTGGACATAGAAGCTGGCATGAAGATGGCCAATCAACAATTCCTTGCCCATGGCATAACCTCTTTGCAGGATGCTAGTTGGACCGATAGCTTGAATCGCTGGAATAGCTTAAGAAGAATGGTAGACGAAGGTCTATTACAGATGCGTATATCGATGATGATAGGGGGCGATAGCATCGAGGAATCCATGAATGGCGGGCTTCTTCCACGAGCTGGGGATGACAGGCTCAGAGTTGGTGCTGTCAAGTTAGTACTGGATACAACCACAGGGGATTTACACCCCTCTCCGGGTGATCTGCAACAGTATGTGATCAAAGCACACCAATATGGATCCCAAGTTGCTATCCATTGTATCGAGGAGGATACAGTAGAAGCAGCCATTGCAGCCTTGGAACATGCAGTACGCAACAATCCCAAGCTGGACCATAGACATCGTTTGGAGCATTGCTCAATCTGCCCCCCTCGTTTAATCGGGCGGATCCATGCCCTGAAGGCAATTGTGGTAACACAACCTTCTTTTATATACTACAGTGGAGATAGATATCTAGGCATGGTACCAAAGGAGCAGATCGAACACCTGTACCCTATTGGTTCGTGGATCAAAGGCGATGTGAAAGTAGCCGCAGCGTCTGACGCGCCTATTGTACCGGTAGCTCCTTTGACAGGTATATACGCTGCGACTACCAGACGGGAAAGAAAGGGCCGCAAGATCTCAGCGCAACACTCCATTACCCCGTTGGAAGCATTGCGAATGCATACGCTGGATGCTGCATATACCACCTTTGAAGAGGATATAAAGGGATCGCTGTCTCCAGGTAAGCTGGCTGACCTTGTGGTCCTTAGCGATAATCCTCTTGAAGTGGATCCTGAGTATATTAAAGATATCAAGGTGCACATGACTATGGTGGATGGGAAAGTAGTATGGGAAACATAGGGCGATACGAAGAAGCTCTTGAGTATATCCTTAGCTTCGCTGATTACGAAAGGGCTTCCCGTTCTGCGGTTGTATTCGATACACACCGGGTTACGGAATTGCTTGGGCGGGTTGGCGATCCGCACAAAACAGCAGAGCCTATCCACATCGCTGGCACGAAGGGGAAGGGAAGCACTTCGGCCATGGTGGCCTCCGTGCTGACAGCAGCAGGATACAAGACTGGTCTCTATACATCTCCTCACCTGCTCACCATGAGGGAAAGAATAAGAATAGATGGCAACATGATCACCGAAGACGAGATAGCTGACCTTGTCGCACAATTGAAACCCGAGATTGAGGCGGTTAATCGTGATGGCACTTGGGGTGAACTGACAACCTTTGAAATTCTAACTACACTGGCATTCATGTATTTCCATAATCAAGCAGTAGATTGCCAGGTTCTTGAGGTTGGTTTGGGTGGCCGTCTGGATGCTACCAATGTAACCGATTCCAAAGTCTGTGCCATTACCTCTATCAGCTACGATCATACGGAAACATTAGGAGAGACCTTAACCCAGATTGCTACAGAAAAGGCAGGTATTATCAAGCCAGGAGCAGTTGTGATCAGTGCTCCTCAGTTTCCAGAAGCATCTACAGTTATTGAAGACATATGCATACAAAGGAAGGCTTTGCTTCGACAGGTTGGCAAGGATATTACATGGGAAAAGGATATTCTTGGTCCTTCGGAACAGTCTTTCCTAGTACATGGTTTGAATACCGAATACAGGCTTTCCATTCCTTTGCTCGGCGAGCATCAGTTGGAGAATGCTACTGTGGCTGTAGGGATACTAGAAGCTTTGGTGGAGAAGGAATTGCGCATCTCTCCACAGAGTATTGCCACAGGACTGAAGCAAGTCAAATGGGAAGGACGCTTGCAGGTGTTGAGGACAAATCCTCTCTTTATCATAGATGGAGCACATAACACCCATTCGGCTCAACGGTTAACAGAGGCAATCAGTGAGTATTTTGAGTTCGAAAGGGCGATATTCATTGTTGGGACATCTAGAGATAAGGACTCGGCAGGGATTGTAGAAGTACTAGCATCATTCGCAGATGTAATTATCTCAACCCAATCTCGCCATCCTCGTGCCACAACATCAGACAGCCTGGCAACTGCATTCAAAGCATATGCCACATCTCCCTATTACGCAGACACCACCAAGGATGCAATAGGATTGGCGTTGTCCATGGCTGGCCCAAGAGACCTTATATGTGCTACAGGCTCGCTTTTCATAGTAGCCGAAATACTGGAATACACAGATGACATAACATCAATAAATCGTCCAACTTAAGGATGTTATGAAGGTATGACAGGTAGCCAACTAGAAACTGAGGGGAATTCTGGGTAACACCTATAATAACTGGCTACCTTATCCCATGACCCAATAGGGATAAGGTAGCCAGTATCTATGGTGCGATGATTTATATGTCACTCTATACAACGTTGCCACTTAAAGAAGAGCGACAGCGTAAGTCATTTATTGATACAGAATCACGTTAGCCAATCACTATTCCAATGGAATTAGCATATCGGATAGGATCTTCTCCATAGCCATGGTATGGCTACATGCTCCATTCTTAGAGAAGAAAAGGCAAGAGCAATGCCACTCATTTGCCTTATAGCTCACCACATAGCTATTATGCTCACCACGGAAATCCACTTCGAATTCTGAGAACCTAATCCGATCTCTCTCCTGAGCGTAGAGATTAGCTTTCTGTACTTTACTAATCAAACTTGATTGCATAGTCTCCCTTTTCCAACTCCTACCGCATTTTAGTCCCACCACAACACCAAAGTCAATCAAGAACCCATCAATACTATACTGTACTATACTACCTTATTTACCAATATAATACATAAGACTTCAGTATAAACAATGATAAACTACTTAACATAACTATTATAATTTATGTCCATCCTCATCCTGGGTTGCTCCTATCCTGATACATTCGAGAGCTCTACTAAAACTATTTTTGGTTAAGTAGTTGTAATGGCTCCTTTAATCACAACAATCTAACGCTTCTACATTGTTCAAGAGATAGTCACAATGATATAATCTGCAAAACCTGTTTCGAGAGGCTGTCGAATTAATATGAAGCTGACAACTGAGGAAGTGCGTCACATAGCGTTGCTCGCTCGTCTGGGACTTGATAACGCAGAGATCGACAAGTTTCGGGAACAGCTATCCCATATACTTGAGAGCTTCGAAGCTCTTCAACAGGTCGACACGTCTGATGTCGAACCTACGTCTCATTCGGTTCCTCTTCAGAATATACTCCGTGAAGACATCGCCCAGCCTTCCCTCTCTGCAAGTGAAGTGTTGGCTAATGCACCTGACCAAGATGAAGACTACCTCAAAGTACACGCTGTATTAGAGTAACCTTCCTCGTATTCAAGGAGCATTATGAATAAGACTCTAAAGAAACGAATGGATTGCCTATTCAATCCAGAGTCGATTGCGGTAATTGGAGCCTCTAACGTTCCTGGCAAATGGGGCTTCAATACATATGTACAGATACTCGGAACCAGCTTAGGTAAGAGGAAGATTTTTCCGGTGAACAATAAGACCGAGGAGGTATTGGGACAGAAGGCCTATCCAAGTATCAGAGATATACCTGAACCGGTTGATTTTGCAGTAATCATCGTGCCATATCAACATGTTCCTCCCGTCATGCAAGATTGTGTTGCGCATGGTGTCAAATCGGCCTTAGTTATCACAGCTGGTCTTGGTGAAGTAGGAGAAGAGGGAAAGAAAGTAGAAAAAGAGGTAGTACGCATTGCACAACAAGGCGGCATTCGCTTTGTAGGCCCCAATTGCATGGGGCATTTCGATACTACCTCTGGTTTTTACACAACTGGTTGGGGGCAGCCATTGAAGCAAGGCAGTCTAAGTTTGGTAGCTCAGAGTGGAGGCTTCACTGGTCATCTTATGCAATGTGGTATGGATATGGGAGTGGGTTTCAACAAGCTAGTATCGAGTGGTAATGAAGCAGATCTGCATACAGAAGACTACCTTGAGTACTATGCGCAAGACCACAGCACAAAAGTGATTGGGGCATACGTGGAGGGTTTCAGGGAAGGAGAGCGTTTCCTCAAACTGGCTAGGGAGACATCCAAGAAGAAACCCTTAGTCATCATGAAGGTAGGAAGAACTCCCACAGGATCAATGGCAGCTATGTCTCATACAGGGGCACTGTCCGGGACAGATGCAGTATGCGATGCAGCTCTCAAACAATCTGGTGTGATTCGGGCAGATGAAATTGAAGAGTTATTCGACATCTCGGGAGCATTGTTGCGTCAACCCTTGCCCAGGGGTAACAGGGTGGGAATACTGACGGGTGGTGGAGGACATGGTGTAGTTACCACAGATGCATGTGAAAGGCTAGGGCTACAATTGGCCAAACTGGCTCCAGAGACTATAGATAAGATAGATACCTTCCTACCACCGCGCTGGTCTAAAAAGAATCCCGTGGACCTGGTGGGAACTACCCAGTTTGTGACATATCAATGCCTCTGGCCTATCATCGAGGATGATAATGTGGATTCGATAATAGTCGTGGGCTGTATAGGACTATCAGCGATGTTCAAGGTCTTTCGGGATCGGCTGAGCTCACAGATCGAACCTTTCCTACAAACCATGCCCGATTCAGTGAAACAACAAGCTGAAGTGGCTATGCAAGGAATGGACGTTATGGAGGAGGAGGAGCTCAAGAACATCGATATAATGTTGGACTATATGGATAGGTATCAGAAACCTATTATAATTATCGGTCTAATGGCAACCCATGAGGCTAAACATACCCCTGTATTCAAGAAGCTAGAAGATAATGGCATATTATGGTATCCCACACCAGAAAGGGCAGCCAAAGTAGTTGGACATCTGGTTCAATACAGTAGACATATCAGGGATTCTAACTGAAATCCAACCAAGAACATATTCAGGCAAGGGTAAGAAAACAATCCCCTTCCCAACGACACTATCCTGGAAATTAGAACGAACCAGGACCAGGGTTATTCGAGAGTACATGCTGTATTCCCTTTGCGTCTTTTGCCAACTTCTTGTCTTCCACCAAGTAGACCAACATCACTTTTTATCGCTACAATCAACCTATCAACTTGACATGAAGGAGATTTACTAGTGCGAGATTCCCTGTTGAAGCAACTCGATTATGTGTTCAATCCCCAGTCAGTAGCTGTAATAGGAGCATCGAACTCCATTGGTTCGTGGGGATTTGGAGTGATGTCCAGACTCATTGACCAATCTCATAGGAAAGTATATCCCATCAACCTTAAGGCATCCGAGGTCATGGGGATAAAAGCATACGATAGTATTCTCGAGATACCCGACCCAGTTGAATTTGCAGTAATTGCTGTTCCCCCAGATCGGACCATTCCAATGATGCAGGAATGCGTTGAAAAGAAGATCAAGGCAGCCCTTGTTATCACAGGGGGGTTAGCCGAATCAGATGAACTCGGCGAGCAATTGGAAAGGGACTTAGTAAGCGTTGCTCGTAAAGGAGGTATTAGATTCATAGGTCCAAATAGTATGGGCCATGCTAATACCTCGGCTAATTTATCAACAATGGCCTGGATGGAACATATAGAACCCGGCCCAGTGGCATTCCTTTCGCAAAGTGGAACCTATGGGCAGAGAGTGGTTCGTACCGCAATGCATAGTGGCATTGGTTTCAGTAAAGTAGTAAGCAATGGAAATGAGGCAGACCTGCATCTTGAAGACTACGTTGAGTATTTGGCCAAGGATAAGGATACTAAGGTTATTGCAGCATATGTGGAAGGATTAAGGGAAGGTAGACGTTTCCTTGAGGTTGCTAAGAAGATCACCAAGAAGAAACCTATAGTCATATTAAAAACCGGCTCAACAGAGAACTCGGCCAAAGCTGCAAAATCTCATACTGCAGCCTTGTGCGGATCCGATCATATACACGATGCCATGTTCAAACAAGCAGGTGTCATAAGGGTACAGGACGAAGACGAACTCTTCGATGTGATTTCGGCACTACTGACCATAGGTCTCCCGCGAGGCGATCGAGTGGGACTATTAACTGAAGGAGGGGGCATTGGTGTCGTAGCGGCGGAGGCTTGTGATAAAGCGGGTTTACAACTCCCTTCATTTGCCCCGGCTACTTTGGATAAACTACGAAGTTTGCTGCCATCACGATGTGCCTGTGGTAATCCTACAGATATGACCGACGTTATCACAGCAGGTAAGCTTGTTACTTTCCCCTGTCTCTGGGCCATTATGGAAGATCCCAATGTGGATTCTGTAATATTACTCGGTGGAATAGGGGCAAGTGCCTACTTTACATCATTCATGGGTACAGGCTCGATGGATAGAGTTCTCGCTGAAGACAAGGATAGGTTCCAGCAGCTAATCAACACCCTCAGAGAAGAGGAACTGAGCAATATGGACCAAGCAAAACAAATGATTGCTCAGCATAAGAAGCCACTTCTCTTTGTAAACCTTATGCCTAGGACTATGTCCGAACCTGAAAGCTTTGGTCTTCTCAGGGAGAGAGGAATCCCAGTATACTCCAATCCTAAAAGAGCAGCTGCTGTGATCAAACACCTATCATCCTATCATGCGTATCTAAAGGAACAGAATTGAAGCACAACCAATTGACCATTCAAGAAGCACATAAATTGCTGGAGTCAAGGAAGCTTTCTTCTGTAGAACTAACTAATGCGGTATTGGATAGGATATCCAGTACCGATCCCAAGATCAATGCCTTTATCACAATTGCTGAGGATTCGGCCATTAGGAGTGCAGAACAAGCAGACGCCGATATTGCCAATGGAAGAGCTTCGGCACTCACTGGTATACCAGTTCTCATCAAGGACAACATGTGTACTAAAGGTATTCGTACAACCTGTGCATCCAAGATGCTTGAAAACTTCGTGCCACCATACAGCGCTACAGTTATAGAAAAACTGGAATCTGTGGGAGCAGTGATCGTGGGTAAGGCAAATATGGATGAATTCGCCATGGGATCATCCAACGAGCATTCGGCGTTTTCATCTGTTCACAACCCATGGGACCTAGATCGAGTTCCTGGAGGAAGTAGTGGAGGGGCCGCTGCAGCAGTCTCCTGCGATGAGACGATTTATGCTCTAGGTTCGGATACAGGGGGTAGTATTCGCCAGCCAGCCGGTTTTTGTGGCATCGTGGGTATGAAGCCTACCTATGGTAGGGTTTCTCGATATGGACTTGTTGCTTTTGCTAGCTCGCTTGACCAAATTGGCCCACTGACCAAGAGTGTAACTGACTGTGCTTTAGTGATGAATACTATCGCAGGCCATGATCATCGTGATTCTACAAGTGTACCCCATGAAGTCCCAGACTATACGCAGACACTGATTCCAGAATTAAAGGGCATGCGAATTGGTGTGCCTAAGGAATACTTCGTAGCTGGTATGCAAGATAAGGTGGAAAAGGCGATAAAGCGTGCCATTAAGAAGTTGGAAGAACTTGGTGCTGATATTGTATGGGAAGTAAACCTGCCTCATACACAATATGCCCTGGCTGCATATTACATCATAGCGCCATCGGAAGCTTCTGCCAACCTAGCACGTTACGACGGTGTTAAATATGGGTTCTCTGCACCAGATACGACTAGTATATGGGATTCGATGGAAAAGACCAGGCAACTGGGATTTGGTCCTGAAGTCAAGCGGCGCATCATGTTAGGCACTTATGCCCTCTCTGCAGGCTACTATGATGCCTACTATGTCAAAGCACTAAAGATCCGCACTATCATAAGACAGGAATTCGCTAAAGCGCTGGAAGGATTGGATGCCCTAGTAACCCCCACTTCACCCACTGTGCCTTTTAAGATAGGGGAACGAATGGATGATCCACTCCAGATGTACTTAAGCGATGTATGTACGTTGCCAGCAAACATCTCAGGTATCCCTGGCATTTCGGTTCCCGCTGGCTTCGTCGATGGCCTCCCCGTGGGCATGCAAATACTTGGTAAACCCTTTGATGAGTCGACCATAATGCATATTGCGTTTGCCTATGAGCAGGCTACCACCTGGCACAGGAAAAAACCTGTGTTCTAGAACTAAGAGGAGACAATATCAGATGAAGCATTCCCATCAACTCGATTACCTATTTGATCCAAATACGGTTGCCGTGATTGGAGCCTCCAACAGCTTCGGCAAATGGGGTTTCGACATGACTATGAGTGTGGCAAACTCACCGCGAAAACGGAATATCTATCCCATAAATAGCAGCGCATCAGAAGTGCTAGGGCTTAAGGCCTATCCCAATATTAAGGATGTTCCTGAATTAGTCGATCTTGCTGTGATAACAGTCCCACCAGAGATTGTACCATCGGTGATGCAAGACTGCGCGGACAAGGGGGTCAAAACGGCGCTCATAGCTTCGGCGGGACTAAGTGAGATTGGTGAAGATGGTGCCGAACTCGAATCTAAAATCGTGGACATTGCACAAAGTGGTGGCATCCGATTCATTGGACCCAATTCGATGGGACACTTCAATATCGCTGATGGACTCTTTACAACGCCATGGCTCCCTGAGATGAAAAAGGGATCGGTCTCCATTATCTCCCAGAGCGGAAATTGTGGAGTTTATTCACTCTACCTCGGTGCCGAAATGGGTATTGGCTTTAACAAATTTGTTAGTAGCGGTAACGAGGCCAACCTTTGTTTGGAAGACTACCTCGAATACTTTGCACAAGATGATGGGACCAAGGTGATACTTGCATACGTTGAAGGACTCCGAGATGGTAGACGCTTTCTAGAGCTTTCCAAGGAAATCACCAAGACAAAGCCGATCATTATTCTCAAGGCAGGTAAGACAGAAGCAGGCAAGAAGGCAACTATGTCTCATACTGCGTCACTTTCTGGTTCCGAGGTCATACATAATGCCGCATTCAAGCAGGCTGGCGTTATTGTGGTAGATGAGATAGATGAGATGATAGATGTTGCAGGTGCATTGCTCCGTCAACCTCTACCAAGAAGCAATCGGGTTGGCATACTCACTGCAGGTGGAGGATTTGGCGTATTGGCCACAGATGCTTGTGAGAAGATGGGAGTCGAGATATGCGAACTATCCACATCCACAATCGATAGGATTAGCGAGATCCTACCTTCACGTTGGTCGCATGGAAATCCTGTAGACACTGTAGCAGCATATCTAGCCACCTTCCCATGTCTTTGGGCGTTGATGGACGACGAGAATGTGGACTCTATATTACTCAGTGGTGTTGTTGGCACAGCCGCTGTAATCCCTAAGCTCAATGGTGTTCCGCAGGAGACAATAGACCTGGTGGAACAACTTGTTAAAATGCGCGAGGTAGAGGACGAAAAGTGCTGGGACGAGGCCTTGCAACGTATGGAAGAAAGCAAGAAGCCTATCATCCTATTGGCTATGGCGCCCGAAGAGATGAAGCATACCCCACTTTATAGAAAGCTGTCAGACAATGGTATGATGATGTACCCTAGCCCAATGAGGGCGGCCAGGGCATTGGCCCACTTGGTTGAATACAGCGAATACTTGCGATCAACCGCAAACGGATCTAGCAAGAAAGGGCTTAAAGATGAGCATTCCAGAGCTAGTTCTCACAAAAGAAGACGGGGTGGCAACACTCACAATAAACCGTCCTGAACGTATGAATGCTATGACTACGCCGATGTATCATGAGATGCAACGAGTAGTAGAAGATATCCGCGACGATGATAGTACCAAGGTACTTATCCTAACAGGCAAGGATCCTGCATTCTGCGCAGGATCTGATGTCGGGCAACGGCTCTCTGCACGTATAGATGGAGAGGTTATTGAGAAGAGTCGCAAAGAGATGCTAGAGCCAGTGGGATACGTGGCCTCGATGTTTACATCTCTGATAAAACCAACGATTGCTGCAGTGAATGGGGTAGCCACCGGAGCAGGTTTGTCCTTTGCATTACTTTGTGATATAAGGATTGCTTCGGACAAGGCCAGATTCGGTGCAGCCTGGGCACGTGTAGGGCTAATCCCAGATTTGGCTGCTACCTATACTTTGCCTCGGCTTATTGGCCCAGACAAAGCCCTGGAGATATTCCTAACCGGAGACTTGATCGATGCCCATGAAGCTGAGCGTGTTGGGCTGGTAACGAGGATAGTTCCTCATGATGAACTAATGGGGCATTGCCATCAATTCGCCCAACGAATAGCAGATGGGCCCTCAGTGGCAATGGAGTTGATCAAGCGTGCAGTGTATAGAGGGCTGCATAACGATCTAGACAAACAATTGGATTTCGAGACATATGCTCAAAACGTATGCCGGCAGACAGAGGATCACAAAGAGGGTGTTGCGGCCTTCATGGAGAAGCGTAAGCCAACTTTCAAGGGCTACTAATGTTATAGGATGCCAAACCGAAACTCAAAGCCCTCTTGCTCCCAATGCCAGAGAAGGAATATCCCCTCATCAAAAGGGGATTGAGGGCATCCATAATTGGTAATATTACTTAGGCTAGCGCCCACTGGGCGCTAGCTATTGTCATAATATAGAAGCACACTATACTACATTCCGGTCCATACAAGGCAGATATATGCCGGGAGGACATTAGTTATGAGTCGTACACCTCATAAGAACAAACGAGAAGAGATATTTAGGATTCTTGAAAACGATGCCAGGGTCATTCCAGAGGACATAGCCACAATGACTGGTGTACCTCTTACCGAAGTAAGGAAGACCATACAGACGGCAGAAGAAGATGGAACCATTGTCAAGTATAAGACAATGGTTGATTGGGATAGGATTGGCATCGAACAAGTATGGTCACTAATAGAAGTCAGGGTCAGGCCGGAGCGCGAAGTAGGATTTGATCGCATTGCCGAACGAATCTGTCGTTTCCCGGAAGCGAGGTCAGTATATCTCCTTTCTGGAACCTATGATATAGCTGTAATCGCCGTGTGTAAGACCATGCAAGAGGTATCCGAGTTCGCTTCTCAGAAGCTCGCTACACTGGACAATGTAGAGGGTACAGTGACCCATTTCATGCTAAAACGCTACAAACAGGACGGAGAGGTTTTGGATGGAACAAGCAAATCAAAGCGTCTTCCCTTGACGCTATGAGAGTGCATACTTAACGCATACACCTTCTTCAGCTATGATTTGTTTCTCAGTTCCGATGGAGGATTGCATGTCGGCAATTTCTACAATTAAAACCCACCACAAGCGAGATGTGATCTCTCAACGTATGAAGCTAGTCGATGCTTCTGGCATAAGGAAGTTTTTCGACCTCATCTCATCTATGGAAGATGTCATCTCCCTTGGCGTGGGAGAACCAGATTTTGCTACGCCGTGGCATATTCGCGAAGCAGCTATCTATTCCCTCGAAAGAGGATATACTATGTATACCTCAAATCGAGGTATGCCAGAGCTATGTCAGCAGTTGGCTCGTTATTTGCAGGCCACCTATGATTTGGAATATAACGCCCAAAGCGAGCTGCTCATAACCAGTGGGGTTAGCGAAGGTATTGATCTTGCAATGAGGGCAATACTCGATCCTGGTGATGAGGTAATTATATCAGACCCGTGTTATGTCTCGTATCGATCATGCATCGTGCTAGCTGGGGGCATCCCTGTCCCAATACCAACGAATCCGGACAACAAATTCATTTTAAAGGCATCAGATGTAGAAGCTGGTATAACTCCAAGGACAAAGGCCATTATGATTGGCTACCCCGCAAATCCCACTGGCGCAGTCATGCCAAGAAAGGAACTTGAACGGATAGGCAAGCTGGCCGAGCAACATGACCTTGTGATTATATCTGACGAAATATATAACAGACTTGTTTACGATGCTGAGCATACATGTATAGCCACACTTCCACGCATGAAAAACCGAACCATTTTTTTAGGGGGCTTTTCCAAAGCATATGCGATGACAGGATGGAGGATTGGCTATGCAGCGGCTAGCGATCAAATCATCGAAGCGATGAATAGGATTCATCAGTATACCATGCTTTGTGCTCCCATAATGGGTCAAATGGCAGCAATCGAAGCACTCAAATCCGGTGAACAAGACGTAGATTGTATGGTGGAAGAGTATGATCACCGTAGGCGAGTTATCGTCAAGGGATTCAATGAGATGGGATTGAACTGTTTTGAACCGAAGGGGGCCTTCTATGCCTTCCCTTCCATTAAGAGTACTGGGCTTTCCTCCGAGGAATTCGCCGAGAGGTTGCTTATGGAAGAACAAGTGGCTGTGGTTCCAGGATCGGCTTTTGGTAAGTGTGGAGAGGGGCATGTCCGTTGCTGCTACGCAACGTGCCTCGATGACATACAAGAAGCATTGACAAGAATGAGCAGGTTTGCTGCAAAGTATCGTGAGAGCTAGATGCCCCCGCATTTAGCTTGACTTCTTTTCTTATCTTGTTGGCATGCTGCTATTGGTGGCATTATATAGACATAATGACGGTATTCAATCAATATTGGCTGAACAGTCTCCCGGTATTTACCTCACAACATCGGAAAGGCCTTCCTGACCATGCTAGCTGAAGCAAAGTCGAAGGAAGGTTTCTATGGATGGTATGCACTAGCCGGCACCATGTTGGTGTATTTCATTGGTTGTGGGACACTCTTCTACTCATTCAGTGTGTTCAAGCCAGATATGCGTGCCGACTTGGGCTGGAGTGACTTGGGGGCAAATCTCCTAGTAGCGTTATTTGTGCTCATCCATGGGCTACCAGGACCATTGATAGGTGCATCGGTTGCCAAGTTCGGACCGCGCCTCAATATGATTGGCGGAAATCTTGTGGCCGCGATTGGTTTGGCAGGGATGTCCCAGGTCTCCCAACTATGGGAGGCCTGTTTGTTCTATGGCGTGCTGGCAGGACTGGGTAATGGGTTTGGACTATATGTCGCCTGTACTACAGTGGGCAATAACTGGTTTGTTCAACGCAAGGGAACAGCCCTCGGACTCCTTTTAGTAGCCGGAGGCCTTGGATCATTCGTCTTTGCTCCAACAATCGGATTTCTGATCGAACACTTCGGTTGGCAGTCTTCCTGGTTTATCCTCTCAATAATACAAGTTATTGGTGCGGTGGTAATTGGTGCAGGGATGCTAGTCAGAAACAGACCGGAGGATATGGGACAGGTCCCAGATGGACGATCTGCTGATATAGCGGAAGCTTCTACAGCTGAAACACAACCCAAGCTGAAAGTATATCAGACTCCAGTTGAATGGGCTCCCCAGCAAGCCATGCGGCAGATTTCAACGTGGCTGATACTTATCTTTGGTACCTCCAATATGCTAGCAGTCATGATGCTTACAACCAATCTGGTCGAATATCTAAAGAGTGATATCGGCTTTTCTGGTTCAGAAGCATCATTAGCACTAGGTTTGTGCGGTGGATTAAGCATTGTCGGGAGATTGGGATTCGGTCGGCTATCATCAATAATCGAAGCAAGATACCTAGCAGCTTTCTGCATGGCTGCTCAAGTGGTGGCGCTATTCATCATTCGGGATATAAGCTCCTCTAGTATGGTCCCGGTTCTTATATACGTTGTACTCTTTGGTATAGGTTATGGTGGCTTGGTGGTTGCCCTCCCCACTATCCTCGGAAGATACTACGGACGCATTCACTATGCTCAAATCCTTGGCCGCATCATGCCCTTTACAGCCGCCGCTGGTGCTGGTGGCCCACTTCTCGCAGGGTATATCCATGACTCCACTGGTACATATCAGTTAGTCTTCACCGTTCTTATCATAGCCTCTTTAATAGGCCTGGTTTCCGCCCTTATGGCTCGGCCACCAAAAATACCAGCCTCTACATCTAGCAACTTGCAGGGAGTTGACTCCACAACAAGAGTTGACTAAACTCTACAACATATTGTGAATCAATCTCTCACGATATCCATTCTTTTCCACCTTTTTCCACCCCGCTTCATGGTTACCGACGCCAAAAGGAGCAATGAGAATGGCTGTGACGTTTGATAAACTAAAGATGAAGCTACAACATGAGCGCGAGCGTCTACTCAAGGATTTGGATCGACTCAAGTCAGATGAGTCAAGTTTGTCAGAGGCGGTCCAGGGAGGACTCTTTGGCAAGAAGGGAGAAGAGGCAAGCCAAGCCTATGAATTGGAGAAGAAACTAGCCCTAAAAGAACGACTGCAATCATCGCTAGCTGAAATAGACCATGCCCTAGCTAAACATGATGAGGGAACCTATGGATTATGCGATGAGTGCAAGCAACCGATTGGCACAGACCGTCTAGAAGTGTTACCGCAGGCTAGTCTCTGTATGAATTGCAAGGAGCGACGATCGAAGAATGCCTGAATCTCAACCAAAACCCACAAGCAGGTTTTGGCAAAGTAAGATCGTTTCGTTTCCCTTATGCATTGGCCTGGTATTGGGTCTGGACCAGCTTAGCAAGTTTCTAATTAGAATGCATCTAAGTCTTGGGCAGTCGATATCTGACGATGGTTTTCTAACTTTCCGAAGAGTTCACAATCCAGGTGGCGTATGGGGTCTCGATGCGCCACCTATTCTCTGGTTGGCATTATCGCTCGTAGTATTGATCTTTATAACGTGGTTCTATTTCAGATATATTCCAAGCGGACAGCTCTTTGCTACCGTATCTATTGGTATGGTTCTTGGAGGCACTTTGGGCAATCTGACCGATCGTCTGTGGCATGGACATGTGATAGATTTCATCGATATTCGTCTATGCCAAAACTATCATTGGCCAACTTTCAATATTGCTGATTGTGCTATTGTAGTAGGAGCCTTCGGGCTGGCATATTACATGCTGCGTGCTACATTCCGAGACCAGCAACAGGACATGCAGGCATCCTAGTCTGATATTCAGTACTTGTGAGATTCTAAGGTGCCACCTCTAAAAAAACTCCAATTGACAGTAGACGAGAATAGTCCTCGTCTTGACAAATACCTCGTTCAGCGGATGGAGGACCTCTCCCGATCTTATCTTCAAGGTTTGATTAAAGATGAGATGGCACTTTTAAATGGCTCACCAGCCAAGGCAAGCCAAGGACTAAAGATAGGGGATCATATTACCCTGATACTGCCTCCGCCCATTCCACTTATACCAGAGGATATCCCAGTGAAAATGGTCTATGAGGACGAAGACCTTATTGTAGTAAACAAACCAGCCGGACTCACCGTGCACCCCGCACCAGGACATCCATCCCACACACTAGTTAATGCACTACTGTCGCGATGCCCTGGATTGGCTACTATAGATAGTTCAAACCGACCTGGGATAGTGCACCGACTAGATAAGGATACTTCTGGGCTAATGATGGTTGCCAAGAATGCAAAGGCTCAGGAATACTTGATAAATCAGATGAAACATCATTGCGTACAAAAACAATATTTAACTATGGTCAAGGGGTGTCCTTCACCAAATCATGGCAACATAGAGGCCCCAATAGGACGTAGCACTAGGGATAGAAAACGTATGGCCGTGGTCTCCCACGGTCGACCTGCTAGCACCGAATACGAGGTTATAGAATACTTGGGCGATTATGCACTGTTGAAAGTCATACTCAAAACAGGGCGTACTCACCAGATTCGAGTACACTTTGCCTCAAGGGGGTATCCGGTACTTGGCGACAAAATCTATGGAGTCAAATCCCCCCTATTACAGCGGCAGTTCTTACATTCCAATCTTCTGGGTTTTAAGCTGCCAAGCACTTCACAATACATGGAATTCTGCACAGACTTGCCATGCGATCTTCGACAAGTCTTGGATCATATAAGAGATGCAAGTTCCACAATCCGATCGATGGGGAGATTCTAGCAAAAACACTAGGTATGCAGTTCCTCCAATGCCCCTATGTTCTTGCTAGGCTGACTCAATGGAAACTTGCACCATCGTCACATCTTCTAGCGGTCGGTCATTGTCATCTGTAGCAATAGAGGCAATTTCGCGGACAACATCCATCCCCTCAGTCACTTGCCCAAATACTGCATACCTACCATCAAGGTCTTCCTGAGCACCATCGCAAATATAGAATTGCGAAGTTGCACTATTGAAATCACTGCTACGGGCCATCCCAACGGCACCATCCACATGAAGCAGATCTGGCCTAATCTCTAACCAAATCACTTCATCCGAACCTCCTCCCCCTGTTCCAGTGGGATCACCTGTCTGTATCACAAAGTCATCAACTACCCTATGAAACACCATATCCTGATAGAAGCCATCTTCTGCGAGTTTGATGAAGTTCGCGGTGGTAAAAGGGGCTCTTTGTTCGTATAGCTCGAACTCTATTTTACCTTCGCTGGTTTCAATTGCTGCAATACGGTTGTTGCTCTCATCACTATCACATCCTATACACATCACCAAGCCTAATACTGCAATCATACCAACAACGACAATCACCCGATCCATAAGCAACCAAATCCCCCCTTTGGTGTTAACCTAGCATGTGCTTATCCCCGTGCCACAACGGCATCGGATACTGCTCCAATGAACTCATCTATCCTACTTCGATCCTTTGAGTACAAAGCATCCGATTCGCCTGATGTAGAAGTTATTTGAGCAACAAAAGTTGGTTTTAGAAGAATAAGCCATATGATGCTTCCTACTAGCATTCCAATACCCCCAAACAGGGTCAGCACACTAATAATTGGAGCAATTATATTGATGAGCAACAGGATTACAGATGTAACTACGACAAACATTGCGAACATAAATATCCAGCTTGGACCTGTTTTTCGTGGAGGTACTGTCTTGGCACTAACGGATGCTACGTGAGCGGTTGCATACATCTTGCGCCGGTGACGTAGAATCACCCTTGCATTGGAGACGTAACAATCCTCCCTATCACAGAATACCTGCTCGTTCGACTCCTTGACTTCAGGGGATACAGCTTCAACCTCTTCCTCTTCTACATATAGGTCCTCTATATATAGATCACTCAAATCTGGCATGACTACTCCTATATCAGCTATTGAGCAGAATCACTCTATTGGATTCGCGAAATGCTCATAGGTATACTCATAAACTACTCAATACTTCAACAGCAAATCTTCATACCAACATACAATATATATCGCATCCATTTACTATACATCACATATGAAATAAATATTATTAAGTTATTATATCATTACCTTACCTCCATTACTACCACTAAGGCATATGGACTTTAGCTAACATATGTGATCCGCCACAAATCTTGAACTCCTTGGTGCTGGGAACTATCATGTCTAGTTGCAGTTCCCCCGAGCTCCCAGAAGCAAATTTAATAGATCGACCGATCCACCGCAAAATAATATGTTTCTTTACCCAATATCGTACACCCTAGATGGGGACTATTCATGCAACGGCTGTAGGTAAGGGTATCATTTCTCAAGAGAGGACTGTTAATGAATACAGACCATATGAAACCGTCTGCTCTCGGTCATCTGCGCATTCTAGATCTGGCTGACGAGCGAGGCATGTTCTGCAGTAAGCTGCTGGCTGATATGGGTGCAGATGTAATTAGAATTGAGAAGCCATGTAGTAACAATCCAGGTAGAAAACGAGGGCCATTCCTTCGTGATCCCGCAAACATTAAGACAAGTCTATTCTATTGGTATCACAACACCAACAAGAGAGGCATCACCCTGAACCTGAGAAGGAAACAGGGACGGGCTATCCTAGAGAGGCTAATCCAAACTGCAGACGCCATCGTAGAAACATATCCCGAGAAGCAACTACACAGACTTGGACTTAGTTGGGATACATTACATATACAGTGCCCCTCAGTGATTGTGGCTTCTATTACCGATTTTGGGCGAACTGGACCTCGCAAGGATTTCATATCTTGCGATCTAGTTTCCTCCGCGCTTGGAGGGCAGATGTACATTTCTGGCCAATCCGATGGGCCCCCAATAAAACCATATGGCGAACAAACCCATCTTGTTGCCTCGCTATTCGGAGCTATCGGTATACTACTCGCTATTCAACAACGCCATATGAGTAACACTGGACAGCATGTAGACATCTCTATTCATGAATGTACTGCTGCAACCATTGAGCCAGTCAATGTACAGTATTTCTACGAGGGGATAATAACCAAGAGGCAAGGTCCATTGCATTGGAACAATGCATTTAGAATCTTCCCCTGTCGAGATGGATACATACTCATTTCGCTATTTCAGAACTGGGATACCCTCATCGAATGGTTGGATAGTGAAGGCATGGCACAGGATCTGATTGAACAGAAATGGCAACAGCAAGAAACCCGTCTACATGAAGTAGGCCATATAATAGAAGTGATTGAGCAATGGACCAAACGACACTCTGTAGATGAACTAGTAGAACAGGGGCAATTGATGCACTTTCCTTGGGCACCAGTGCAATCTATTGAGCAAGTGGCTAGAGATCCACAGCTCAAGTCAAGGGGCTTTTTTACAGAGGTATACCATCCAGAATTTGGCAAACATTTCACATATCCTGGAGCACCATACAAGCTCAGTGAGTCCCCATGGCAACTCCACCACCGAGCCCCTTTATTAGGAGAGCATAATACGGCTATCTACTGTCAGGAGCTTGGTCTCTCCCAACAAGAACTCAATGAGTTGAAGGTTAAAGATATCATCTAGGATTGATCGATTTAGTCCTTCACCTTAAACACCGTATCACCTTGTCTAACTCGATCAGGGACCTTGATGCCAATCACATCACCTGCATTGGCTTCTTGAACTTGCGCGTTATCGATCTGCATTGAATCAACCACACATTCCAAATCTGTAGTATGTCCCTTGATCAGGATCTTGTCGCCTACCTTTAGCTCTGCTGCTAACTCAATACCTGCCACAACCGGTTTGGCAAAGAAAGCGCTCACCTTTCCAATCTCAACTTCTTCAGGCATCCCAATACCTCCTTAGCCCACTTGGGCTATTGAATTACAACCTGACATAAAATGCAAGGTGTTATGGGTACATTAGAATCACCTTTGGACATCGAGCTATATTACGCTTTATAGGGTATCGTCATTAAACTGATCAAATCAACGATTCTATTTGCTGTCGCAAAGTCTCAGCGGACTTCTGCGCCTCCTGAGCAAAATCTACGCCATTAGATGCATATAATATCTGCCTGGAGAACGCGAATATAGCACCGGAACCATTGATATCTAATCCATTACGAACAGCCAGCTTAGGATCGCCGCCTTGAGGGCCCAGACCAGGAATCAAGAGAACCATACCAGGACAATTAGATCGCACGTCCTTCAGTTCGTTTGGATATGTTGCCCCCATTACTAATCCAACATTTCCATTATAATTCCATTCCTTTGCCTTCTGTGCCACTACCCCAAATAATGGATCCTGGAAGTCATGTGCTCCAGGATTGGATGTGCGACACAATATGAATACTCCATTATCTTCATACTTAAGAAATGGATCGACAGAATCAAAGCCAAGATAGGGATTAACGGTAGTAGCATCAAAACCCATAGTTTCAAATATTGCCTTGGCATACATCCTGGAGGTATTACCAATATCGCCACGCTTGGCATCACCTATAGTCGGGATATGTGGAGGTATACACTTTAGAGTCTCCTCCAGTATAGCCATTCCCTCCGCTCCCAAAACCTCATAGAATGCAAAGTTTAACTTATAAGCACAAGCCACGTGCATGGTAGCTTCGATAATGGCCCTATTGAATTCGAGGATGCCCATATCAGGCATCAACTTAGGATCTGGATCCAGGCCCACACAAACCATACTCTTGTTTTGGCTAATCGCCCGATCAAGCTTTTCCTGAAACCTCATTAGGATTTGATGATACTTCCAACCGCTATCTAGCGTCAAGGCATAAACCTCAAGTCGCAAAACACTATCTCTTGGATAGAGCTACGTGTAATGTGCTCAGACATCATATATATTCGCATGTTATACTGGAGCATATCTCAATCTAGGAGGTAGCTCACGAGGATACTAGTAAGCAACGATGATGGAATTAGGGCACCTGGACTGTGGGCATTGGCCGACAGTTTGCGCAAGGTTGGGGAGGTGATCATCGTAGCTCCGGATAGGGAACAAAGCGCAGTGGGGGCAGGTATTACTCTACACCAGCCCATACGGCTCTCTGAGGTAAACCCCTATATTCCTGGAATCAAAGCCTATGCTGTAGAGGGCACACCGTCCGATAGTATTATCGTAGCGCTTAGGTTACTCCTCAAGGATCCGATCGATATAGTCTTCTGTGGCATTAACGAAGGGGCAAACCTTGGTGATGATGTTATTCTATCAGGAACCGTTGGTGCTGCTATGCAAGGGCACTTTCAGGGATTACCTGCAGTAGCACTGTCTGTAGAACTTGGTAAGAGGATGCACTTCGAAGTAGCTGCACAGCTAGCTGCACTGCTTGCCCCAAGACTCGTGAATACCCGATCAACTTCGACGGCTTTTCTAAACGTAAATATTCCAAATAAGCCCATTTCTTCCATCAAGGGTATAGATATTACGCGACTAGCTCGTAGGCAGTATCAAGACATTCTAACTGAAGGACACGATGGCAAGAGGAAATACTATTGGATTACTCGTGGAACTCCTCAGTGGAATGATGTAGGTGGCACTGACGTAGGAGCAATAAGAAACTCTAATATATCAATTACCCCTCTCTATAGCGATCTCACCGACACCTCTCACCAACATATTTATGCCAGCTATGTGCAAGGTCTTTTTGAAGACTTGACACGCAGCAACGAGTAATCTATACTAGGCACGCTAATGAATGGCAATGGTAAGTTAGTTAGCAATTAAGAGTTTTTATTGATTTGGTATAGTCTAGGCGGAGCGGCTTAGCATATACTAAGCCGCTCTTGATTTTAGCACCTTAATAAGTGAATATTGGTATTGTCTCTGGAGCGGAGTTAGACTAAGCTAGTAAGGGCATACGGTGGATGCCTTGGTACCAAGGGCCGAAGAAGGGCGCAGCAGGACTGCGAAAAGCCCCGGTGGGCTGTCGAGCAAGCTTAGCCGGGGATACCCGAATGGGGCAACCCCCTTCGATAAAATCGAAGGACTCTTGGCTGAACACATAGGCCAAGTAGAGGTAAGTGGGAGAACTGAAACATCTTAGTATCCCGAGGAAAAGAAATCAACAGAGATTCCCTGAGTAGTGGTGAACGAAAGGGGAAGAGCCCAAACCCTGGAGGGAGAGCGATCTTGGGGTTTATACCTTCAGGGGGTTGTAAGGCACAGCAGTTTCATCCCAAGGTGAAACACAGAGTTAGAAAGTTTATCTTTAGCTAAAAGACCCTGGAAAGGGCTACCAAAGAGGGTGATAGTCCCGTAGGCGAAAGAGATAAACCTCTGGCTGTTGACCTTGAGTACCACCGGACACGTGGAATCCGGTGGGAAGCAGGGGGGACCACCCTCCAAGGCTAAATACCCTGGTGACCGATAGTGAACTAGTACCGTGAGGGAAAGGTGAAAAGTACCCCGGGAGGGGAGTGAAATAGTACCTGAAACCGTATGCCTACAAGCGGTCAGAGCATAAGAGGGAATAGCAGCAAGATCACTTAGAGACATTGAGCTTGTCTCTTTGTCTCAGCGGTGTTCTCGCTTCTCTCTGTGTGATGGCGTGCCTATTGAAGAATGAGCTGGCGAGTTGATTTACGTCGCTGGTTAAGCAATTGGAATTGCGGAGCCGCAGCGAAAGCGAGTCTGAATAGGGCGTTTCTGCTAGTCAGAAAGTGGCGTGAATCAGACCCGAAACCGGGTGAGCTACCCATGGCCAGGATGAAGCCTCGATAGTCTCGAGGTGAAGGTCCGAACCTCTCAGTGTGGCAAAACTGTAGGATGAGCTGTGGGTAGAGGTGAAATGCCAAACGAACTCGGAGATAGCTGGTTCTCCCCGAAATGCATTGAGGTGCAGCCTCAGGTGATGAGCTGCGGAGGTAGAGCACTGGATGGGTTAGGGGCCGAGAGGTTACCAAGCTCAACCAAACTTCGAATGCCGTTGCTTTCAGCCTGGGAGTGAGACTGTGAGGGATAAGCTCCATAGTCGAGAGGGAAACAGCCCAGACCATCAGCTAAGGTCCCTAAAGTGGGCTAAGTGGAAAAGGATGTGGAATTACTCAGACAGCCAGGATGTTGGCTTAGAAGCAGCCACCATTTAAAGAGTGCGTAATAGCTCACTGGTCAAGTGATTCTGCGCCGATAATGTAACGGGGCTCAAGCCCACAACCGAAGCTATGGGTTCCTCGGGATTCCGAGGAGCGGTAGGGGAGCGTTCCTTTCAGCGTCGAAGCTATATCGTGAGGTATGGTGGAGCGGAAGGAAGTGAGAATGTCAGCATGAGTAGCGTTAAGGTGTGTGAAAAACACGCCCACCGTAAGCCTAAGGTTTCCTACGCAACGTTAATCGGCGTAGGGTTAGTCGGGCCTAAGCCGAGAGCGAGAGCTGTAGGCGATGGACAGCTGGTTAATATTCCAGCACCGCTCATTTTCGCTAAGCTAGGAGGGGGACACAGGAAGATAAGCTGAGCGTGCCTATTGGACATGGTGCGTCGCCCCAATTTCGGTTGGGGAGGAAGTAGAGGGGAGACCCAAAGCGATTCAGCCTAGTCTACGCTGTCTAGAAAAGCCCCCTAGTTTGATTGTGAGCGCCCGTACCGTAAACCGACACTGGTAGGCTGGGGTAAGTACCCCAAGGTGTTCGAGATAACCCTCGTTAAGGAACTCGGCAAGTTGACCCCGTAACTTAGGAAGAAGGGGTGCCTCCTGATGGGAGGCCGCAGAGAAAAGGCCCAGGCGACTGTTTAACTAAAACATAGGTCTCTGCTAAAGCGTAAGCTGAAGTATAGGGGCTGACACCTGCCCAGCGCCGGAAGGTTAAGGGGAGGGATTAGTCTCCTTCGGGAGGCGAAGTTCTGAACTGAAGCCCCGGTGAGCGGCGGCCGTAACTATAACGGTCCTAAGGTAGCGAAATCCCTTGTCGGGTAAGTTCCGACCTGCACGAAAGGTGTAACGACTTGGGCGCTGTCTCAACGAGGGACTCGGTGAAATTGAAGTACCTGTGAAGATGCGGGTTACCCGCGACGGGACAAAAAGACCCCGTGGAGCTTTACTATAGCTTGGCACTGGATTAGGGTCTGACATGTGTAGGATAGGTGGGAGGCTGTGAAGCCTGGACGTCAGTCTGGGTGGAGCCAATGGTGAAATACCACTCTTGTTGGATTTTGGTTCTAACCCTAGAGCAAGCTAGGGGACAGTGCCTGGTGGGTAGTTTGACTGGGGCGGTCGCCTCCTAAAAGGTAACGGAGGCGCCCAAAGGTTCCCTCAGGGTGGATGGAAATCACCCGTCGAGTGCATTGGCATAAGGGAGCTTGACTGTGAGACCAACAAGTCGAGCAGGGACGAAAGTCGGGCAAAGTGATCCTACGGCTCTGTGTGGAAGGGCCGTGGCTTATCGGATAAAAGCTACCCCGGGGATAACAGGCTGATCTTGCCCAAGAGTTCACATCGACGGCAAGGTTTGGCACCTCGATGTCGGCTCATCGCATCCTGGGGCTGTATAAGGTCCCAAGGGTTGGGCTGTTCGCCCATTAAAGCGGTACGTGAGCTGGGTTCAGACCGTCGTGAGACAGGTCGGTCTCTATCTGTCGTGGGCGTAGGAGATTTGAGGGGAGCTCTCCCTAGTACGAGAGGACCGGGAGGGACAAACCTCTGGTGTGCCAGTTGTCGTGCCAACGGCATCGCTGGGTAGCTATGTTTGGAAGGGATAAGCGCTGAAAGCATCTCAAGTGCGAAGCCCACCCCAAGATGAGATCTCCCATTCGCCTTGAGCGAAGTAAGACCGCAAGTAGACTACTTGCTTGATAGGCGGCATGTGTAAGTAGGGTAACCTATTCAGCTAAGCCGTACTAATGGTCGAGGGCTTAGTTCATCCCTCCAGGACAATACCATTTATTTGTAAAAGCACAGGTTGGATTTGCAGACTTAGTTAACAGCGCGGGGTGGAGCAGTGGTAGCTCGTCGGGCTCATAACCCGAAGGTCGTTGGTTCAAATCCAACCCCCGCTACCAAAAAAAGAAGAAAGCAAAAGCCTCCCTCACTTGTATGTTTGATGGAGGCTTTTATCATTTCGAGACACCTATCTAAACCACTATGATTTTTCTTCTATCTTTGCCCATGAATCACGTAGGGCAATCGTACGATTGAATACTAGTTTTTCTGATGATGACCCCTTCGAATCAACACAGAAATAGCCTAACCGCTCAAACTGGTAGCGGTTGCCCCGTTCGGCATTGGCTAGGCTAGGTTCAAGAAACCCCGTTACTGTATCTAGTGAATCTTGATTCAAAACGCTGATAAAGCCACCTTCAACTGTGACGTCTCCCGGGATCTCAACAGAAAAGAGCCTATCATAAAGACGGACCTCTGCCTCTATGGCATGAGAAGCCGAAACCCAGTGAATGGTGCCTTTCACCTTTCGCCCGTCGGGAGAATCTCCCCCTCGTGAAGCAGGATCATAGGTACAATGTACCTCAGTGATTTCACCTGTGTTTTCATCCTTTACCAAACTTATGCATTTAACAAAATAGGCATATCTCAACCTAACTTCATTACCAGGAAAGAGTCGGAAAAACTTCTTAGGTGGATCCTCACGAAAATCGTCCTTCTCAATATACAGTACCCTTGAGAAGGGAACCCTTCGAGTACCAGCATCTGGATCTTCAGGGTTATTGACACACTCCATCTCCTCTACCAGTCCTTCAGGGTAGTTGTCAATTATCACCTTTAGCGGACGGAGAACCCCCATCACTCGTAGAGCTCGCTTGTTGAGGTCTTCTCTAATGCAGTGCTCCAATAAGGCTATATCTATTGTACTATCAGTCTTGGCCACACCAATACGTTCGCAAAACGCCCTAATGGCTTCCGGTGTGTATCCC
>JAXHVC010000133.1:0-7085 GCA_034189315.1 Chloroflexota bacterium | reverse complement strand
TGAGGAGTTTTCGGGGGCAATTATAATCACCACAAACTCATCCTTTTGCTTTTGCCATGCTCCTCCATAGTGTCCCACTAAATGTTTAAACTTCTTGAGTTCAGGATATCCATGCGCCGGTAGCATCTCTCCATGAGTGTAGACATTGACACCAGTCCCCTCCGTCTGCTTGAGCAATTCATACAGATCAAGCAAATCATGTCCTGTAACCAGGATCCCAGGGCCTGCCATTGTTCCCACTGTGACAGTCGTGGGAGTCGGATTACCAAACCTTGTAGTATGAGCCTTGTCAAGCAGCTCCATAGCACGAAGGTTCATTTCTCCACATTTAAGTACATAGGCAATATGCATGTTCTGATCAAAATTCACATTTGTTAGAGTTGCAAATAGTGCCTCCTCAAGAAAGGCATCTAACTCTGCATCGGTATATCCCAGTTGGCGAGCATGATATGCGTAAGCTGCCATACCTTTCAAACCAAACAATAGAGTATCTTGTAAGCTTTGAATATCTTCGTTCTTTCCACATACCCCCGCAGTCGTACATCCAGTTCCCTTTGATGTCTGTTCACATTGATAGCAAAACATTATGCTTTGTTCCTCCTTATGTACTGTCTATAAGTTTTTATGACTAGTATCAGGATATCAGATTACCCGCTGCTAACGTTTCATTACTTTTATATACCAAACCACCAGTATGGGTATCTCTTTCACCCGAACATCAGCATCTGTCAGATTACAACAAGTCACCTTTTATACCCACGGTCACTTCTCTAAGCGGTATGTCTTTCCTGCTGGCACTTATGGCCTGCTTGGCCATATGCAACAGACCGGAGCAGCAAGGCACCTCCATATGTACTACAGTGATACTCTTTAATCCAGACCGTTTGAGAACCTCAGTTAACTTGGCTTGATGTACTTTGAAATCATCTAGTTTAGGGCAAGCCACTAGCAACGCGTGATCCCTTATGAAATCATTGTGAAAACTGCCATAGGCGAATGGTACGCAGTCCGCCGCCAGTACAACATCTGCGCCCTTTAGAAAAGGTGCTTCAGGGGGCACTAATGTAAGTTGGACTGGCCAATGGCCTAACATCGACTGAGCACAACATGTACCAGCCTCATGTGGTTGCGCAGATTCACACTTCTCGAACTGGGTAACCGCTGTAGAAGGACAACCACAAGGGAGTTCCTCCTGAACAGCTTGCTTCGCTTCTAAATTACGCTTTACCGCCTCTTCGTCGAACTCTTCACCCTCCCGTTCCTCGATGGTTATTGCCCCTTGAGGACATTCCCCAAGACATGCACCCAATCCATCACAATACTTATCACCAATCAACCTGGCTTTGCCATCAACGAGCTGAAGGGCACCCTCAGCACAAGCTGGAATACATACTCCACAACCGTTACATTTATCCTCATCGATCTTTACTATCTCCCTAGCCACTCTGGTGGTCATTCGTCACCTCCATTGTGATATCTAATTCACCTAGTACCAGTTATCAGAGCCAGTACAACGATCTAAATCCAATCCATCGAACTCATTCTAGAGATAGTTTCTTCCCTATCACTAGCTCCTAGTCATTGTCATCCCCCTTAAGAGCCTGCCATCGTTCCTCTCCAAGGCACTTGCGAGCCGCAGCACACCATTCCACACAGGAGGGAATAGCTTCCTTAAACACCATGGTGCCACACTCATGGCATCTTGATCTAACCTCAAATGAAAATATCTCGACCTCATGCCCACAAGTGGGACATGGGTGTAGCTCTGCGGTAACCTCTCTTAGTTCTTGACCTGGACACCTTGATGTTGAGAACATTTATCCCTCCTCTCATCGAATCTGGAAAGACCCTCTTTTTGATTTTCTGTATAATGCGTCTCCAAACCAGCACCTTTATAGAAACTTATTGCATTACTATCACTGATCCCTGAACCATGTGACACCTAGGATTTCAAGGACTCCAATATCTCTGAAAGCGTGATTTTCGTCATAAACTGGTCCACAGCACATTGCAGACCTTCCAGCTTTGCTGATAATGGGCATGTCTGGTGTCTGGGACATGCACTATCTTTGCCTAAGAGGCATTTGCGTACCGTGATTGGCCCCTGAATAGCCTCAACTGCCTCCAACAAAGTGACCTTGGAAGGATCCCGAGCCAGTGCAAAGCCCCCTTGGGCTCCCATGTAACTCTCAACCAGACCAGCCTTGGTCAAACTCCGTAGCAGTTTATATATAAAATCCTCAGGAATATCCTCAGCAGAAGCCAATGCCTTTGCAGCAATCGGACCATTATCTTTATGTAAAGCTAAATGAGCCAGTGCCCTTAAAGCATAGTCTGTGTCACTTCTTATGATGTCCACTATTCTCCTGCATACCTCCTATATCTTGTTCGATCGGAACTTTCGTACTCAATGTGATGCGTTCCATCAGGCATATTGGAGTAAAATAGTCCCATTTCAAAGTTGGATAATTTTAGTCCAATATCGAATCATTGTCAAGAGGGGAAAATCGATTTTTACTAAAAAGATACTTTATCCCGGTGGCAAATAGGGGGATTATAAGCTAAACACATATCGTAGTTCGGCTAGATTATCACTAGGCAGTCAGTTCTTTCTTATGACACCATCGCATTCTGAACTTTTTGCCATAATTAAGCGTATATATATGTAATGTCCATGATGATCGAACCACCTGCATATTGATATTGATGTCAACCCCATTCTCAGTGTGGGGTGTAGGAGGCACTGTTTATTTCAGGAGGAATAAAATGAGATCAACAATGAGAATAGGTGTAATAAGGATCGCCATCTTGATAGCGGTCTTGGGATTCCTTGTTCCATTTTCACCAAGAGTCTCTGCAGTTTTAATGGATAGTCCAGATGGATGGGGTTGGCACTACCCACAACCTCATGGAAACTATATAAACGCTATATGGGGCAGTGCAATGGATGATATATTTGCAGTGGGAAGCCATGGCACCATTCTCCACTATGATGGCAATAGCTGGACTCCTATGGACAGTGGCACTCCATTAGACCTCAATGATGTGTGGGGCACATCTGGAACAGATGTATTTGCCGTTGGTAATGACGAAACGATCCTCCACTTCAACGGGTGGAGTTGGAGTAAGATGGAGACCATGGAGCTTATCCATCAGTACGACACCTTTATCACAACTACTCCTGCGTTCTCATTTTCGGGTGTCTGGGGCAGCTCTCATCAAGATGTCTTCGTAGTAGGAGGGATGACCAGATATGGTTCAAGCATGAGCAGTATCTGGCACTATAACGGTACAAGTTGGGAAGAACAAGACTATGTCTCTGGAAGTATGTTATACGATGTGTGTGGCACTTCCTCCGACAATGTCTTCGCTGTAGGAAGAGGTACTAGTGGAAGATCCATCATGCATTACGATGGGGATTCCTGGAGCTCTATGTCTTCTGATTTTACAGGAACGTTGAAAGCAGGCTGGGGCAGCTCCTCCTCTAATGTCTTCGCCGTGGGGTACGGGGCACCATCCTTCACTATGATGGCAGCGACTGGACTCCGATGGCCAGTGGCACCGATGAATGGCTTGAGGATGTCTGGGGCACTTCTGGCACAGATGTCTTTGCTTTGGGTCATGATTGGCGATTAGGCACAAATGTCATCCTCCACTATGATGGCAGTGCGTGGACACCAATGCAAATGGATATAACAGAACAACTTCGCGGTATCTGGGGCAGTTCACCCAACAATGTTTTCGCTGCTGGACTTCGTAGTACCATACTCCATTATGATGGCAGTGTTTGGACACCTGTATATGAGAGCACAGGAAGCACTGCTAACCTTAACGCTATTTGGGGCAGCTCACCAACTGATGTCTTTGCTGTAGGGGAAGGAGGCATCATCCTACATTTCAATGGGACCGTATGGACCCAAATGGACAGCGGGCTGCCAAACCGGGGTGCAATTTCACTTGAGGCCATCTGGGGAACCTCTTCTGAAAATGTATTCGTGGTGGGATACGATCTTGGATATGATGAGAAAGTAAACGATGATGGATCAAGGTCTTATACTACTGTTGGCCCCAGGATTGGCTTAATACTACATTACGACGGAGAAACCTGGACCACCATAGCATCTCAACCGAGCATACTCTACAGTGTATGGGGGAGTTCCTCAGACAATGTCTTTGCAGTTGGCGAGGACGGCACCATTTTGCACTACGACGGGGACAAATGGAATTCCATGATTTCTGACGCAGACTCATGGCTGAAGGGTGTGTGGGGAAGTTCTCCTGATAATGTCTTCGCCGTGGGGTACGGGGGCACCATCCTTCACTATGATGGATCTGTGTGGGCCAGGATCGAGCTCCCTGAAGACATTACCGGATACGGTTTCCATGCAGTTTGGGGAAGTAGTGCCTCCGATATCTTTTTTGCAGGATCTTGCATGTATGTCCCTGAGGATGGCATTGTGATAGCAGAACCATGGGGACCATCATCAGGCCAGAGTGCTGTTCTCTACTATGATGGCAAGAATTTTAGTCGCACCTGCCAGGACTGGGCATCAGTCCCTTTCCTAAACCCTGTACTGCGAGAGCATTCAGGTGTAAATGCTATTTGGGGCAGTTCCGCCAAAGAAGTATTCTTTGTAGACCGTTCGGGAATTTGGCAATACGATGGAATCATGTGGACATGGTTGGATTGTGGCACGTCACATTTGGAGGGTATTTGGGGAAGCTCAGAGAAAGACATCTTCGCTGTCGGTGGTATGGGTACTATTTTGCACTATCCAGAGATGACTTCCGAACAGAAGCACAATATCACCTCTCCTGACAACTCTGATATACCTCCATCCAATAGTCTTCCCTTATGGGGTTGGATTCTGATCGGACTGTCAGGCATAGTAATTGCATGTGTTGTGGTGGGAGAAGTCACATACGCCATACGGACATGACAGCGTCTCCTTATTGGCTATGATGGGCAAGAAGCTCAGTACCTCTGTGAGAATATGATATTCAATACCCGTTGACACGTTGAGCACAAGATCGCCATTCGTGTACCGAAAGTATTGTTTGTGGAATTCTAAGACGGTCTAGCATTAAGGCCAGCTAGAGGAGCCCCACTACCCTTCCCACACCACCTCACCGCCTATGATGGTTCGGACGACTTTAAGGTCCTTTAATCCCCCAGGCTCAACTCGAGTGGGATCGCCATCCAAAACCACTAGGTCAGCTAAAGAGTCACGCCCGATTACACCTTTTATCTCTTCTTCAGAAGATGCGTAGGCCGCCCACTGTGTATACATTCTTAGGGCATCAAGCACATCCAATGCCTCACCTGGAGCAATAGGATGTCCCCATTTATCTCTTCTGGTCACAGCTGCATACAAGCTAACCAGTGGATTACAGGAGAATAAAGGTGAATCAGAGCTGGCAGCCGTAATCACCCTGTGGGTTTTAAACAATCTCAAGGGATATAGCCACATTTGTTGTTGTGCAGGTATATCCTTGCGAAAACTCTTTCCAAGGTAATAAAGAAACGAAGGTTGAGTTACTACCATCGCCCCAAATGATTGGATTTTGGGGACCAAGTCGATTGGACAGATTGCACAATGCTCCAGCCGGGGACGATATATGGGATTTGGATCATTCTTAGTAATATGCTGCAGTGCCTCTAATGCAGACTGTAACGCTTGTACATCACCTATGTGTAGAGCTAGTTGAAATCCAGCTCTGTGTGCCCGCAAGGCATGCATATTCAACTCATCCTGAGGAGGGTGGGCACATCCAGTGCTCTCATCCAAAGCGATCTTCACACCCCCTAATCGCAGATGGCTATCTCCAGTCCCAGTAACCATACCATTGGCCCGAAACTCCTCAAGAGAATTGATGCCCACCATCATAGTGATTCGAGGAATAAATATATTGGTCTCCTTGAGTGAACGATAAAAATCCCAATGGCTCATAGTGTTTGACCAAGTGGTATCCTGGACAGATGTGATCCCTTGAGAGAGATAAGTTCTAGTGGCTAGGCTCATACCATGCCGAAGCTCCTCCTGGTCTACTGGAGGCACACCATTCTCTACATACGGATTCCTCCCCGATATAAACCCATTGACTTCCCCAGTTACTTCGTCATGTCCGATATGCCCACCGGGAGGATCTGGAGTTTCCTTGGTTATTCCTACCATACGCAAGGCCATACTGTTCAACACACAATAGTTACCAGAGGCGTGGATTAGGATGACAGGGTGATTAGGAGCAGCCATATCCAGTTCCCAACATGTTGGATGTCTCTTTTCAGAAAGTTGTGTCTCGTTATATTGAGCTGCCCTTATCCATCGCCCCCCAGCCACCAACCGCGCATGGCCATGAATGTTTCTCTGTATATCTGAAATACTCCGGACCTCAGGTGAAGAGCAATCGATATATAGCAGTGTTGTAGCAAAACCCAATGGATGACAATGTGCATCATTGAAACCAGGAATGATTGCCCCGCCCTCACAATCAATTAGTTTGGTTTCTGCACCTCTGAATATATCTACTTCATACGCATCACCAAGCGCATGTATCTTTCCATTCTTGATAGCCACCATTTCTGCGAAAGGGAGAGCCTCTACCAATGTAATCACCCTAGCATTGTGAAGAATGAGGTCTGCTGATCTATCCGACATTGTCCTCTCCACAGCTCGTGTCTAAGTTGCCTTGATAAAACAATTCGATGCTACTGTGATAATCTCTCTAATGATCACACAGTAGCATCGGGATCACTTAACCATATCTAAAACTCTAGTTTTACATGTCACTATTGTAATTCGCCGTGATACTCACGGTGGAGTTATCCTCGTCAGGCTCTCAGCCACCACCACGCCAATCGTCTAAAGAGCAAGCCATTGATATCGTCATTAGAGCTAGCAAAGCCAGCAAAACCATTATCCTGAAAGTATATCCCAGCCTCTTCATCATTGTTCATTGTCTCCAATGTCTAGAATACAGTCTAACATAATCTAGTACGTCCAGCCTTCTCATAACAATATCTAAATAACAAATTCCGCGTCAAGGAGACTGCGTCACAATGTCATCGGGAGGTGGCTGACCAG
>JAXHVC010000132.1:0-9281 GCA_034189315.1 Chloroflexota bacterium | reverse complement strand
CATTAAACGACGTTTTGTTGAGGGTTATCTGATGCAGAAGCTCTTTGAAGTCTATGTGATGAATGATCAAGAATTGAGTATGTTGGAAAACAGGGAACTCTGTGAAAGTATGTTGGCACTTCTCCCTTTATATGATGTAGTGATAGTAGTTGATTATGGTCATGGGATGTTAGTAAAGGAGGCAATAGACCTTCTCTGCGATCAATCGCGTTTCCTAGTAGTAAATGCTCAGGCTAATGCTGGAAATAGGGGATTCAACTCCGTCTCCAAGTATTCCAGGGCTGATTACATTTGTATTGCCAACCATGAGATACGGTTGGATGCTCGGGATCGTGATGGCGATCTGCGAAGGATTATGTTGGATATGGCCAGAAAGCTTGATTGCGAGCGATTGGTCGTCACACAAGGGAAACAGGGTTGTATTTGCTATCACAGGGATGATGGATTCTTTGAGGTTCCTGCATTTGCTAATCAGGTTGTAGATCGGATTGGAATAGGAGATGCGTTCCTATCTATAAGTTCTCTATATGCCGCGCAGGGTGCCCCCATAGAGATGTTGGGGTTTGTGGGCAATGTGGTTGGTGCTGAAGCAGTAGCAACTGTCTGTAACAGTACACCGATTGAACGTGTATCTCTGTCGAAACACATAGTTTCGTTGTTGAAATAGCTGTCCTTATCCGATTGTGTTTAGGAGGGTTATGACTGCAATTCAGCAAGTATTGGTGACTGGCGGTGCAGGTTACGTTGGAGCTGTGCTTGTCCCCAAGCTTTTGAAACAGGGCTATAAAGTCAAGGTCCTGGATTTATATATCTATGGTGATGATGTTCTTGCTGATGTCAAGGACCATCCGTCTCTATTGCAGGTTAAGGGCGATATTAGAGATCGTGCACTCTTAGAACGGGTTATGCCTGGTGTTGATGCTGTTATTCATCTTGCTTGTATTTCCAATGATCCAAGTTTTGAATTGGACCCAGAATTGGGTAAGTCTATCAACTATGATGCCTTTCTTGGTCTTGTAGATGTGTCCAAGAGTTGTGGAGTGAAAAGATTCATCTATGCCTCAAGTTCCAGTGTGTATGGAATCAAAGAGGTAGCAAATGTCACTGAGGAAATGAAGCTAGAACCACTAACGGATTATTCGAAATACAAGGCTATGTGTGAAGAAGCTTTATTGAGGGAAAGATCGCCAGGCTTTGTCACATTAATCCTTCGTCCTGCTACAGTGTGTGGATACTCTCCTCGCATGCGATTCGACCTCACCGTAAACATCCTAACAAACCATGCAGTGAACAATAGGAAAATTACCGTATTGGGCGGCGATCAGTTGCGCCCCAATATCCACATTGAAGATATGTCAGACCTATATGTTCAGGCACTACAGTGGGCAGATGAAGCTATTGACGGTAAGGTGTTCAACGCGGGATATGAGAACCATACTGTAAGTGAGATTGCAGAAATCGTAAGCAGTGTAGTGGGAGATGATGTGGAGATCACTAAAACACCAACTAACGATAATCGTTCATATCACATCTCATCTGAGAAGATAAAGAACGAGCTGGGCTTTGTACCCTGTCATTCCATTGAAGACGCTGTCTCGGATCTTGTGTGTGCTTTTCAATCTGACAAAATACCAGGTGCGATGACAGACAGTCGCTACTACAACATCAGAATGATGCAGGACCTACACCTCGCGTAGGTAGGTGGATCAGTGGACGCAGAAACTCTTAAATACTTTTACTATCAGATGCTACGTATTCGCAGAGTTGAGGAGAGGATTGCTGCGCTCTATCCAGAGCAGGAAATGAGATGTCCAGTGCATCTGTGTATTGGGCAGGAGGCTGTTGCTGTAGGCGTGTGTGCCAGCCTTAATAATATGGACTATGTCTTGAGCAATCACCGATCGCATGGGCACTACCTGGCCAAGGGGGGAGACCTCAAGGCTATGATAGCGGAGCTGTATGGAAAGGCCACAGGGTGCTGTCGTGGTAAGGGGGGATCGATGCATCTCATTGACCTTGGTACTGGCTTTCTTGGTGCTGCGCCTATTGTTGGTAGCACGATAGCTATTGCGCTTGGAGCCGCTTTGGCAAGTGTGATGCGAGGTGAAGATAGGGTAACTGTAGCATTTCTCGGTGATGGTGCAACTGAGGAAGGAGTATTTCACGAAAGCCTCAATTTCGCCGTTTTAAAGAATCTGCCTATTGTCTTTGTATGTGAGAACAACATGTATTCCGTATACTCTCCACTCGCAGTCCGCCAGCCAGACAGCAGAGAGATCTTTGAATTGGCTAAAGGACATGGTATGGAGAGCCACCAGGGAGATGGAAATACTGTTACCGAGGTTTATGAGATAGCGGAACGATCAGTTAGTAAGGCTAGGAGAGGGGATGGCCCCACTTTCTTGGAGTTTAGAACCTATCGCTGGCGGGAACATTGTGGTCCTTATTATGACAATAATCTGGGATACCGCCCAGAGAGCGAATTCATGGAGTGGAAGAACCGTTGCCCTGTTGATTTAATGAGGAACCGGCTACTAGCAGAGAATGGTCTGTCCTACCAGGATTTCGAGGAAATGGAGCATCAATTAGAAGTGGAGCTGGAAGAGGCGATTGTCTATGCGAAAATGAGTCTCTTTCCTGAATCACAGTTCCTTATGGATCATGTATATGCCCCATCTAATCTTTGTGAGGACAGCGTCAGTTGATGAGCAGAGAACTACTGTTTCATCAGGCCATCAATGAGGCGATAGATTTGTGCATGGCTAAGGACCCGTCAGTATACATTATGGGTCTTGGTGTGCCCGATCCCAAGGGGGTATTCGGTAGCACGTTGGGGCTCCAGCAAAAATACGGCGATCAGCGTGTTATGGATATGCCTGCGTCTGAGAATGCAATGACGGGTGTGGCGATAGGGTCTGCTCTCGTCGGAATGCGACCTGTAATAACGCATCAACGAATTGATTTTGCTCTACTGGCCATGGAGCAAATCGTCAATCAAGCTGCCAATTGGCACTATATGTTTGGTGGGCAGGTGAGAGTTCCTCTTGTCGTGAGAATGATTATCGGTCGTGGTTGGGGACAGGGTCCTCAGCACGCCCAGAGTCTACAGGCTTGGTTTGCACATGTCCCGGGGTTAAAGGTTGTGATGCCTACGACGCCCTACGATGCCAAGGGATTGCTCATCTCGAGTGTTGAGGATGACAATCCGGTAATCTTCCTTGAACATCGCTGGTTATATAACATAAAAGCAGATGTAACAGAGGGAGTGTATCGCGTGCCTATCGGTAAATCTAGGATTGTTAGAGAGGGAGATGATGTCACAATTGTAGGCACATCCCTAATGACAATTGAAGCCCTACGAGCGGCGGAGATGTTGATGTTAGAGAGTGCAACTGCGGAAGTCATAGATATCCGTACTCTACGGCCATTGGACAATGCGTTGATTCTGGAATCGGTAAGAAAGACAGGCCGTCTGATTGTAGCGGACACCGGATGGAAAAGTGTTGGATTTAGTAGTGAGGTAGTAGCACGTGTTGCTGAGGAGGCCTTCCGTGATCTAAAGAGTCCCCCAATACGCGTGGCTCTTCCTGACTGTCCTGTGCCAACAAGTCCAGCGTTGTCAAAACACTACTATCCTCGGTCCATTCACATCTTAATTGCTGCCAGAGAGATGCTGGGGCTAGCTGGTGATGGACATGTTCCGGAGTCGAATTTTTCTGTGCCGCTTGATGTTCCGGATATGTCTTTCACTGGTCCATTCTGAGATAGTCTGAATTATGTGGGTGAGGAGTGACTCTGGTATGTCAGACGGACGAAGAATTGCAGTGATTGGGAGTAATTCGTTTTCGGGAAGTGACTTCATCGATCTTCTCCTTGACGATGAGAGGAATGAGGTCATTGGTTTGAGCCGGTCGCCGGAGAAGAATCCTATTTTCCTCCCCTATAAGAGACGCAATGGTGCCAAGTTCACTTTCTATCAGCGTGATCTGAACGATCAGATGTCAGAGATAATTGACTTGCTGGACTCTTTCCAACCTGAGTATGTCGTCAACTTCGCGGCGCAAAGTGAAGTTGGACCCAGTTGGGATCATCCTGATCAGTGGTTACAAACCAATGTCGTTGCATTGTCGAAGCTTGTGGATGTCTTAAGGCGACGTGATTACCTCAAGCGGTACATGCACATCTCTTCACCAGAGGTCTATGGTACCTGCGAGGGGACAGTCACAGAATCAGCACCACTAGATCCCAGTACCCCTTATGCAGCCTCAAAGGCTGCGGCAGATCTTCTCTTATTCACATTCGTAAAAAACTACCAATTTCCACTGATAATGATTCGCTCAACCAATGTATATGGGGCTCACCAACAACTATTCAAGATAATCCCTCGAAGTGTCATCTATCTCAAATCGGGAAGAAAGATTGAATTGCATGGTGGAGGGAAAGCAGTCAAGTCCTATATTAACATTAGAGACGTTTCTCGCGGTGAGCTGGCTGCATTAGAAAATGGGAGTCTTGGGAGCATCTATCATCTATCACCAAGTGCAGGATATGCAGTATGTGATGTGGTGAAGAAGATATGCGAGTTGATAGGACGTGAGTTTGAGGAATCCACAGTTATAGTACCAGAAAGGCTGGGACAGGATTCTGCCTATGTGATCGATTCTAGCCGGGCGAGACAAGAATTCGGTTGGGCCCCGATGATTTCACTAGATATTGGCCTATCGCAGGTAGTTGCCTGGGTGAATGAGAATTGGAGTGAGATTCAGAAAGAGCCTTTGGAATATGTACATAGACCATAATACCATGATAGTTGCTCAAAGGGAGTCATGTGCAGTCTGTAGTAGTATACAGTTGGATGTTGCTATTCAGCTACCGTCTTTGCCTTTGACTGACACGTATTGTAGAGAGATTAAAAGTGAGACTGTAGGTGGTATCGATCAGGACCTATTGATTTGTGGAAGGTGTGGACACGCACAACTTGCTAAGCAGGTGTCACCTCGTCTGCTCTATGAGGACAATTACAGCTTTCGTAGTTCGTCCAGCGCCGTTGCACGCCACGGGACTGCTTTGTTCTTGTCAATGTTGCGTGAGATAGCTTGCAAGGACCATTTCAATTGCGTCGTGGATCTCGGCTGCAATGATCTGTACTTGCTTGATCAACTGCGTAGCAATGCAGATCGACTCGTGGGCATTGATCCGATATGGGCTTGTCGAGAAGAAGAGATTAGTGATAGGAGGGTGACGGTTGTTGGGGCTGCCGTGGAAGATGTAGATCTCTCCTCTGTGCTAGATGTGCCACCTGATCTAATCATCTGCAGGCATACATTGGAGCATATCTGGCATCCCCGATCTGTATTGAAGAAACTCGTTGATGTTGCGGCGCCAGATGCAGTTTTCCTGTTTGAGGTGCCTGGGTTTGAATCTTTGGTTAGAAGGTTCCGATTTGATCAGGTATTTCATCAGCATCTGCAATATTTCTCAGAAAATTCCTTCAGGCGATTACTTGATGAAGTGGGCTGTGTATATGTCGCTCATCGAGAAAACTATCATGATTGGGGAGCGTTGCTCATAGCCTTTTCCAAGAAAAACGGGCTGTATACAAGATATGGTGAGGAACCATTACCGGAAATTGATTCGATATCAATTGGTGAGAGGTATGTTACTTTCAGAAAGGAGCTTGCAGCAGCCAACGAGGTGCTCAAGTCATTTGAGGGAACATGTGTATATGGTTATGGCGCTGCACAAATGCTACCAGTCCTAGCGTATCATCTTAACAATAACCTTTCACTGCTGACTGCCATATTGGATGATGATCCCAATAAGGATGGTATGTACTATAGCAATCTGCCAGTCGTTATCCGACATTCGAAGTGCGCTAATGACTTAGAGGATGCATCTGTATTCATTACGGCCGTGGACAATTTTAAACCGATTATGAACAAGCTGCTCGAAAAGCGACCTCGCCATATTCTATATCCATTTCACATCACCTAACCTAGTATTTGACGTATTGTACAGGAAGGAATGACCTATATGGAACTTGGGCTAAAGGGTAAGCATGTCTTGGTTACCGGAGCTGGTCGTGGTATTGGGCATTCCATTTCCCTTTGCCTTGCAAGTGAGGGCGCATGTGTAGCCGTTGTTTCACGAACTGATTCTGATGTGGAAAGTCTCGTACATCAAATGGGGGGGCAAGCGTTGGGCCATCAGGGGGTATCCATGGACCTAGCTGTAGATGAGGCACCGTGTGAGCTAGTTGAGTACTTGGAGAGGCTAGAGTTTGGCCCAATAGATGCGGTGGTCCATAACCTTGGAGGAACACTTGATATCACGAACCCTTTTTGTTCGAAGGACGATTGGAGACGTGTATGGCGTTTGAATTTGGAGGTTGCAATTGAACTCAACCTGCTCCTCATTCCATCCATGAGAGAGAGAAAGTGGGGGCGGATCGTGCACATTTCGTCCATTTCCGCTATGGAGAACCATGGGCCAGTGCCCTATTGCTCTGTGAAGGCAGCGTTAACTGCCTATGCCAGGAGTATGGGACGAGTGCTTGCGGCTGATGGCATTATTGTAACTGCTGTGCTGCCCGGGGCCGTATTTACCAAGGGAGGGTATTGGGATGTAGCTTCAGAGGAACGACCAGACCATGTCCAGAAATACTTGGCGGAGAGAATGGCAATCAATCGTTTTGGACGTCCGGATGAGGTTGGGAATGTGGTGACATTTCTCTGTTCAGAGCATGCATCATTTTGTGTTGGATCGGTCATTCCTATAGATGGGGGCCAGGGAAGGGGTTTCTTTGGACTATGAGATCGCAAGATGTTAGAAGACCACATGGTTAGGTGATCACTATGAATGAGTACTTGAGAAGACAGATCGTACAGATGGTTATGCAAGGCAAAGATGGGCATATCCCAAGTGCCTTTTCAATTGTAGAAATCTTGAATGTTCTGTATGGGCAGCATCTGCAATTTGATTCCAAGAACCCAGACTGGTCCCATCGGGATTATTTTATCTTGAGCAAAGGACATGGTTGCTTGGCACTTTACGCGGTATTGCAGAAACATGGATTCATTACTGAGGAAGTAATTTCAATGTTTTGCAGGCCAGGAGGTGTTCTGGGAGAACATCCTGACTGTACTAAAGTACCTGGTATAGAAGCATCCACTGGATCTCTTGGACATGGACTACCATTTGCAGTTGGAATTGCTCAAGGTCTCAGAATGCGAGGTATGGACAATAGGGTTTTTGTCCTGGTCGGAGATGGGGAATGCCATGAGGGGACTGTGTGGGAAGCCGCGAATGTGGGTACCAATCTTGAACTAGGGCGACTCTGTGTAATAGTTGATTGGAATGGCTCCGGTGCTACTCTAATGCCACATGATGACCTACCGGCAAAGTGGCAGGCATTTGGCTGGGATACGACAATTGTGGATGGTCATTCTGAAAAGGAATTGGATGCTGCTATTAAGAATATACAATTCCCTGTTGTAGGTGTGCCAACGGCGATTATTGCCAAAACAGTTAAAGGGAAAGGTGTTGCGATGCTTCAGGGACATGGCAAGTGGCATCACAGGATCCCCAATGAAGATGAGTTCAATATCATCATGGAGGCTTTATCTTGAATGCAATAAGGCAGCAGTTTGCCGATACGATGCTTTCCATTGGGAAAGACGATCCTGATTTAGTTGTTTTGGTCGGAGATATCAGCCATGGTATTCTTCAGCCTTTTGCCAATGCATGCCCTGGGCGCTATTTCAATGTAGGGATCTGTGAGCCAACAATTGTTAGTATGGCAGCAGGACTATCCAAGGTCGGGTTTCATCCTGTGGTTCATACCATTGCGCCATTCATTATCGAGCGATCTTATGAGCAGATCAAGCTTGATTTTTGTTATCAGAGACTTGGTGGCAATTTAGTCACGGTGGGGGCTGCATTTGATTACGGTAACCTTGGGTGTACGCATCACTGCTATGGCGACTTTGCTTTGGTTAAAGCCTTGCCCGACACTCAGATCACGTTCCCTGCCAGTATAGTTGAGTTTGACGCTCTTTTTAGACAAGCATACCGCAATGATTTTCTTACGTTATTTCGAATTCCTGGCTATGAGCATGATATACAGTTTAATGTGGTAGATATTCAGTTTGGAAGTGCTATTAAAGTCGCAGATGGGCATAACCTGACTTTTATTGTAACAGGGCCGGAACTTTCGAGTGCGTTGGCTGCCCGTGATGCCCTGAGAGCCTTTGGTTGGGATATAGAGGTTGTGTATATTCATACTATCCGACCGCTGGATACAGAAATGATCATAGCTAGCGTGCAGAAGACTCGTCGTGTTCTGGTGATTGAAGAACATATGCGGAGTGGAGGCCTGGGTGATGACGTGATTCGAGCTACGAGAGGCATCCCTGATATTCAGTATTTGTCCCTTTCTATACCGGACCAGTTCGTGACCGGGTATGGTACATGGGAAGATCATTGCAGGGATTTGGGTTTTACACAAGAGGGAATAGTGGAATGTGTCACGACATACTGCGGCTCTGGTAACGACATCGAACAACCTAAATGGGAAGCTGCCGTTTCGTATTTCCACGGGCAGCTACCTGGGCTGAATGTGCAGGAATATGGCTGTCGGTAAACAATGTTGAAAGTCAGTACCAGATATCATCATGTTTGATTTCTTTTTGTGTGCTCTTGGGTGGAGATGAGTTAAAAAAAGAAGGTGGCTTATATGGGGGTAACAAAGACACAGGAACCTCAGAACCAGGTGCAATATGATACGTATGTGGAAAAAGGCCCTGTGCAAATGGGGCCTTGGTCGACTCATATATTCCGTACTGATCCGAAGCATCTGGGCTTTCTTTTATCACGATACAAGTTCTGTGCAAAAATGCTGCAGGGCAAGTCGGATGTGCTTGAAGTAGGATGCGGTGACGCATTCGGTACTCCTGTGGTATTGCAGTCAGTACAAAAGGTTCATTGTATCGATTTCGAGCCACTTGTGATTGAGGACACGAAGACTCGCTTTGGTTCAGAGTGTATAGAGAATATAACATTCTCAATACATGACATTACGGTAGCACCTATGCAGAGGAAGTTCGACGCTGCCTACAGCTTGGATGTGATTGAGCATATTCCTTATGAGTCTGAAGACTTATTTATGCTCATTATAGGCAAGTCTCTGCATAGGTGCTACTGTAATATCATGTATTGAGAATGTTATGTTCTCAATACACTCTGAACCAAAGCGAGTCTTCGTGTCCTCAATCACAAGTGGC
>JAXHVC010000131.1:0-5357 GCA_034189315.1 Chloroflexota bacterium | reverse complement strand
GGCCAAGCAGGCAATCTAGGTGCAGCACATACATTAGCCATGTTGGTAGCAGCATTGCAGCAAGCCAAGTCAGGCGACCGGCTTCTGGTTGCTAGCTATGGAGACGGCAGCGATGTATTTGTCTTAAAGGTCACGGATAATTCCAACAGGCTATGTGCCACCCGAGGTGTACAGGCCCACTTAGAAAGCAAGAAAATGCTATCCACGTATGAGAAGTATCTCGCATTCCGTGGACTAGTGGCACAGCCCGAAGAGTTCATCCGAGATTTCCCCTCCGCCTCTGTGATGTGGCGTACCCGATCATGGGCTTCCAGTTTACATGGCAGTCGATGCAAACAATGCGGTTTGGTTACATTCCCCATTCAGAGGATATGCTACGGATGTCAGTCCCATGATCAATTCGAGGAAGTCCCACTTTCTGATAAGACAGGCAAGGTATTCACATACTCTCTGGACAATATGGCAGGGAGTATGGATCCACCAATAGTCCAAACCATTGTGGAGCTTGATGACGGAGCCAGACTATACTGCCTGATGACAGATTGCGACCCGAAATCAGTGGAGATCGGCATGCCTGTGGAAATGACATACCGCAAGTTTCACGAACACGGAGGCTTCCACAACTATTACTGGAAGTGCAGGCCAACGAGGTAAGGAGGACCAAGGATGGAGAGTATTAGGGACAAAGTAGCCATCGTCGGCATGGGATGCTGCAAGTTCGGGGAGCTCTGGGACAAGGGACCTGAGGACCTGATCGTGGAGGCCGCCTATGAAGCCTACGAAGATGCGGGAATAGAACCAAAGGATATTCAGGCAGCCTGGGTGGGCACAGTGAGCGCCCATTGGGTAGGAATGGGAGGACTATCCCTCGCAGAACCTCTCAAGCTTCAATACGTACCAGTTACCAGAGTTGAGAATTGGTGTGCCTCCGGTCATGAAGCACTACGCAACGCTGTCTTCGGTGTAGCTTGTGGAATGTACGATGTAGCTCTAGCACTCGGCTATGAGAAACTCAAGGACAGTGGATTCCCAGGACTGGGATTCGGCCGCGGGCAGCACCCAGTCATGGAAATGCGCCGCACGGCTCCAGGAAGCTTTGCACTACTGGCTACCAGGTATTTTCACCAGTATGGTCTTTCCCCAGAGGTGGGAAAGGAGACCATTGCCAAGATTGCTGTGAAGAACCATCATAATGGCAGCATGCATCCCAAAGCCCATTTCCAGAAGGAGATCACCCTAGAACAGGCAACAAAAGCACCTATCATCGCCTGGCCTCTTGGACTGTTCGATTGCTGTGGCAACTCCGATGGTGCAGCAGTGGCTATCATAACTCGCGCCGATATGGCATCGAAGTACAGGAAGGATCCTATTTATATCAAGGGAATGGGGCTCTGCCAAAATCCCATGATGCCTCACTTCGAACCTGGATTCGACTGGACAGGATTTGAGGTGACCAGACGAGCTGGCAAGCAAGCCTATGCACAAGCAGGTATAAAGAATCCTCGGAAGGAGCTGGACCTAGCCGTGGTGCATGACTGTTTCACCATCACCGAGCTAGCAATTTACGAAGACCTCGGTTTCAGTTCCAAGGGACAAGCAAAAGAGGATATAGATTCCGGGGCGTTCACCCTGGAAGGTGAGCTGCCAGTCAACACAGATGGTGGTTTGAAATGCTTCGGCCACCCTGTGGGAGCATCTGGATTGAGGATGACCTACGAAGTATACAAACAGTTACAGGGGAAGGCCGAGTCTTCGGACAGACAGCTTAAAAATCCTCATCAAGGATTGTCTCACACATTAGGAGGGCATCCATCTGTCTCTAGTGTAATTGTGTTCGGGAATCAAAAAGCAAAAGTATAAAGCAAACAGATTAATGGTAGGTTTAGGGCGAAATAGTGCTGGCATCGTTGGTGAATAGTGACTATACACTTACCCTGGATACCCTTAACCGAGGGAGGACAGCTAAATGACACACGAAGACAATAGTGGTATTCGCCAAGCTCGGAGAGAATGGGAAAGCAAATACCTTCAGAAACGAGCTGTGCCACCGGCCGAAACCGATTCGGGCATAGAGCTAGACCTGGTTTACACTCCAGATAGTATCCAAGATAGCAACTATATCGAGGATATCGGCTTTCCCGGAGATTATCCATTCCTACGCGGCGTTCAACCCACCATGTACAGGGAACGTCTGTGGACCATGCGGCAATACTCCGGTTTTGGAACAGCCGAGGAAACCAACCAACGGTATCGATATCTCCTGGACCAAGGCCAGACCGGACTATCTGTCGCCTTTGACCTACCAACCCAAATTGGCTATGACTCCGATCATCCGCTGGCTTGTGGCGAGGTCGGTCGGACGGGTGTAGCAGTAGATTCGCTGGCGGATATGGAGACGATTTTTCAAGGTCTTCCTTTGGATAAGCTGAGCACATCCATGACCATCAACGCACCAGCACCGATTCTCCTGGCCATGTACATTGCTATGGCAGAGAAACAGGGAGTCAGCTCAGAGAAGCTAAATGGTACAATTCAGAATGACGTCCTCAAGGAATACACCGTACGTGGAACCTACATATTCCCTGTAGAGCCGTCTCTAAGGCTAGTCACCAATACTTTCGAATACTGTTCCAAACACGTACCACGTTGGAACACTATTAACATCGCCAGCTACCACATGAGAGAAGCCGGTTGCGATGCTGTTCAGGAGATCGCTTTTACCTTCGCCAACGCTATTACTTACGTGGAAGCTGGTATAAGAGCGGGCTTGGATGTGGATAGCTTCGCACCACGTATATCATGGATATTCAACACATACAACGACTTTTTTGAGGAGATCGCCAAGTTCAGAGCAGCTCGCAGGTTATGGGCTAGGATTATGAAGGAGAGGTTCCAGGCCAAGGACCCAAAATCATGGATGTTCCGCACACACACACAGACAGGAGGATCAACCCTGACTGCAGAGCAGCCGCTTATCAATATAGCAAGGGCTACCTACCAGACAATGGCAGCTGTCTTGGGTGGAGTACAATCACTGGCTGTCTCCTCATACGATGAGGGATTATGCATCCCTACCGAAGAATCAGCACAGGTCTCACTAAGAACGCAACAACTCATCGCCTATGAATCCGGTGTTACTAAGGTGATCGATCCACTGGCAGGTTCCTACTATGTAGAAAGCCTCACCAACGAGATAGAGCAAAGGGCAAATGAATACATCAAGAGGATCGATGATCTAGGAGGAGCACCAGCCGCTATTCAGAAGGGATATGTGCAAAAAGAGATTTTGCAGGGTGCATACCGCCAGCAACAGGAGATCGAATCTGGCAAACGTACTGTCATTGGAGTGAACAAGTTCAAGTCCGATCAGGCTACACCCATTGGCAGATTCGAGATCGACCCCACCGTGGAGAAAGATCAAACTGCAAAGCTTTCAAAGCTCAAGAACAAGAGAGACAACGAGAGCGTTAGTGCCACTTTGGCAAGCCTTAGAGAAGCAGCGCATAGCAACGCAAACCTAATGCCCTTGTTCCTGGATGCAGCCAAAGCCTATGCCACACTTGGGGAGATCTGTGGTGTATTGAGAGATGTATTCGGGGAATACGAAGAAGCAACCAGCATTTAGGCGATTCTCCACCATTATCTCTTCTTTGGGATAATCAACAAGCCATTCGAACAACTAGCGATTCCCCTTTGTCAATTTTTAAACCTGCGTATAATCCCAAATTATAAATCCGAAGCGCGAAATTAGAAACGATATCCAAGCTTAAAAACAGAAACATTTCCGTTTGCCCTTGTTAGGATTTCGTGTTTAGGATTTCTGATTTTCTTTATGACCGCAAATAAAAATGAGTAGTACTACGTATTGACTTCACACCTAATGATACTTAGGACGATGATTATGTTTCGTTAGAGCTGCTATTCTAGCTGTATCGAAAAACAAGCAGGTGTGTCCATCGAAGCATCGATTGTATACAAAAACGGATTTGAAGGTAATTTGTAAAACAATGCACTTAATTAGAATTGAAACCACTTGTTCTTCGAGTTATATTGTAACTAATATGTTTAGGTATGAATCCCAGGAGAGATTTACGGTTCATCTCTAACATAGATTCCTGATTACCATGATAAAACCATCCATACATGTAATGACGCTGGACCCTCGTTTTCTGATGGTTTCATGGCCAGTATTTTTTCTAGCCTTAATATTCACTATACTGCTATTCGTTTTCAGCATTCCCACTAACGCCGCTATTAATAGCGTTGACATCACACAACCCACCGAATTACGTCCCTCTATTGTTTCACCAGGAGCCTCTGTAGTCATCAACGGCACAGCCTATGTAGATGATTATTTATCTGATGAATTGCTCGTAACAGTCAATCTAAATCCAGATGGTGCTGACACCCCATATTATGCAACTGTTGATTTTCAAGCCAATGGGACTCAACCATGGCAAGCGATTTACCCTAACCAATTCACTGTTAATCCCGATGGTTCTGGCAGCCCGGCTCCAAGCCTCGTAGATAATGATACGTGCAATATAGATGCAACCGATACCGAAGCCTATGCCATCGTTTGTTCGAATGAACGTATGTGGTCCAATCCCCATAAAGCAGGCGATCCCGGAGGGGGATTCGGTGTTATACCAGACGCATGTGCTGGTTGCCACAGGGCACATACTGCCAAGGGCTTCAGACTGCTCACGTTGGGTGGCACAATCGATAGATTTTGCTACAGCTGTCATGAAAGTGGAACAGGAGCTTATACAGACGTCGCCAATGGTATCTATTTGGGAAGCGGTACCACTCCAAGTCCTTGGGGAGAAGGCACAACCAATGCAGGTCTAAGAGGTGGCGGTATCAAGAACACCAAGATGGATACCTCTTTGAGTGGTACACCAGCTATTTCAGGTGCAACTTCAGCCCATATGGTTAATGATGTGGATATGGGGATTATGTGGGGCTCCGGTGCATTCAATAGTAGCGATGATCCTGGAAGCACAATCGCATTGGGATGTACCGATTGCCATAACCCACATGGTAACGCTTCTTATAGAATCCTAAGACCCTATCCCATCGGGGGATATAACAAGGATTTGGAGACAGCTGTAGACAAGTCCGTTATTGTCCCTGATGAGAGCACTACAATCTATACCATATCCTACAACACAACGACTTACCACCGCGATAGCTCCTATACGCCTCAGTATCTCGGAGAATGGTGTGCCCAATGTGCATCTTGATTCAGATATGGTCTCTTTGATCTGAAATGAATGACACCTTTCTTGTAATCGACCCAATAATCCGAATTCCTTCCTGATGTCCATTCCGAGACAGCATCTTCATATCTACTT
>JAXHVC010000130.1:0-2080 GCA_034189315.1 Chloroflexota bacterium | reverse complement strand
AGGCCGGTTTTCAGCGAATATGTATTACACCTCAGGAAAAGAGCCGAGAGCTCATCAAGGAGTGGGCACCAGGAAAGTGTATAGAAGACTATGTGATCTCGGCGACCATCGAAGCAGTAAAACAGCCCAAACTTTGATCACTGGTGGCTAAGGATAGGACGGAGAGCATATGCTTAAAGTGAAAACTCCTGAGGGGTACCCTCCAGAAGAAGGGCGATATGCCAGGGGCAATGATTATTCCCCCGTAGCAGTATGCGTAATACTTGACGATTTCGATTATAGAATCCCTGCTGATCTGCAAGAGCTTGTAATGGCCGGGATAGATAGTGGGGCAGCGCTATCTGGCATGCTGCAAACTGAGAACGTGGGTACAGAGAAACTCATCTGTAATATTATAGCCAATCCCAATATTCGCTATATCGTGCTATGTGGCAGAGAATCACCCGGACACATGCCAGGCCAATCTCTCTTATGCCTCAAACAGAACGGAGTAGATGAGAGCATGAACATCATAGGTTCTACCGGTCCCACACCATACCTATCCAATCTACCGGTGGACGTTGTGAGCCGTTTCAGGGAACAAATCGTGATCATAGTAGATATGCTATGTCCTCCCGGGGAAAAGAACACAGAATCCCCGGGATTGAATCCAAAGATGGTTGAACAGGCAGTATGGAGCTGCTATCAAGAAGAACCCACTGAATTCATGGGTTATACACTATATGATATGGGGGCGTATCCCCACCCCCCCATACTACATAGAATAGTCTCCAAGCTGGAAGCCGCACATCCAGAGGCACAACCTGGCAAATTCGCAATGGGCATGGGACTTAAGCTTAAGAAGTTGTTGCCCAATACAAACTGCAAGGAATGTGGCCGACGAAACTGTTTAGCCTTTGCCATCGATTTGGCCAAGGGCAAGAGCAGTGTCGATGAATGTCCAATACTTTTTCAGCACGAATACGCTGGGGGCCGTGAGGCCCTAAAGAAGCTCTTGGAATAGGAAATGGAAGAGGAATCAAAACAACTAGATTTCTTTAGCAAGTACCTATCCATCTGGGTCGCCCTATGCATCGGACTAGGAACAGCCCTAGGCTATTTCTTACCCGAAATGGCCGATACATTAGGGGACTTTGAGATCGCCAGCGTATCTATCCCCGTTGCAATCGTACTGTTACTCATGATGTATCCCATCATGCTCAAGATAGACTTTGGCGAAGTATTCAATGTCAGGAGGAATGGCACACCCCTCATACTGACACTCATCATCAATTGGGCTATCAAACCCTTTACTATGGCCCTAATTGCATGGCTATTCATGAGATTCATCTTTGCTAGTCTCATCCCTCAAGACCTGCAAGAGGAATATGTGGCCGGTATGATCCTTCTGGGATTGGCACCCTGCACAGCAATGGTATTAGTATGGACACATCTAGCTAGGGGTAACATTAACTATGCCTTGATCCAAGTCTCCGTCAACGACTTGATCATACTAGTGCTCTTCGCCCCTTTAGGAAAACTGCTCTTGGGAATCACCACGGATTTTCCCGTGCCCCTGGCAACTATCTTCTTCTCTGTGCTATTCTACGTTGCCCTGCCACTAACTCTGGCAATGATCACACGACATATGATCATACGCAGCCGTGGACTGGACTGGTTCGAGGGCCATTTCATACCAAGGTTGGAGTGGATATGCCCCGTGGGGCTATTAATCACTCTCGTCTTGCTCTTTCTCTTTCAGGGTGAGAAGATCATCGACCATCCGGCTCACATTGTGCTCATTGCGATTCCTCTATTGATCCAAACGTATATCATCTTCTTCATTGGTTACCTTGGAGCCAAGAGACTTCGAATACCTTTTAGAGAGGCCGCTCCATCTACATTTATAGGCGCCAGCAATTTCTTCGAGTTAGCGGTAGCAGTAGCACTGATACTCTTTGGGATGAACTCTGGGGCCACCCTGGCCACGGTGGTTGGTGTCTTGGTGGAGGTACCTGTTATGCTATCGTTAGTAGAAATTATGAAGAGGAATAAGGAGAAGTTTCAATTCGCTAGTAAAGAAACATTGGATAGCAGCCTC
>JAXHVC010000013.1:0-7044 GCA_034189315.1 Chloroflexota bacterium | reverse complement strand
ATTAATTACTAGTAATTCGGATAGATTGTCAGAGCATATCACATTCAGTATAAGACGTATCAATCAAGCTATCGTGTGACACAGATTATCAGGGTATATCAAGTAATCGACACACCACCCAGACGATTCATAGAATCAGGACACCCCGATTTTTCTTAACTATTTTTAATGTAACTTACCTCTTGACACAGCAACCAACTGGACGTACAGTATTCTTGTACAGGCAGTTCATGAGGAGTAATGTGCGATGTTAACCATGACTACCTACACCAACGCACGAGCGAACTTCGCTGGTCTATGCGACCAGGTGGCATCCACTCGTGAGCCGGTGATAATCAGACGTAGAGGCGCAAAGGACGTTGCCCTGGTGTCTGCAGAGGAGCTCGCAAGCCTGCTAGAAACAGCACACTTGCTCCGTTCTCCAAAGAACGCGGAGAGGCTTCTGGTTACCTTGACAAGAGCTCAAAGGCAAGAGTTGGCTCCAACAAGTCTTGAAGCTATCCGCAGAAGGTTAGGACTAAATGGAAGATAAGCAGCCGCAGCAGAAAGTAGTAACTAATTGGACCCCTGTTCTTCACCCCGAGACCTGGGAAGATCTTCGCTATTGGTCAGAGACAGATACCGACACCGCAATGAGAGCCATGCGTCTGATCGAAGCAACATTGGAAGACCCATTTACAGGCATTGGAAAGCCCGAGCCTCTCAGTCACCTTGCACCTGATGTATGGTCTCGCCGCCTTTCAGAAGAGCATCGCTTGGTCTACTTGGTGGGTGATGGTCATGTCCACTTCCTGCAAGCACGTTACCACTACTAGACTTCTTCTCATCAATATACTCACAAGTCAATATTAGCGACTAGCTAGTCTGTTTTCTTGCTATACATACGATAGACTATTCTGGATAATAGGGGGTTATAGCATGCTGGGAACATGTACATCATTCCTTAGATAATAGAACGCAAGGGATCGTGGTTAGTATTATCCTACAAAATCATTGATGCTACTCTGGGAGATAGGTCACCAAAACTAATGCCTAGATTAAACTCTCCAGTTATCAGGGCTATCTACCACATCATGGAAGTTTTGAATCTAAGCATGAAGTTCCTCTGGCACATTATATATCAGCACCTTCCAAGCCTATAGCTCAGACAAATCGATTGCTGTTTGGACATACATCCAGCTATGACCATAAGCCATAATCGCTTCCGCAGAACATTCCGCATCTCTCAATATTTCCGCACGTTGCATGCTAATCTCAGCCTTTTCTATATGTCTGGATAACATTATACGTATAAAGTGAGACTCGACATCCTGCATCGCCCTTATGGCATCACTAATGGCGACCTTAGCAATCATCTCATCGGCTTTCACCAACGCAGCTATTGTCTCGTCTACGGCCTCTTCGAGAGACATGTCTGCATTCTTTGCCAGCTCCAGACCAATAACGCCCAACTTCTCATCCACGAACACTACCAAACCAATACAACAATCCATATCAGGACGAATATCATCCTGCCAAAGGCAATCGCGTAGGGATCTCTCGATAGCATTGGCAGAAAAATCAAGGTAATTCTGAATACACTGGCTTGAACCTTCGATACTATTCAGTCGTTCGACAGCATCGTACTTCAGGTCCCTGGGCCCCCACACTGTTAACTCAACCTGAGAAACCACAACCTTATCAACATTACAATCCTGAACAACAAGGTTTGCTACATATTGTCCTGGGTATCTGTATGTATGTGTTTGGAAGTCGGTTATATCATCGGAACCACAACCGCAACCTGGATGCGATACTGTCACAGGAGAGGAACCATCTCCCCAATCCCAAGTCATAAACACATCGCCGCCACAAGACTGTGTCACAATACTAGTAAATTTGATGGGATCTCCTACAAACCAAACGTCCTCACCCTCAAAAGACTGTGCATGAGCCTCCACTATAGTTTCAACTACTGGTCCAACACGGTAAACCGTTATGGTTAACATATCTGTACCACTACCGCCATTATTATCCGTCACGACTATGATTACGGAATATATGCCTTCGCTGGGATATGTATGACTAGCGCTTACGATACCAGTACATTCTGACTCATTTATCAAAGCAGCCTCGATTGCCCCATCCCCCCAATCGACTATGGCAGTATGTGTGTCAAGCGTGCCTCCATCAATAAACGTCGCTAGGTCCAATGCAACCATAGAATCTTCATCTACACTTTGATCGTTCATCGCAGTCACCAGAGGTGCCGAATTGAGAATCGATACCGTTGTTATATCGACATCCGTATCACCAAAGGTGTCAGTCACCCGTAGATATATGTTCCCATCATAATCATCTGGCCAAATACAGGAAATCGTTTCACCTGTATAGTCATAGATGTTATCCCCATCAACATTCCATTCCCAACTGACAATCACATCATTGGGATCATAAGAGCCAGAACCATCGAGTACAATGGTAGAATTCTCGTCACCAACATAAGGGCCACCGGCATTTGCCACAGGAGAGTCATTGTCTCCATCTGAATCAGACTGCTCGTCTTGTCCTTGACCCGAATCATATCCTTCTTGATCAGATTGGCCTTGATTATCTCCTTCATGACCACTATGATCTCCATCATCAAATGTATCTTGAGTACCATCATCACCAAGCTCTGTTGGGATAGACATATCTGTCCCATTGGGCACACCGGAGCTGGTCTGAGGACCTTCTATAGCTAGGATACTCAGCACTACTGCCGACAACCAAACCACTAGCACAATTGATGTCTCTATCCGAGTCCACTTCATACCAACTCACCTCCACCCATACTCATGAAACAGATGTCAAATCGTTTACCCTAACTCCCCCACTGTTTACCCATTAATACATAATTACCTCCACTTTACTTGGCAAGAGTGAAAGCAACAGTAAACCAAAAGGTATAAACCGATGAACATAAGGTGAAAGCTCCGTGAATCATAGGTAAATGGTACTCTGAGGATGTTATTATGGGAGATTAGTCACTCATGCAATGGTTGATCAATTACCGTACTGCAGACTGATAAAGCAATAGGGTACTGCACGATGCATGCGTAAATGGCAGTGTAATTCTTGTGGTAAGTAGTTGACCCTAGAGCTCAATACGGAAACATGGTTGCCTGCCGATTGATCCTGGAGATGTACGATATCAATTATGTCACTGATTCAGGCTCTCCTGATCAATGCCTCCCCGTGCACAATCAAGACTGTCACCGCTCACATGGTCATTCAGTTTCTCAATAAACCTCATTACAAGCTTCGTGGTTTCGTTCAGTCTTTCTTCGTCTATATGCTCAACCACATCGTCTTCAGTATGAATCCAATCCATGAACGATATAACTTGACTCCGTATAGGGATACCAAACACCCTTCTTAGGGCTTTATGCGCGACGTTAGCCTTGACCTCATCACATCTCATGATGGCACAACACCTCAGTTTCTTACGCACAAATTCCGCATGGTCACTCGCACCACCCCAACCCTCTCTATATGAATATCCAAGGTCCACACAGGAATTACATACCATATCAAACAACATAGGGTCCGATCTCTTCTTGAATATCAGCCCCAGCCCCTTGTTTATGAAGAAGGTCTTGCCACGACCCACACAATCCAGATTAAGAACATAGGTTCTTGTCCTGTCCAACTCCCGAACGTGTTTGTTAACCCACTTCCGACTGCCAAATAGGCCCTTCTCCTCCGCTGCAAAGCAAGCAAAATCCACTCTCAGATTCAAATCAATTCCTCTCAGTATTCTCGCCACTTCCAACATCACTGCAACACCGCTGGCATTGTCATCTGCACCATAAGACACTTTCTCGCTGAGGTAGGTGAATAGCGAATATATAGCCGCAACAGCTACCCCACTAAAGAGTATGACATAGAATAACCATACGTTCCCCCATAAACCTGTCATGCCATCTGTACTTTGAAATAGGGTGGCCACATCAAAGCCATCGGCAATCAATAGCCCTATACCTCTGCCGAAGAGCAGCACGGGGTAGAGCGTTAATACCAAAGACATGAAGGGCGCTATACCAATAAAAGCCCTCTGATATCGCCGGGCGAATCCCCCTATTACACGTGAGCTATCATAATGTCCACAGAGCATTAGGCGTTCTTTGTTTTCAGGATTCATTGTGGCTACGACATTATTGGAACTAGTCCTTGCAAGCTTGAGCTCAATCCAGGGGTAAATCCTAGACCAAAAGGCGGAGACTGCAACGATCAGCGTCACCGCCAACAGGGGATGAATCCATTTGGCCGATACAAAGAAAAGAACTATCACCCACAGCAGCATTAACCTAGACAAGACCAGATATCTTTCCGACTGGATATACTCGGTTTCCTCCTTTTCTACGTCACATCCTAGATTTGTAAACTCTGATACAATCATGTTACAAGCCTCTCGTTCACTACTAGTACCAGCATAACGAGGTTGACTTGCAATCCTTTTCAAGAAAGATAGGGGCGACATTGCTGCTGCTATAATCAAGTTAAATGCTCGATAGTTCAAGCGTTTTTCTCGAAGTGGTGCCTATAAGTGTATCATGATGACCGCCTATTACTACTATACAAACCGCCGTCTCACCAATCTCTTTCAAACCGCTCGTACTGGCAATCCCCACATCTCCGCATATGTCTTCATATACAATGGATGTCGATAAGGGTATCCTGCAAGCTCATAATGTAGTCGTAGACGTCAACACTATAAGAGGGATTAATCATGATGCTTAGTGAAGTATGGTATATATAATACTATTATTAAAGAAGTTCAGCTTTAGTGATCATCATTAAAACGAGCTACTAAGCATCGAGCTAGTAGGATACGACTGTCACCATGCATCCAAGGATAAGATAGCATATAAAGCTAGGATTACATACCAGTATTACTGCTACACAGCGTTTCCTGCTATACAATCTTGTTTTAATTACATACCTCAGTTTAATATTGCCTCGAAGGCCAGCCCACCTTATTAACTTTAGTTTACTATTTATTATCTTACTTATTTTTTTTTACATCGTATTATTTACTGGTATGTTTACATGTCTTTAATTCATCCATCGACAATTTCTTTCACCTAATCTACATGATTCGTTTATATTAATATTTACTTTGTTTATCATCCAGAGAATTCTAATAGTGTAACATCATTAACATAACCCCAGCATTTGGAATATAGAGAAGACGTCCCGGCCATGGAGAAGACTAATTTTTCTAGTATTCCAAGGGTAGAAACTAGAAAGGAGGGAGATTAGTTTGAGTTTTTTAGATAAGACAATCAGTTTAAAGCCTATGTTGTTCGTCCAGATCACACTAGTAGTCATACTAGCCAGTATGGGGACCGCATTCGCGGTGATAGCCCCAGACGAATATGATAATACCGTGGATACACCTGCAATACAGACTTACACCGAGGACACAGGAGTCGAGATCGTCCAAGGAACCATCAGTCCCCAGGCAACAGAAGTTCTCGTAGCCGACCTCACGGGCGAACTGGACCCGACGACCTATGATACAGTGACCACTACAGTGACGGAAGGAGATTACATCTATGTGTTTGATTTCCAAGAAACAGCCGTCAATTCCGTCTCCGCAGTTTCAACCTATACCATCAAGGTTTGGGCAGATGGTCTCCTTAAAGCCGAATTTACCATCGATCAGGCAACTGTGGAGGCTGCCGATGTAGAGGGAGTGACCTGTACCGTATCATGCGGGGCCACTGGCTACCCCGATGCTATAGAGATTCATGCAACTAAGAACTAGAGATGTTGAATAGCCCTGATTTCACTAGCCGGGACAAAGGCAGCTTACACATCTAACTAGCCCAGAGAGGAGGCACCAGCGATTGGTGCCTCCTCAGGAAGTCTGAAGGGATTGTGGACCAATAATCCACACATCGCACAGACTCCCTGAGGAGATAGTCCTTCGACAATAAAGCTCCTTAATGGAGGTAGATGAGGCAAACGGAAAAGACAGGGATATTCCACATGGGTCTTGTACCTTTTGGACTATTCCTAGTTGCAACAGGATGGACGGGTTTTTTCGCTGTGGCCCTTCTGAAAGGAGGGGGAGCTTTAAGCTTCCTGGCCATGATGGGAGCCGCATGCATGGGTGCAGGGCTTGCATACTTCGTCAACCTGGCTGCAAATACGCACTATACACGAGATACAGATAACGAGATAGTCCCAGATTCACAGGAAGCCAGGAAACAAGCCATGACAGAAATCGCACAGCAATCCCTGTCTTCAGGTATCCATCCTGTCGATAATGTGGTTCCGGTTAATCCTCAGCCTATAACTCAAGCTACGACAATGCCTCCAGGTTTACAGGAAACTATAGACCAGACTGTCAGTGGCAAAACTATGGCCGCAGGCGTATCACAATCGCAAGTTCCGTTTACTGGTGTCAATCAGGCCAGCAATGTTGCTGTTAACCCCATGCAAACAAGACAACCTGCAACACAGCAGCCTGTTCCTCAGGCTGCTATGAATCAAGCCTTAGGTGGCACAGCTATGGCAGGAGGTATGCAACAATCGCCACCTCCAGCTACTGGTGTCAACCAGGCTAATAACATTGCTGTTGATCCCATGCAAACACAACAACCTGCAACACAGCAGCCTGTTCCTCAGGCTACTATGAATCAAGCCTTAGGTGGCACAGCTATGGCAGGAGGTATGCAACAATCACCACCTCCAGCTACTGGTATCAACCAGGCTGTTAACGTACCCGTTGATCCCATACAAACACAACAACCTGAAACATCACAGCCTGTTTCTCAGGCTGCTATGAATCAAGCACTAGGCGGCACTGCTATGGCTAGAGGCACTCAACAATCCCCAGCTTCGGCTACTGGTGTCAATCAAGCCGATAATATGGTTGCTACTAATCCGACACAAACACCACGGCCTGCAACACCACAACCTGTTTCTCAGGCTGCTATGAATCAAGCATTAGGCAGCACTGCTATGGCTAGAGGCACTCAACACCCCCCAGCTTCGGCTACCGGCGGCAACCAG
>JAXHVC010000129.1:0-26904 GCA_034189315.1 Chloroflexota bacterium | reverse complement strand
TAGAGGACGACGATCATCAGGAATGGGTTCTTCAAGCAAAGACAGCATGGCATTATGAACCTTGCCATTAGAGAATAGCAAGTCACTTGTTTCCAACTTCCACGGATTCCCCTTAAAGTCGGTTACCATTCCTCCTGCTTCTTGAACCAGCAGAACCCCGGGGGCGACGTCCCATGGCTCTATCTTTGTGGTGTAGTAGGCTTCGCCTTTACCTGCTGCAACCCAAGCGGTTTCTAGACCAGCTGATCCAAGCTTGCGGATGTCCATTACCTTTGGGTACACCTCAGATAGGAAATCGAATGTCCTGGATTTGTCTTTTTCTCCGCCTTCGCAATAGAATAGGTAGCTTTGCCCAAGGTTAGGTATTTCTGAGACATGAATCGGTTTATGATTGAGGCATGCCCCGCCACCTCGTTCTGCAAAGTAGAATTCATCTATTGCTGGGGCGTAAACAGTGCCTAGCACAATCTCCCCTTGGTGCATGACTGCAATACAGACTGAGAAGAGTGGATTGGAACTGGCATATCCACTAGTTCCATCGAGGGAATCTACCACCCAAAGCCAATCTGGATCGCCATTTAATAGTCCGCTTTCCTCTGTGAGTATGCTGTGTTGGGGGTAACTTTCCCTGATGCTCTGGATTATGAGATCGTCCACCATCTTATCGTATCTGGTAACAGCTTCCTTAACCGAGGCCCGCATTGTTAGCAGTTGTTCGTCTTTTTTGAAATGGTTCAGCAATGTATCACCTGCGCGCCTCACGAGGTCTTCTATAAAACCTGCTGTTGGAATTCTCATTTTGATGATTCTCCTGGCGTTTGTTGACTAGAAGGATATGATGTTAATAGCGAAGATGGAAATAGCCTCTATCTGATTCTGGGATTATAGTCGTATGTCTTCTTGTTATGGGGATGATTGATTCTATCTTGATTGCTAATGACTTGCTTTCTAGAGGCTATTAATATACCCCTTGAGGTATTTTTCAACCTCGGATGCTGGCTGGTAGATTCCAAAATGTCCCTCGCACAGTATATCCGCCTTTAGCTTTAGCAGCCTTTGCAAGGATTTCTTGGCCTGCTTCGGATCTCCTCCCCATCGTACATAGTAGGGACCGTGAATATCTTGCCCAAATAACACCCTTCTATTATCCGTATCGATGTAGGCAGTGAGGCTTCCCGGTGTGTGTCCAGGACTATGTATGATATTTAGTTCACCTCCCTCGAATCGGATATGCTCATCAGAATCTTTTACTATCCTGTCGATATTGCAAGGGGTGTAATATACTCCATAAAGTTCGGCACCAATTCTGATCCCCTGTTGAATGCCCTTGGCATCAAGGGCATGGGCCATGATTTGAGCACCAAAGATTTGCTGGAATTTGTATAGGGAACCGATATGATCGATATGGGCATGGGTTGCCAGGATGGTCTTAAGCCTATTTGGATCAAATCCAAGTTTTTCTATGTTTGTTACAAGAGTATCGAAGCTGCTTCCTGCACCGGAGTCGATCAGTACTAGCTCACCGAAGTCGATTAAATAGACAATACAATCATCCGGGTGAGAGATATCAGCGCTCCCGACCGCATATACGTTGTTCCATACTTTAAATGGCTCTTTCATAATAATTCCACCTTGATATTACCTTTGCATATGTAGAAGTGTATCATCTTCACGTAGGGGAACATGCAGATATGGCGTAGTCTATTTTTAGTAGGGCATTTTGTAGGATTATACAAGTCGGCATAATGGGGGTTTCACCTAGAGGGTGACAATTAGCGGTGAGTGTAACTATCGAACCATCCTAGTTGTATGAGTATTCAACAGCTGATGCTAAGCTTGAGCACCACTTCAACGGTCTTTAAAATGGATTATTAACATGATTTATATTCTATCTCGATATTATCCAGGTAGAAGTTGAGTTCTTCTATCTGCTTTTGAATTTCTTCTGAGTTCCTATTATTTGCGGCAACCTCTATTGATCGACCTATATCAGTAATAGTGTCGAATCCAAATCCTCCGCCGGAGCCTTTCATAGAATGTCCCAATGTTCGAATGGTGTCGTAGTCACCACTGGTCAAGGCATTACTAATAGTCTCGATATCTTTCTGTCTACGTTCAAGGAAACCTGGTACTAGGTCCTGTATATCCTGATCTATACATACGATGATTCTTTCATTGCCGGCATTGCTATCTTGGCTCACAGTTGCCTCCTATCTATATAAAGCAATGCACGAATGTAACTTTGGACAACAGCTTATTTGTGTTTTAAACATTTTGATAAAGATATGTTCTTACTGTTCAGATTAGGCCCAAGTCCATGAGACGCGATTCCAGTGTCTCTCTCTTAATGGGTTTAATAAGGTACCAAGTCGCACCTTCTTCTAGCGTCTGTAGAACGGTGGTTTCTCTATCATCAGCTGTGGTCATTACTATCTTTGCCCTATTCTCTTGCTCAAAGCCTTTGTCTTCTTCTATGGAGCGAATGGCACGCAATGTCTCGTGCCCATCTAAGTAGGGCATCTGGATGTCCAGGCAAATGAGTTGATATGGCTTTTTCTCTGCCATTGCCACCTTGAATGCTTGGATAGCGTCTTCGCCATCGATTGCTATATCGCAGTCGCCATAGCGTGATAGAAATCTCTTAAGCAATTGGCGGCTACTGAGATCATCCTCAACGATCAGTGTTCTCATGGGGCACCTCCGACAAGTGGTATCGGTTATGTCCAAACATAAGCGCTCCCTCACAAATTCATGGCTAGAAATGGTATGAGAGATAATGCCGATTATATAGGTTAATTGCTCATATATGAAACAGCTTTACTGTAAGGTATTAGAAATACCCATCGGCAGACAGATTGGATTCATGACGCATGCCTATCTATATTGTTTACGTTTTGCAATACAAGTATATCACTACTGCTTCTGTTTGAATAATGGTTTTCTATTTGCCTGCTAGCACTGATTCCGGGCTGTCTTCTTTCATACACTCACAAATTGCACGGAGTAGCCTGGTTTTGTCTATTGGTTTGGTAAGGTATCCGGTGCAACCTGCGTTGCTGCTCCGTTCCCTATCCTCGTTGAAGGCATGGGCTGTTAGTGCAATTATAGGTGTCGGTCTCTTTCCTTGTTCATGTTCCCATTCCCTGATTTGTTCGGTGGCAGCATGTCCATCCATCACCGGCATTTGTATATCCATAAGCACAAGGTCATATCTCGAACTCTGGAATTTCTCCACTGCAGCTCGGCCATTTTCTGCGGTATCTATCGTGAATCCAGTCTTTTTAAGGAGGGATTGTATTAATAGCCGATTATCCGCATCATCTTCAGCGAGCAAGATGTTTAATTTAGGAAGGTCTTCGGATGTAACTGGACCACCCTCTGCTCCTAGTAGTGGATCAATCATTTTGTGTCCCATTGCAGTGGCCATGGCTTCTATGAGTTCTTTATGCTTGGCAGGTTTAACGAAATAGGAAGCTGCTCCCAAGTCGTGACTACAATGGATATTACTACTCAGATTGTGCATGGTGAGCATCATGACGATTGGTGTGGCTATGTTTGCCTTTTTTGCTTCTTTCATCAAACTAAATCCGTCGATGTATGGCATATGCGCATCCACTAATGCTATATCATATGGGCTGGCAGAGTTTTTTGCTTGCTCAAGCTCAATGAGTCCTTCATTAGCGTTGGATGCTTCTGCAATCATTGCTCCCCACTGATGTAGCGTCTGACATAACATTGTGCGGCTTGTAGCAACATCGTCTATCACTAGAATCCTAAGGCCTCTAAGAAAACCTATGATTTCTGATGTGCTGTATGGTTCAGAATCTGCCAATGCCCAGAATTTTGCCGAGAAGTAGAATGTGCTGCCCCGTCCTTGTTTGCTCTCTACCCAGATACGACCGCCCATTAAATCTGTAAGCTGTTTGGAAATGGCTAGACCTAAGCCTGCTCCTCCATGCTTGCGAGTTGTAGACAAATCGGCTTGAGTAAATAGCTCAAAAATGCTCTCAGCTTTATCCGGGGGAATTCCAATACCTGTATCGCTCACTGAGAAGATCAGTTTAACAGGTCCATCGTAATCTTGATCCTCTGCTTTCCTGACCTCGACGAGTACTCCTCCATTTTCCGTAAACTTAATTGCGTTTCCTACAAGATTCAGGAGGATTTGATGTAGGCGTGTTGCGTCTCCGCTCAAGATGATGGGGACATCTGACCAAATATGGAGAGTCAGTTCAATTCCCTTTTCATGTGCACGAAGAGCAATAACCTCACAGAGCTTCTCTAGTAGGTCACGAAGATTGAATTGTGCTATTTCGAGTTCCAGACGCCCTGCCTCCACCCTTGAGATGTCTAGGACGTTATTGACAATACTCAGCAAATTCTCACCCGATGATTGGCACATATGGACATATTGCCGCTGTTCTTCTGTTAGAGGGGTTTCTCCTAGGAGATCTGCCATACCTAGGATGACATTTATCGGGGTCCTTATCTCGTGGCTCATTATGGCTAAAAACCTACTTTTAGCATGATTTGCGATTTCAGCATCTTCCTTGGCCTGTTCTAGCTGGAGCTCCATTCGTTTTCGTTCGGTAATGTCAATCACAAAACCTTCTATGCTATCCAGGTGGTCGCCATGAAAAACACCCTTGCCTTTGTCTAAGACCCACTTATCTTCACCCTGGGCTGTGCGGATTCTATGAGTTATCTGATAAGTCTGTCTGCTTTCTATTGCATAGCTAATGGCGTTCTGCACCATTTGCCTGTCATCTGGATGAATTAGGTCCGTGTATACCATGCTATTCTTTCTGGTCAAGCAGCTAGGGAAAAGACCGGTAATCCAAACACATCCCCTGCTAGCGAAGGTTAGGGGCCTTTGTATATCGGGTAAGGCCCGATATGCCATTCCGTGTAGATTGCTCATCAGATTAAGGAGAGATCTCTGATTCTCCTTGAGACGTTCCTCTGTTTGTTCCAGTCTCTTTTGCATTGCCATTTGCTCTGTAGCTCGGACTACTGCTTTAGCTAGTGTATTTAGAAAATCGTCATCCTTTATTACATAATCCAAAGCCCCAAGCTTGAGCATATCCATAGCCGAAACGTCATCATCTCGACTTGCTATAACAATGAAAGGGTGCCGTTGTTGTTCGCTGTGAAGTTGACCTATGAGATCGTGGATGGTCATATTGCCTAATCTGTACTCTATTATTAGCAATACACTATCTCGTGTACTGGCCAGCTGTATTACTTCAGATATACAGGCAACACCATCAACTTGGAAACCAGTCGCACTTAGATGCTCCTCGATCTGTTTGCCAAGCTCTAAGTCGTCTTCTCCAACTATTAAACAAATGTTGAGTTCTGACTTGTTTCTGGGCATGCTATCTCCCACTGCAGTGAATTTATAGTTGAATACGAGGGTAGGGAGGTATTTGTGCTTTTATTACATTGGAAACCCTTGCCTTGTTAAAGCAGGAGTAATGCTCGCGATAGTCTTCTGTGACTATGTGGAATTGGATCCTGGGATTAATAGATGAACATATGTTAGTGTCTATATAGTATTTGTAAGTTGATCTGTAGGTGTGTTCTTCACTAACAATGTGGGATTGATCCTGGCATGGCTGCTTAAGGTGTAACCTGTCTTCAGGTTGACTGTTAGGGTACGATTGACAATGTTTTGTATTGACTATACATATACTCGTGCTAGCAGACATCGATGCTTCGTGCGCATATTGTAGTTCCCTTGTTTGGATTCTCATCCTATCACCCCAAGTGAGGACTGGTAATTATCTATAGCTGTTAGCAATTTATCAAATGAGGCTACCTCAATGAATAAGATGATATTACCTTGAATCCCGAGATCTTCTAAGCCAAAGGGTGTACGGGCAAATATGATTGCAGTACCATATGTGCGTAGGTTATGAGGCGTAATATCTTGTACGTTTCTTTCCATGTAGCATGGCATGGAATAACGAAGACTAAACCTCAATAGATTGCTTATTGTTCCCATCACTGCATTCAACACAACATTACCAACTTCAGTAAGTGTTCCTGCTCGAACCTCCCAATGCGTTAGGTCTTCTAGTCCTTCGTTGATGAGTTTTGTTACGAGTTTATCCGCATGTATTGAAGGTATGACTAACTCTGCAGTGCCAGAGAAGCTTCCTCTGAACGGCAAGTCGACTACCGATATACTTTCTACTCCAGTTTTCTCCTCGATCTGCGCTTGTAATTCGTCAGGGGTTAGCACTTCTAGAAGTGGGGGCTGCAAACGAACAAGGGATTGACTCATTTTGTGAAGAGCATTTGCTCCGTGGCCAACTCCAATGTTTATTATTTCTTGAAGTGCATCAAGCTGATCGATAGTGTACTGCATGCATCACGTTCCTTTTTTTGATTCGATAGCCCTTTGAACTACATTGAGGAGTTTCTTTTCATCGGCTGGTTTCTCGATAAACTCAAAGGCTCCAAGGTCCTCGCATTTCTTTTTTGTGGAGTCCTGTACGTCGGCCGATACGACGATAACGGGGGCTCCTAGACCTTTGTTTTTCAGCGTCGAGAGCACCTCGAATCCATCCATTTCGGGCATAAGGAGGTCAAGGGTTATGCATTCCGGATCGAATTGTGCTACTTGTTCCATCCCCTGGTATCCTCCCTCTGCCTCCATTACCTCGTGTCCTCCTGTCCGCAACATCTTGCTGATGATCTTCCGGGCAAAATCAGAATCCTCTATGACTAGAACCCTTGCCAATGGTTCCACCTCCTTATGTTTTTATCTATCACCTACATTGTTATATGAGTTCTTATATATTAATTTATATAGGTGAGTTGAATTATGTGTGCAAAATTAGTAAAAGGTATGTATCTGTATCGGCGCTATGCTGTGAATTGCCATTTCTAATTGCTTTGAGAAAGGTTCTGTTCTGGCCATGATAATAAGAGCAATAATCCAGATTTAGTGCGCTATGATGTTGAATGATTACCCTGGGACATATGGCAAGTACCTATTCATGTATTTACACAATTCAAATTAAAGAAATATTAATTGATGAGTTCTCTATTTGTTAAGTGTTTGAGAAGCACAAATAAGCAACATCTGTCCGAAAGCGATGCTACCAGGTTCCAACTTTTCATACGCCTAAGATTCATACGCATGCACTATCCTATATAGCCTGAAGAGATCTATCCTTCCTCTCGATATTGCTGATGCAATTGCCTGATCTTCTAGCGTTCTTTTCATCCTACATCAGCATAGTATTAAGCATTTATGGTGGATTACTCTGATACATAGTAAGTACATAAGCCATAACTCAGAGAATGAGTATATATCAATTATTTGTAATGATCAAAACACCATTCATAATAAGAAAAACTTAATATTCTTGTGTTTAGTTACTATTAAAATCAATATCAGATATCAGATAATGCGGAGTTGTTTTTCATGATGAGCTATGTTCCACAAAGCTTAGATCTTGCAGTGAAACCAAATGGGTGGCGAATTCAGAGTGCCTACATAACAATATCTTAGACTTTATGATTGATTGCCAAAATGACAGCGGAATGTGATAGGTCTGCTGCTAATGGTATGAGACCTCTTTGAGATTTGCAGATGTAGCCAACTATATTGGCATTATCAATAACAGTCCACCCCAACATGATGAGATTACTATTTTGAGGTAAATGATTTTGGAGATGCGCAATCGTATTGTTCATGGATAATTCATGGCCCATTCACGTGTTTGGTTAGTTTTATTTACCAGAACGTTCATTCATATGGAATACATTAAACAATGTGAACAATCATAGATTAAGCAGGTAAATGGATGGTAAATACCAGAAGTAGGTTAAGCTATCGTTGTCTGTTTTAATGTGGGGGCATTAGGGGAGTATAGTTAATTGGATTAAACATAAAGCTGGTTCTGAACTAACGGACCTGTAATATAAGTTGATCAAGCGGTGAAGACTAGTATACAGAGTGGTGATGTTGTTGTCGTGGTAGGGACTATGATCAATTTGAGAAAGCTGATCGATGGTATGAAAGGCCAGCTTCTTGTTCATCATAGCATCAATAATAGACTCATCAATAAAGAAGTCCTCCTTACTGCAGTTTGCAGTCTCTCAATATTTCACTTCAGCGTAACCCTGGTGGATGAATACGCATATTATCAAAATCTAAAGGTAGACGTTTCATTATGTGTGGCATAGTCGGATTTGTTGGCGGTGATAAGGCAGCTTCTATAGCTTTTAGGGCGCTAGAGAAACTTGAGTATCGAGGATATGATTCGGCCGGTATGGCTACTATTCACCATAACAGTCTGATGATTAGAAAGCACGCGGGGACACTTGAGGAAGTTGAATTAAGCCAGCGTTTATCCGAGCTTCCGGGTAGCGTAGCTATAGCACATACACGTTGGGCTACACATGGGAAGGCCGATGCAATAAATGCTCATCCTCATTCGGATTGTAGGGGCAGGATTGCCATTGTTCATAATGGAATTATAGAGAACTATCAGGAGCTGAGGTCACGACTTGAAAAGAGAGGTCATTCACTTAAGTCCGAGACAGACACTGAAGTGATAGCACATCTTATTGAGGAGTACCTAAGTGATGGTGAAACATCGTTGGAATCAGCGATCATGGCTGCGATTGATGATCTGGAAGGATCATATGCTTTTCTAGCAATCAAGGATACAGAACCTGAGAAGATTGTAGGTGTGTGTAAAGGCAGTCCCTTGGTTCTTGGAGTGGCTGAAGATGGCTGTTTGGCTGCATCCGATGCTATTTCATTCTTGGATCATACAAGGGACCTTATCTTTGTTGAAGACGACGAAATCGCAGTGCTAACCAAGAAAGGTATAGTCCTATTGGATAATAAAGGTAAAAGGATACACAGGATACCGATAAAGGTGGATTGGAAGTGTGATGATGGTGGGCGAGGAAACTGTCGACATTTCATGTTAAAAGAGATAACAGAGCAATCACAATCTGTCCGGTGGGCAGCAGAGCAGGACAAGGAGTTCTTTACTGAGACTGCAATGGATATTCTGAGGGCAAACCAGGTGATCATAACTGCCTGTGGCTCCTCGCGATATGCCGCACTTGTAGGACGGTTTCTGTTCTCAAAGGTGGGTAACAAGTTCTGTGATGTAGTAATGGCTCCTGAGTTCCACTATTTCTCTGAATCTATAAACAAAAATACTGTGGTCATTGCAGTTTCCCAGAGTGGCGAGACTGCAGATGTGGTTCAGGGTGTGAAGAAGGCTAAGGAAAACGGTGCAAAAATCGTCTCTATTGTCAATAAGAGTGGGACAATCCTTTCTAGGTTGAGTGATAGGGTGATTAACCTTAATGCTGGACCAGAGATAGGGGTGGCTGCAACAAAATCGTTCTCATGCCAGCTTTCTATTTTCTATCTTCTTTCCTATGCGATGGTTAATCGGTTTGAGTCTGGTGTCAATACATTAAATGACGTGTCCCGTGCAATGGAAATCGCTGTCGAGTGGAACGATGAAAGCATACAGAAACTTGCTTCAGAACTGCACAATGAGGGTGATTTTTATTACATTGCCAGAGGAATAAACTTCGCCATTGCTTCGGAGGGTGCACTGAAGCTGAAGGAGATCTCTTATATCCATGCAGAAGGTCTTCCTGCAGGCGAACTGAAGCATGGCACACTTGCCCTTATACAAGAAGGAACCCCAGTGGTGGTTATTTGTCCTCGTGACTACACATTCTCTGAGACATTGACCAATGCTCATGAGGCTAAGTCAAGAGGTGCCTATATTGTTGGTGTCTCTGATGTCGTGAATGATATTTACGATTTCTGGGTCAGGATCCCACGGGTGGAGGAGATATTCTATCCCTTGGTATCGGTCGTTCCTCTTCAGCTATTAGCATATCACCTAGCTGTAAGGAGGGGGAACAATCCTGATAAGCCGCGCAATCTGGCGAAGTCGGTCACTGTCAAATAGGTGAATAGGGCATTCATTTTCTTGGGGAGGTATGGGATAGATGAGGATGTTCAAGACGATTTGGATGATTAATGTGTTACTGATTGGAACAATCTTGGTGCTTGGAATAGGTTATGTGGTTGGTTCTGAAGTGAATTCTATATGGAGCGGTGCCTCTTTTGGAAGTCATACCAAGGATGTGGTTTCTCATCTGGGCGATGTAGTTCCCGTATGGTTTTCGGATGCCTTCTCCGGGATGTCTGATGTGATGGAATCTTCTGTTGCTTTATCAGTAGGTATAATCGCAGGGATTGCAGTGTTTTTTATTGTTGGTTCTTGGTCTCTTGTTAAGGGTGCATAACACTATCACACCGGGTTATCAGCACTCTGGTGTGAAGGCCTCAAGACTATTCAGTACACGGTCTTCGAACTACTGAATTATCAATCTTTAGCGAAGATGGCCTAAGGTGACTTGTATGGAGCAAAGCTAGTTAATGAATGTTTGTATGGTTACAGAAGGTGGATATCCGGTAATCCGGGGTGGTCTTTCGGAGTGGTGTCATCAACTTATCAGAGAGTCCACCGATACACAATTCAGTGTCTTTTGTATGGTTGCGCCGGGCTACGAAGAACCAGTCTATGAGTTACCCAAGAATGTTAGTAGGGGATTAATAAAGGTGATAGGAGGCTCCTCTCGTCCACGACCGAGCCGTTTACCAGAAGCAGCAGCACAGCGAATAATAGACCTAGTTGAGGTTATTGGTTACGGCGATCCTCTCAATTGTGAAGAGTTAATAAAAATTATAAAGAAATATCCGAAAGTGGAAGATTTCCTAACACCGAGGAGTTTTTGGACGTCTGCAAAGAGGTTCTATCAAAGCAATCTTCCGAACGAGAATTTCTCAGATTTCTTATGGTGGTGGCTCTTTAGTACTCAAGCTATGCTAAGGTGCATTTCACTCACCAGAACGGTACCGCAGGCTGATTTGTATCATGCTGCTAGTCCCGGATATGCAGGATTGATAGCTTCACTCGCCAAGCATTGGTGGGGTAGTCCCGTAGTTGTCACGGAACAAGGATTCCTCCTAGCAGAAATGCGGCTAGAATTGGAATCCTTGGATATCCCTCAGTGTCTTAAAGACCTTCATTTGAGGTTCGCAGAGACTATGGTAAAGACCTCATATAAATATGCTGATCGTCTTAATGCTCCTAGCAACTATCATGTTGAAAACCAGAAACGTATAGCAACATATTCAAATAAATCCCTTGTGATAAAAAATGGAATAGAAGTGGATCGATTTATTCCCAAGAAACGTATTAAGCGCAAAAACAAACCGTTGGTTGGAACGACAGCGAGGGTGGTTCCTGTAAAAGGTATCACAATGTTCATCAAAGCAGCTGCTGAGGTCAATAAAGTGTATGAGATGGACTTTGTTGTAGTAGGTGAAGTGCAAGATGAGGATTACTACAAAGAGTGTATTGCTCTGGTAGAAGAGCTCGGTCTTGGAGGCTGCTTCAAGTTCATGGGGCACCAAGATAGCAGGAAATGGTATGGGATGTTAGATATCTTTATCCTATCTTCGATATCGGAAGGGGTGCCATATTCGCTATTAGAAGCAATGAGTTGTGGTTTGCCAAGTGTATGCACTGCAGTTGGAGGAGTCCCGGATACATTGCCCCATGGTGAGGTGGGTTACGTGATTAAACCTGGGGATTATCATGAAATGGCCCAGAGGATAATCTCTTTGGTAGAGGATCCTGTTCTAATGGAGCAAATGGGGAAGAAGGCTAGAATTCATGCCGAACGCAATCATTCAATAACACAAATGGTTGGGGGATTTAACCAGCTCTATAGGGAGCTTGTATCATGGGAGCAATAGGTATTCGGATTAAACACTTTGTTAGCAATGTAAAGACTGTGGATGCCAATCCATTGGTACAAAGTCTCCTATTCATAGTACCACCAGTGGTAACCACAGTTTTCACCTACCTGCTTTTCTTGCTCATGGAGGGCAATATATCCTCGGATATGCAACGTTTTGCCATTACTATAATTATGGCGGTTGTAGTGAGTCTTGTAGGTACAGCTGGTGTGCAAATAGTGGTATCCAAGATTGTGGGAGATGCCCTCTTCTTCAAGGACAAATCGATGATAGCCAAGGGGATACGAACAGGTCTCGGCTATTGTTTGGTATTCTCAATTATCGCTTCGGCTGGTTTCTACTATTACTATATTGCAATCCTTGATTTTCCTATCTTCTTCTTCTCCTGTTTTGCAGCGTTGCTTGTGTTCTTTAGTGTTACTTGGGTATGTATGGCTGCACTGTCGACGGCAAAGAAGTATATGCGAATAGCCCTTATAACAACTTCATCATACACACTATCCTTTGCCTTGGCACTCGGCCTTTCCTATAGTAGTTCCGAACTTGCTCTTCTTGGATATTCAGTGGGAATACTAGAATGGGCGTTACTTGCTTTGTTCCTGACTTCAGGGTTGTGTGGTGGCGAACTATTGAAGGGTAGGTGGCTTTCTGAATTGGCCGGACTACCTGCAAAGATGCTCAATTACCGTAGTATGGTCTTATTTCATACGCTTTATATAGTCGCCATCTTTATGGACAAAGTAATCATATGGGTGATGAGAGGAACCGAGGAAGGAATTGGATTATCGCTCGATGATCCATATACTACCGCTGCTTTCCTCGGAATGATACCACTATTTGCTGTGGCCGGCGTGGCCTACTTCTCTCTAAAAGTTCAACCTTTGGTCGATAATCTATATCGAGGTACTTTAAGTGAGATCCAAACAAGAGCAGAAGAATACAAGAGACTATTTGCCAGGTCTATTACAAGATCAATGATCACCGGTTTGATCATAGGTATTGTTGTAGTGGTACTTGGCCATTATGTTTTGGATATAAGTGGGACACAAGATATAAGTATAGTCATAGCGACATCCTTTGGATCGATTTGCTTTGTGGGAATATTGCTCAACTCAACGGTTCTGTCCCTGTTTGGTAGATTCAGTATAACTGCTTGGTCGGTGGCAGTTGCTTGTTTGGTTCAGGTGGCGACCATTACATTTATGGGAACAGAAAGCTGGTTAGTGGCATGGGGATTCCTGATGGGTGGTTGTACCGGTTTTATTATTAGCTTCATTGCGGTGAATCGGCTGTTTCGGGAATTTGATTACAACATATTTCGTAGTCTTGTCTGGCGTGGTTCAACAGCATGAGGCTGTATCGGTTATAGCAGAGATGCGACCGATCATGAAGGAGTGATATGGAACGTATTTTGGTGACTGGTGGAAGTGGTTTTGTAGGGAGGTATCTGGTAAAGAAACTACTCGCTCAGCGAGAGGATATTGAGATCAGAAGCCTTTCACGCAGTGAGTATAACATAGCTAAATTGCAGGAAATGGTAAGCGATCCCAGGTTACGGTTTATCGTTGGTGATTTGAGGGATATGACAACCGTTCAGTTTGCGGTGCGTGATGTGGACACTGTATTACATCTAGCGGCTATGAAGCATGTCGATATCTGTGAGGCGAGTCCAATACAGTCTATAGCAGTGAATGTAGCAGGAACGATGAACCTAATTCAGCACTTCACCGGTGAGGCGTTTATAGCACTTTCCACCGATAAAGCTGTAGAACCATGCAATACATATGGTGCGACCAAACTCCTTGTAGAAAAGATGGTACTTGCCGAAGCAGACAGAAGGAGACAATCAAGATTTGTTGTCATCAGGAGCGGGAACATCCTGAATTCCAGCGGCAGTGTGCTTGAGAAGTGGAAACAACAGATTGCAGAGAACAACGAGATTACCATCACCGATCCCAAGATGACCAGGCTCTTTATCAGTGTGGACTGTCTTTGTGATTTCATCATAAAGGCTATGGAGAAGGGTAAGAGCGGGTATATTTATATTCCTCCTCTCAGGATGTCTAGTATTGGCGATCTAGCGAAGACAGCCATTAGTCTCTATGGCGATAGTGATACACAGATCAAGGTTATAGGTGCTAGACGAGGAGAGAGAATGGATGAGAAAGCAGTTTTCGAAGGGGAATCCAATGCCATTGTCGATGCTTCTTTTGGTTGCGGTGGTAAGCGGCAAGTCGAAGGTGTCCTAGCAACTATGCGGCCCTATGCTCCACGTCGTGCACAGATACTTGGAAGGCGTCGCAGAAAGTCCAACGTGCAAGACAAATCTATAATTCAGCATCGTTAGTGAGGGGGGAGGAACTAATGGAACGCATATTAATAACAGGTGGTACTGGATTCGTCGGGCGGTGTCTCATAACGAGGCTATTGGCTCTGAGAAGTGACATTGAGATCAGAACTCTATCTCGTAACGAAGAGACTATAGCAAGACTGATAAGCGCGTGTAATGACAGTAGGTTTAGTCCTATAGTAGGTGACGTGACAGACGTTACCACAGTTAGGTTTGCCCTTAGAGGTGTAGATACTGTAGTACATTTGGCAGCAATGAAGCATGTTGATATATGTGAAAAGTATCCACAACAGGCTATCTCCACTAATGTTGATGGAACATTGAACCTTCTGAAGTACTTTACTGGTAAAACATTTGTTGCTCTTTCAACCGGTAAGGCTGTTGAACCCTGCAATTGCTATGGCGCTACCAAAATGCTATTGGAGAGGTTACTCATAGATGAGGCAATTAGAAGACCTCAGAATAGATATATTGTAATTCGGACCTGCAATGTTACCAATTCCAGTGGTAGCGTTCTTGAAAAATGGCAGCAGCAAATAACCGAAACCAATGAAATTACTATAACCAATCCAGAGATGACAAGGTGGTTTATTGATCCTGATTGCCTTTGCGATTTTGTTACAGCAGTCATGGAGCGGGGAGAGAGTGGCAAGATATATGTTGCTCCAGGAAAGATGAACAAGATAGGTGATATGGCAAAAGAAGCTGTGCGACAGTGGGGAAACAAAGACACTGTCATCAAAGTCATTGGACCGAGACCAGGTGAGAGGGTACACGAGAATGCATTCAAGGAAGATGAGGCCAATGTGGTTGTTGACTTTCCATTTGTACGGCATGCCAAAGCCAATGTGGCTTAGCTCAACACTGTAGACACATCTAGTTAGTTAGCTATAGCGGCCTAATGCTCAGTATGGCTCGGTTAAGTAAGGAGATAGAAATGAAGCGTGTTCTAGTGACAGGAGGTACAGGTTTCCTGGGGAGAGCCCTAGTAAGGAAGATTCTTGAGGAAACACCGGATGTGGAGGTGCTTACGCTCAGTCGGAATGAGACAAATATTGCCATGCTACAAACTATGAATGTATCCGAAAGGCTTTTATCTGTAGTAGGGGACATTCGGGATATTGAAGTTCTCCAATCTGTCCTGGACGGGGTGGATACTGTAGTGCATCTGGCCTCTATGAAACATGTAGACCTTTGTGAATCTTGTACTTGGGAAGCTGTTACAACTAATGTTAACGGAACAATGAATCTCCTAAGGCTTTTTAAGGGAGATACACTGGTAATCGTATCTACGAGCAGAGCTGTCACTCCGGTGAATTGCCACGAAGCCACAAAACTGTTAATGGAAAAGCTCGTATTGGAGCAGGCTGATAGACAGGACAGAGATGCGAGATATATGGTCGTTAGGATAGGAGATGTCGTTGATCCAGATTCTTGTATAGGAGAACCTGTTAGACGACGAGATGGACGAAGCAAGAAGGGAGAGACTGCTTCTGGATATGGTAACGGCGTTATCTATACAGATGCGGCGGTTGCTCTTATCTTAGCTGTTATCCAACGAGGAAAGAATGGATTGACATATACGCCAGACGTAACGAATGCTAACCTTGGCACTTCTATTCAGCGTCGTGTTTTGAAACATACTAGGAAACCAATAGCTGGTGTTCATGCTAAGTAAAATGGGATAAAAGGTGAATAGCCTTGAATATCATTTAGGTAAAAGGAGGTTGAGGTGAGGTTGGTGTCAAGTAAGTTTTTCAAAATAGGAGTGGCGATGATCTTTCCGCTGGCCTTAGCCGCAGGCTTGGTAGTAGGTGTGCTAAGACCAGACACACTCTCTGGATATACCTGGTGGGACTCTGCATGGACTCGTAGTGCAGAGATTGTAATCCAGGAGAACACGGATTCTGATCTGGATAATTTTCAAGTAAAAGTGGTAGTTCCGTATGATTCGGATATGCGAGCAGATTTTGGTGATATTAGATTCGTTGGTGATGATAACACTACTGTACTCTCCTATTGGATTGAGGATTATCAGGAGGCTGAATCTGCTACATTCTGGGTGAGGATTCCTTCTTTGGCAGCCCAGGGTACCAAGTCTATTAAAATGTACTATGGAAATAGTGAGGCATCCAATTCCAGTGATATCCATAACACATTCATTTGGGGAGATGACTTTGAAGATGTGGAATGGACATTAAGTAACGTGAATCAAGTAAATTACCATGGGGCTGATCAGTATATGGAAAATGGGGAATATTACCAGAGAGGGGCTGGTGCTGACGAGCCTATTTGTGAAATATACGAAAATGGCGAGCTTAAGGTTTTCCCTGATAATTATATTGCTGAAGTCATGGTAAAACCTCTAAAAGGTGGGGCTGCTCATATCAATCCAAGGTATGTTACTGTTAGTAACAAGTACGAATGCATGCTCGATGCTCAGTGGGGGAATGTTCTCTTAGCCAAGGTTGTAGATGATGCCTGGACAAAAATCTCATTAACTCAACTGCCTACTAAAGTGGAGCTCAACTCATGGTATAAACTGACATCGGTTGTGACTAAGGAAGATAATACGAATAGAATGAGAGTTTATATCAACGATATTATGTACTTGGATGCTACCGATTCAGACTTGATGTATCCTGGGCTAGCCTTCCTAACGTATGACTGGAATAACGATTTCCATGCTGGATATGATGATTTCAGGGTGCGTGAATATGTATCTCAAGAACCAACCGTGTCTATCGGAGTAGAAGAACTCCCCCAATAGGCACGGCCTTAATTCTATAGCTTAACCACCTGACTGGTACTAATGTGTTACTTGCACGCTGGTGCTAGTCAGGTTCATGGCTAGGATTGATAATCAATCTGTCCAATGTAGAAATCCCACAAAAAGGTATATATCCCTTATTTGCTGAACGCTGATAGGCATTATTAACCTGTGAAGGTGTCTGCGTATAATCGATTGTGAAGACCATCTTGCCAGCGGCTGTAAAGTGATCTAGATTACCTTCCATATACTCTGTGGCCCAGGTTGGGGTTTGAGTATTATCTCCAGAGTACCCATAATATACGCTTTCCTTTACTACTCCGGTGATAGCAGATACATAATCATTGTGATCATATAATCCATCTCCCCCATTCGCTAGGACAAGGAAATCGGAATCCCTCTGCTTAGCATAATTTGTCATGGCTGCGATGAAATCCCCCATCTCCTGTTTACCAGTTGGCCTATCCGGCCACATCCAGTAGGCATCTACTACATCAAGGAATACTCCATCGAATCCTTGGGACATAACCTTGTCTACATAGGCATTTGATGAACCGAATATAATGTCCTGCCATTCTCTGTGCCAGTACTTGACCCAGTAGCTGCCAGACCATGCAGATGCGGGACCAAGCCATGCAGGATTCCCGGGTACCCATGACTGTTGCCAATAGTAGCGATAATTCGAAGCCATGCTAGGACACACATATGCAAGTACCAGCTTCTCGCCCCCCGGGCTATGTTTCAATGCTGTTATCTCCTCATAGGTCCATTTGTTTGCCTCAGAGCCATCACGTGAGTAGTCGAGTATTATCAGATCGTATGCTGTGTTACCCATTGCTACCAAGTCTACATTACCATACTGCAGTGTGAAATCATTCACTGGCACCAAATGGTCTTCCCCCTCTGTAGAGAATCTCCATAACTCTCCTACTGTTGAGCCATCATTTGTATCTGTGGCAATAATCCGCCAATAATATGTTGTGTTATAGTTCAGGACATCAGGATCGAATACTGTTTGTGTTGTATCTTCATAAACAAGTGGTGGATTATCCTCTGTACCAAAGTATATATCATAAGTTACAGAATCTCCTTCTGGATCCCCTCCTGACCAGCTCATAAGGACACTAAGAGGGATATCGATAGCCCCATTATTCGGTGAAGGATTATTTGGTAAATAGGGAGGTTGGTTATCAGGTTCTTTTGGGACTGTTGTGAAGGTGGTCTCTTGAGAATATGGAGACCAAGAAGAATGATTGTCCTGATGCCTCACTCTCCAATGGTAGGTTGTTGAGTTAACCAATATGCTATCAGGTATGACGATTTTAGTAAGGTGGAGGATGTCCCTGTTACTATCGAATATGACATCCGAGTAATCCCCTGGGGTAGTAGTTATTTGCCAATGCGAAGCCGAATGCGTGTTCCCAGTGTCGGGGTCTTGAAAGGATGATGATTTTAGTGTTGGAGTGATTTCAATATTGTAAGCCCCATTTGTTGGGGATGAGTTGTATGGCATCAAGGGTGATTGATTAGGTTGATCGGGCTGGTCTGGCTGATCGGGCTGGTCCGGCTGATCGGGCTGGTCCGGCTGATCGGGCTGGTCAACTATCGAGATTATAGGTTCGGAAGGGGCATGCTGACGAATCCTAAGGTTATCATAAACAACATGGAATCGATCATTCCAATCATAGGACATAAATGCCAGTCCGGAATAGTCCAGAGATGAATCTAGTTGGTCTATGATTAGCTCGTCATCTACATATATCTTGAGTGTGTTACCCATACCTGTTTTAGATAATGAAGCACTTAGTTTGTACCAAGTTCCTTTCTCGATGGTGGTACCCAAGCTGCTCCACTCGATGTTTGACCAGCTATTTGCCTCCGTTTTGGAAAGACTGGCACCATCCCATTGGATATCAAGGACACAATCGTATTTATTCATAACACCCTGATATTTGGGACTTATAGCTGCTGTTCCGGCTTTCATTACCCCTTTTACATCCACTTCGGCTACATAATCATCTGGGAATACCTCAAGTGTGTTTGATTCGCAGATTTCGGTAATAGGCAAGGAGCCGGGGATACCTTGCATGTGATACTCTCCATTGCGGATAAACTGGTTTGCAGTCCCATAGTTCACCTGGCGTAAGTGAGTATCGGTAAACTTCGTATCCTCGAAATCGTCTCCCCAAATAAAGGTATTGTGTATGTCGCTAGTAGTGGAGGCGGCAGAATTGCCATAATATAATGCTATAGATATAGTATCTCCTGCTGGTATCGTAGGAAGCTTGACCCAAAATACTGCTGATCTACCTGTATCGTAGCGCTCCCTCCAATAACACAATTCTGTCATATGATCATTTGCGATGAACCTCACGTCATCGAAATCTAGCTGCATATTTGAACGGTGGGAAAGAGGGATTTTCACCTGGTAATCTGTTAGTGTTGAATGAGATGTTTCTGTTATTAGAATATCTAGAGAGTGGGTCCAATCTGGGTTCCACCATTGCGCTGCATTCACTGGTTTTGGTAGTAGACTAGGAGCGTTACTAACTGGTATAAGAGACAGTATCAGGGCAATGGTGAGAGTGGATATCAATCCAAGAAAAGCGACTGGTTGTGGTTTTCTCTTAGTAGACATATATACTCCTTTGTATGATATGAATCTGCGAACATCGTAGAGATCAACCATTGGAAAATGTCAGATACCTAGCTTGAGTATGTGGAACTCGAACTGATTTTTTGAGAGACAATAGCCTAAGCATTAGCCATATCTTTAATTATGGAAACTTGTGGGCAGCCATATATCTTTAGTAGAAATATCGAAGTATCTTTTTTCCCTTATCCAACTTACAAGAGCCCCTGCTATATGGTCAACTCCAATTTAATATATAAAACCTACAAAAATTGTTCATGATTTGCCTATCAATCGCCCGATTTGTCAAATCACATTTTAGGCAAGTATAATTCAAGGCTATGCCCCTGTAGCTCAGTTGGATAGAGCACCAGCCTCCGGAGCTGGGAGCAGGCGTTCGAGTCGCCTCAGGGGTACGAAATGCCAAGGAGGAGAGTGTTGTCGATCATTGAGGTGCGCTGGCATGGTCGTGGGGGACAAGGGGCAGTAACCTCTGCGGAGCTTGTAGCCCTTGCTGCTATAAACAGCGGTAAGTATGGTCAATCGTTTCCTAGTTTCGGGCCGGAAAGAAGAGGGGCTCCTGTATTAGCCTTCCTAAGGGTAAGTGAAAACGAGCCCATCAGGGTGAGGACCGAGATTGTGGATCCTGATATTGTGGTTGTGTTGGATCCCAGCCTATTAAGAATTGTTGATGTAACATCAGGACTAAAGAAAAAGGGTACGTTAGTAATCAATACAAAGAAGGCACCAGAAGAGATTAAAGCTGCTCATGGAAATGGATACCGTCTTGCTACTGTTGATGCAACGGCTATTGCTCGCAAAGAATTAGGCTTACCAATAACAAATACAACGATGATAGGAGCTCTACTAAAGGCTAGTGGACTTGTTGACATAGATACAGTCATTGGCCCCTTAGAGCATCGTTTTGGACGGGTTGCCAATAAGAATATTGCAGCCATGAAGAGTGCCTATGAACAGACTGCTATACTATAGACTAATGGATGATAGGCACTGTAGGAGTATTCCTAACTACATCGTGTTTGATTGTCTCATAAAACAACTCTTGACCTATTATGATATCTGTTCATCATTGTTGAGAGGAAAGAGGGAGTAATTAAAGTGGTTAAGAAAGGTGGCTTGCCTGGTTGGCGAGACATGCAAATTGGAAACATTGTGACTGAACCAGGAAGTGCTAGTGCGTATTGCACTGGTGACTGGAGGTCGCAGAGGCCTGTTAGAGACTTGGATAAGTGTGTAAAATGCGGGCTCTGTTGGTTGTATTGCCCAGAGGCGGCTTATTCGTTACGTGAAGATGGGTATTTTGATCTTGATCTTTTTTACTGCAAGGGATGCGGTATATGTGCTGCCGAATGTAAGAAGGGTGTGATAACGATGGAGGAGGAGGAGGAGTGATGGCTACACGTGTTGGAATGGAAGGCTCCTTTGCCGTTGCAGAGGCAGCAAAGATGGCTAATGTTGATGTGGTTGCCGCCTATCCCATAACACCTCAAACCCATATTGTAGAACGACTAGCTGAGATGGTGGCAAATGGAGAACTTGATGCTGAATACATTCCAGTAGAGTCAGAACACTCTGCTATGAGTGCCTGTTTGGGTGCCTCTGCAACTGGAGCTCGTACGTTTACGGCAACAGCAGGTCAGGGACTAGAGTTAATGCATGAGGTTCTTTATGTTGCTGCATCTATGAGACTTCCCGTGGTAATGTCGGTAGCCGACCGAGCGCTATCTTGCCCTCTTAGTGTGTGGGGAGATCATTCAGATGCTATGGCCACACGTGATTGTGGGTGGATTCAGGTCTTTGCGGAAAATGCTCAGGAGGTATTAGATCTGGTTTTGTGGGCATTTCGTGTTGGAGAGGATAAAGATGTTCTCTTTCCTGTTATGGTCCATCTGGATGGATTCAATCTATCGCATGTAACCGAACCGGTGATGTTGCCGGACCAGAAAGATGTGGATAAATTCCTACCTCCTAATAGCTATCCATTGCCTTTGCATCCCAGCAAGCCTGTGACTATGGGAGCATATGGTCCTCCGGTTGTGTATATGGAGGCCAAAAAAGCACAAGAAATGGCATTACGGGGTTCAGAGAAAGTAATTCTACAGACTTGGAAAGAGTTCGGTGATATATTCGGGAGGTACTATTCCCCGATCGAAACTTATAGGATAGATGGGGCAGACTGCGTATTGGTGACAATGGGAAGTATAAGCGAATCGGCCATGACCATAATTGATCACATGAGGGATAAGGGAAAGAAGGTCGGTCTGCTCAGGATTCGGTTGTGGAGACCGTTTCCTTTTGCTGAGCTACGTAGTGCGGTGACTGGGATCAAGGTGCTTGCGGTTTTGGATCGTTGCATGTCGTTTGGGGGGCCTGTTGGTCCAGTGTGCTCGGAAGTACGTTCTGCCTTATATAGTTCGAAGGATAGACCTGCGGTTGTGAGTTTTGTTGCTGGCCTTGGGGGGCGCGATGTTACCCCTAAAAACTTTGAGTATATAATGGACAGGAGTATTGAAATCGCGGGTAAGGGATCCGATAGAGAATTTGAGATAATAGGGGTTAGGGAATGACAGCAGGTGTGGTAAAATTCGGTCGACGAGAGATAACCACTGAGGAGTACTTCGCGGCGGGTCATAGAGCCTGTGTGGGTTGTGCCGAGGCTCTTGCTGTGAGGTTGGCGATGAAGGCGCTAGGTGGTAAGGTTGTTGTAGCCAATGCTACAGGTTGCATTGAGATTATATCGTCGATGCTACCTCAGACCTCATGGAGGGTTCCTTGGATTCACACTCTGTTTGAAAACACTGCTGCTGTAGCATCTGGTGTAGAATCTGGCCTGAAAGTGATGATGCGTAAGGGAAGAATTGCCAATGAATCGATTGATTGTGTGGCTATAGCAGGTGATGGTGGTACTAGTGATATTGGGCTTCAGGCTCTGTCTGGTGCCCTAGAGAGAGGGCATGATTTCTCATATCTATGCTTTGATAATGAAGCATATATGAATACTGGAATTCAGAGGTCTAGTGCTACTCCATATGGTGCATCAACGACCACTGCACCTGCTGGTAAGCATAGCATTGGTCAAATAACCTGGAAGAAGGATATGACGGCCATAGCAATAGCTCATGGTATTCCCTATATAGCCACTGCTTGTCCCAGCTACCCATTTGATCTAATGGAGAAAGTGAAGAAGGCGGCAGATGTAAAAGGTCCTGCCTATGTTCATATATTGTCTCCATGCCCAACAGGTTGGAGGTTTTCTGGTGAACTTGGTATAAAGTTAGGCAAGCTTGCTGTAGATTGTGGGATGTTTCCCCTATATGAAGTGATAGATGGAAAGTATAAGCTCAATGTGGATCGTCCCAAGTTACAACCGGTTAACGAGTACCTGGGAGCCCAAGGTAGGTTTAGACATCTTTCAGAAGAGGATATCCAGAAGATCCAAGATAAGGTCAATGCCGATTATGCTGCTCTCAAAGAAAAGGCTTCGGCTTGATTAATAGAGTACTGATTTGGTAACTTGTGTTTGTTAAAACGGGGTGTAGCGCAGGGGAAGCGCGCCTGGTTTGGGACCAGGAGGTCGGAGGTTCAAATCCTCTCACCCCGACTTGGTTGGGTGTTGAATTTGGTCTACCTGCAGAAATCAAGTCAACATTGGCTTACTGTGTTATATCCTAACAAAGGCTTCCCTGTTCAAGGGAGGCCTTTTGTCTTAATAGTCGCCCCCCCCCACCCCGAAAAACGGAGGATTTCCGGATATCAGGGTGGAGGGTGCAGACAAAGACTGTCCTCGATTGCTCTTTTACTTGAATACTGTATTATCCCAGGTATTCAAGGATCGTATCCCACATATGCAAGGTGTATTCCTCAATGACCTTCTCTGTGAAACGGAGAAAAACACCTTGCTTCTAATCATCGCAACCTGATCTCAAGTTCCAATTAAGAAGAGCTATCTAATTCCGACTACGAGGTGGTCGCTTCTTTGGTTCTGAATTTGGTTGCTGTTGTTGTTGGGTTAATGAGCCACCCACAGTCTCCTCTTCACCTCTTTGTCTGAAGTATAAGTAGATTGCGATCCCTGCCATGATAGCGATGGCTGCAATGATTGCCCCTATGGCCGGTATCCAATTTGAACCGGTATCATCAGTTACAACTGGATCAGTATCGTCACCAGCAGGAGTTATTGTTATTAGAGATGGTTTTGTCTTAGATACTGTATTGCCATCTGCATCTGTGATCTCGAGTGAGACATCGTATATGCCTTCATCATTATATGAGTGAGATGGTTTTTCCTCAGCACTTGTATTGCCATCTCCGAAATCCCAATTGTAGGTGTATGGTTGAGTGCCACCTGTAATTTGGCTGATGAATTCAATAGGCTCTTCCACCTGAGCCTCTATCTTATCGGCAGAGAAATCGAGGTCAAGGCTTGCAGTGGTGAATGAGTAGGAGCCATCTGTCATAACGTTACCGGACAGATCGGAAGCTTCTATGCTCACATTAATCGTCTGGAGATATCCAAATGATTCACCAGGGGTGTAGGTCAAAGTATAATCGGCTGTTGTTCCGGTGATATCCGGACTGACAACGCTGCCGTTAATCTTCATTATAATGGTTTCCTGATTTACACCAGTATCATTGTCCTTAACGTGAACGGTTACACTGGAAGTAGGTGCCACATTTATAGCACCGGGTTGTGGTGCGCGTCCTGCAATATAAGGAGGATTGGTATCTGGTGCTACTACAGTGATATAGCTCTCTTTCACCACAAGGTCACCTGCAATCTCAGGGAGAGATGAGTCCGTTACAAGTAGACTCACTGAGTAAATCCCAGGGGTGTTGTAGGTGTAAGAAGGATTTGCTTCTGTACTGGTCGAACTATCACCAAAATTCCATTCGTAGGTATAGCTTGGTGTGCCACCTGTTGTTTCATCGGTGAAATAAACGGTCTCTCCCACAAGAACTTTTGTGGGCTCTGCACTGAACTCTACGGATAGAGTGCCAATTGACAGATCTGCCTCTAGATCTGTCCTATATGTTTCGCCTGCTTTCCATGTGGCTGTTTGTGTGGCGGGAAGGCCGACACCTGCTACACTAAAATATGCAATGTCTCCGGGATTAGCCCCGTCCTTTTCCGGTGTATCTAAATTATCTTCAGGAATTTGGACCACATATCCCGAAAAGGTTTCTCCTACAGGAGTAAAGGTCTTGCTAGTCCATGGTCCAGCACCGTCGACCCAGGCAACAACCTGAGTACCATCCAGGGCCTGATCACCATTAACTTTCACGGTTCCCCAAAGTACGCATGCCCCGGGAACTGACGCGGGTGCTGCGCTGACGCTAATGGGTAGCGCCATAATAAGTATTATCCCTAATCCTAGTAGTATGCTGATCAATCTTTGTCTGCTATGCTTGTGCATTTACTCTCCTCTCTTTCTGAGGTTGGTTGAAATTAGTCATTGTTGCACTAACTTATGTGCTCCATATGCAGTCTTCACTTACCTTCACATAGTAGATCTGAGTCTGTTCCAAGTCCGAAAGATTGTTAACCCAGCCTGGTATGGTGGGCACCCAAATCTGCCATTGTTGGATTTCGTTGTTATACTGCCAAATTGCCTGTATGCTGTCTGCAATGGAAGCTACGGCATCGATTGGTGATTGATCTGGTCCACGATAGTTTACCTTGTTCCACCCCGCAAATAATTGGGTGTTCGTATTATCGCTTCCCACATTCAAATTAATGCCGTAATGGGCTTCTATTCGCCAGCGTGCTGTCTTGTCAACGATGACATCGTTGATACTGAATTGCACCTCGTCACCTCTTACCGCACCTACTTTGTCTGATGGGGCACATTTGTCAGCCGGTATTGCCAGTGAATAGCATGTTTGCTCTCCATGTTTACGGGTGGTTGTGGAGAATGGTCCAGCACCATCAACCCAAGCAGCCACAATGGTACCTTCAGGGGCTGGAGTGCCATCGATAGTGACCATGCCACTGAAATAACAATAGGGTGAATCTGCGGCAGCTGGTATAGATGTTGTGGCTAATACTGCGGCCAGTATGGCTATCAATCCTAGGAGCTTCATGCAATTGCGCATTTGTTCATTTCTCCTTTCCTAGTTGATGAGCAAATGTGCTTTTTGGTAATCCCCACCCCGATGATAAGTCGGGGTGGGGCTCCTTCCAACTTCATCCCAGTTGGGATGTTGTCGGCAAGGAGGGGAGGCTGGTAACCCCTTGTGCCATTAGGCGAATAGTAAATAGCCGCCTCTTGTATCTTCAGGCAGTTCAAGGTGTTTAGAATAAGACTGTTAAAAGCTCTAATCAGAACATTTCCTCCACGATCATTGGCATTGCCCACTGTGTTGTGGTCTCTGCTCTTGCTCGGTGTAGGTAGTTTAGTCTTATATATAGATGAGCTTGTGGCATCTAACCACATCTCTGACAACATACACGAACTACTATCAAAGCAGGTCGTGGTTTTATTCATTGTTACGTTTATTCCAGCCAACTCCCTAATAAACTGGATTCCTGTGACTCTATCGTTGAGTGAGTGAACAGAATGGAGTGCCTCTGCTTCTGCTGAAGCTGTGGATGAAGAGATTGCCATTGTTGAGGCGCAGCAGTGGGCGGCTCCTCTGGGTTTTCTCGTTTCATACATTTCCACTTTCACTCCTGAGTTGGTATGGTTTCTCTATTTCTACAATTACCTGGGAGTGGCCCCTACAGTGGGGCCACTCCGGTGTTATTTACCGGTTTGGCGCAGGTTACGCCATGTGCGCTCTGGTACTAGTATTCCCAGACGCAGTCTTCGCTCACTTGGATATGGTAGGTGGTTCCGGCTGTTAGTGTATCTAGTGTGTTGACCCAGCCAGGTACTCCTGCGTTCCAAGTTAGCCACTCACCAGCCTGGGCATCATATGTCCAGACGGCTTCGACTTTATCAATCACGGTGGCTAAAGCAGCCTCGACACTCACGGGGGCTCCAAGGTATTCGGCTGTATTCCAGCCGGCACTAAGTTCCACTATGGGATCTACTCTGCTCGAGTTACCGAAATCTAATCCTGTGACTGCGGTGCAGCAGGTATCTATGATACTATGGGTTAGCGGGCCTTCTTCTCGATATAGCACCGCATCGACCACGCGAACAAATTCCTCACTGCAGGTCACATATATACCAGCAACGGCGTACTTGGAAGGCACCATTTCTGCTGCCCACGCATACCGTTCTGCCTTGTCAATCACCCCGTTGGCATCCAGGTCTCTGGCTGCCACATAGGGGAATTTCTCGGGGAATGCATCAGCG
>JAXHVC010000128.1:0-9121 GCA_034189315.1 Chloroflexota bacterium | reverse complement strand
CTAGCATTTTCCACTAATCACCAGGAGTCTAGTGACTAGGTATTGATATAGCCAGAGATAGGAAGCTAACGTGTTTATCTAAAAAAAGATGATACTAATATAAGGAAAAAGGGGCTCGCTATAATGATCGAGCCCCAATGAATTATTATGTCACCCTAAGTGGTATACGTACTAGTGAGAAATGCGCTCTATAGATCTGTTGACATGCACATCCTGATGATCAATAATTTCCCTCATCAGTCGCAGACTATCAATAAGGTCCTGATATGTTCCACGATACATTCTCCAGTCGAACAGTCCTGTAGCCTTCATTATCCTATTTGCAATCGAAACATGGCGCATAATGTACTTTAGAGATGGCATATAGTCAGAAGGGTCCTCAGGAAACACCTCCAGGGTTACATACCCCTGCTCTCTCAGTCCAGTGGCAGCCACAATAGTGGCAATATCATTCTCAAAAGCACTTCTACTATCTTCTGGTATTTTTGACAACGCCCCATGTGCGTGTTGTCTTTCATTGTCAATCATTGGAGAATAGTGGAGGTGCATACTAATTATATTCCGTCCAATGTCACTACTACGGAGTGCATTCAGAAGCTTGTCCTTCTCACCCTTGACTGTCTGTATGTGTCCATAGTCAAGTGTTAACTTCACCTCACCTTCAAAACCTCGCACCATATCTATCCACTCTTCAACGGATTGACAAAGGCTCAGATTATCCCTTGCACTATTTTCGATTGTAGGTATGAGCTTTCGCTCGCAGCCATATTTTCTATACAGTTCATTATTTACAATAGCAATATACTCAATATTCTCACGAGTTCTTAGAAAAGCTCTGTGTTTATCCGCTTCGTTCCTAGCAACTCCAGGATGAAATACAAAGACAGGATTGTCAGCCTTGACTTGGCCCGGATAGATATGCATTATTTTGTATCCCGTCTCCAGCTGGCTTCTTATGGACTTCCTTGTCCTTCCTACGTTATCACTGAGATTAAATACATACCATGGAACCAGTGGATCAGATTCCACATGAGCATGAAACGAAGCAACAGGACATTTCAACTTCTCGACCATAGTCTCGTTGATTCTCCACTCCAGCGGATCATAGAAGATTCTTGGATCAGTAAGATGAAGTTCTACAGCATCAAATAGCGGTCTACTGGTAAGTTGTTCATTGGGAAACGACTTGCCTAGTCGTAGGAGGATACGATTAAAGGACCTTTCTATCCCTTGAAGCGCTGAAATATTGGATACCGCTCTCTCAAATTCACATCTGAGTAGGATGTAAGGGAAGCATCCTAAACTATAGGTAGTTGCACTATAGGAACAGATAGAATACTTCAATAGCAACGCTCCACATACAAGTCCTTATGTTCTTTGTAACACACTTGTGTGAATACTATGGTGAATTATTCTGCAAAATTCAGTAAAAATTTTACGATTCAGTCCTCCGCTCCACCAAGAGTAAAAGAGAAAGCATTAATGCACACTATTAACCACGCAGTGTGAAATAGCCTTGTTTTTCATGGAATTAAAAAGACCGTAAACAGCAATCCATCTGTGGGTAGACTGAAGCCCTCGCTTCAGTCGAGATGTGAGCGAAGGCCCCCATCTACCAAGACAATACGATGTGTGAATGATTATTCAAGAGAATTCTCACAGGTAGGGAATTTCACCGTATGGGAGCTAAAGACCTAGTCATAAAACTTTTAACAGAGTCACGTCTCCCTATTAGAGTCGACACTCCAACGCTCAACATAGTCTTCCTCAGAAGAGACTCTTCTACCAATGTATCGTTCGATATACTTAAAAACTTGAGAGGTACTATCGTTATAAGGTAATCTGTATTGTATAAACCAACCATATGACTTACAGTGAAAAGAGCCTGGTTAATAACGCAAGCGCTTTCTAATTAGTAGAGTTACTGTAATCCATCAAGCAAAATCTTTTCTTTCGACAAGGAGGATACACCTTGGATTTGGTCATGTTTGCCCCTGCACCACACCCAATAATCAAAAAAATGTTTGAAATCGCCCAGGTTACATCATCAGATGTTATATGTGACTTGGGATGTGGTGATGGTCGTATGCTTATTTCGGCAGTAAAGGAATTTGGGGCTAGAAAAGCTATAGGCTATGAAATAAAGGAAGACGTCTGTCAAATATGCTACGACTCAATCCACAAAGAGGGCCTTGAGGATCAAATCACTTTGGTCAAGGGTGATATGCTCGAGGCTGACCTATCTGAAGTCTCGCTGATTTGCCTGTATGTTTCCGTAGCAGTGAATGAGATACTCAGGTCAAAACTAGAACGTGACGCCAATCCTGGTTGTCGCATTGTTAGCTACCTATTTCCTATGACCGCATGGAAGGCTTCCAAAGAAATCGAGCTCGCAAGATACACAGTTGGGAACGATTGCTATAGGGAAGTCATCTATCTCTACACAATACCAGAAGCTTTCAATAAATAGAGCCGACTACAATATAATCGTCTCCGAGTCCATTAAACCACGGTAATATGTTCCTCCTAGAAACCACCCTTCACCATACAACACCCTTAATATGATTCCCATATGAAGTGCACCATCTGTAAGATTATTCAAACAAAGCATATTTAACTTATTATCTTTGACTTATCTTGATTTATCATCTACCTGATGGTATCCTACGTTCTATAGTGTACCATAGCTGTTTATATGTATCACTCATCTAACTATTATCATTATACTGGAAGGATTACTACTTCCAATCATGTGTTAGGTTTGAGATATGGGTTGTTTTGAAGCACCAAATGATAAGGGGATGGCATATGCGTAACGGCATCGCCACAGCAGGCAAGTACAGCAAGCATCATGTCAAATTCGATGGACATAGGAGGCTGATTGAAGAAGCCATCTCCGGTATCTCCACACGGTTTGTTAACGTCTGTACTATAGATAAAGCCATTCAAGATTCGCTTGCAGATCTTTGTATGCTAACTGGTGCTACTCATGCCCACCTTCTCATAGCCGATACTGCTAATCTCACCTTCAATAACACTCATGAATGGCATACCAGAGGGGAATCCTCCCACACCACCAATTGGCACAATATCCCTTTTCAAGTATTCTCATGGCAATTGTCCAAGCTCCGTAAGGGAAATGTCGTCTTTGTAAAAAACGTCTCCAAGATGCCGGCCTCGGCCAAGAAAGAGAAGGCCTTCATGGACGAACGAGGCATAACTTCCTTCTTGGCGCTACCCCTAACCACACATAACAAGTTCACAGGGTTTATTGGCCTCGATAATATCGAACTGGTGCAGAATTGGAGCAAAGAAGAGATAGAGCTACTTGGTATTTCATCGCATACAATAGGCAATGTGCTTGAGTACAAGGAAACACAATCCCCCCTCTACGATTCTGACAAAGTTGGTTCCAATCCGATTAGGGCAAGCACAGATGGCATTATCATGGTGAGGAATGATACGGTGATCTTTGCCAACCACACCATGCATGAAATGCTGGATTACGAAGAACCTGAACTAATTGGGATCTCCCTATACAGACTATTGCCCTCAAATCACAAGGGAAATGAAAATGTAGACTACTATACTCTTATGCAAGGAGAGTGTACGCACCCGAGTTTCGAAATACAGCTTGTCAAGAAGTCGGGGGATACTCTCTGGGTTACAGTAACCCAGAACATAGTCGAATACAACGATACTCAAACTATGCTCGGGTTTGTCAAGGATATCACTTCTAGTAAGTTGATGGAACAACCACATGGGTATAATGATCATGAATACACTTCACTATTAGAATCAATGCCCTGCGGTATAGTTGAATTACAAGAAGGTATTGCCATCCATGCAAATCATAGATTCTGTGATATGTTCAGTCTAAACAAAAACCATGTTATAGGAAATGATCTACATCAACTGTTCACTGGACCATTAAAAGATACGCTTAGCGTGACATCCGAGGACATAAAACTTATCTTTATCGATGATATCTCAGCGAATTCAACAACCAAAGTCCAATCTCACACATATGAAGTCCCTTTTACTATCAACCCGCATACAACCATTTGGACTGAGGTAAATACAAATTATCTCACACACAATAAAGCCCCAACACGTGTAGTTTTATTTCACGATATTACAAGTCGTAAGCAAGTAGAAAGTGAGCTTCAAGCGGCTCAAGACAACCTGAGAAATGTTATTTACAACATACGCGATATCTACTTCCAGACTGATGTCAAAGGTACAGTACTATTGATGAGTTCTCCCGCATTACAGTTCTTTCAATGTGATACAGTCGACGAGGTGATTGGCAAAAATATGAATGAGACCCTACTGTATCCAGATGATCTCACTAAAAGATTTGCGGATTTCATTTCACACTCAGCAGCTTGTAACGATATATATACGGAAACCTCCGAATTGACACTCGCCACTAAATCAGGAGAAATTCTGACCATGGAAATAATGATCTCCTCTTTGAAAGACTCCAGCGGTCAACTAGTTGGGGTGGAAGGCATAGCAAAGGATGTAACCGAGTGGAAGAAGGTCGAGATTCAAAGGGAACGCTTAGTGAAAGACCTCGAAGTATCCAACACCAAATTAGTTAAGTCTAACCAAGAACTACAGGATTTTGTCCATATCGCTTCCCATGATCTACGCGAACCACTCCGAAAGATCTCCGCATTTGGAGAAGTTCTGACTGATTCACTACAAGGCAAGTTGACGAAGGATGAGAAAGAGAATTTAAATTTCATGATAGATGGAGCGACTAGGATGCAAGCAATGGTCGATGCATTGCTTGTCTACTCTCGAGTGACAACAAGAGTAGTTCCATTAGAAACAGTGGATCTTAACCGGGTTGTCGACGATCTCACACAATTGGAACTAGCATCACAACTTGCGGATACTCATGGTACCCTAGATATACCACAACCTCTGCCCAAGGTTCTTGCTGATGATGCACAGATGCACCAACTCTTGCATAATCTAATAGGAAACGGCCTCAAATATCACAAACGGGATTGTCCACCTAGGGTAACCATACATGCAGATTCGACTAGCGATCAGATGGTAAAGATAATGGTCGAAGACAATGGCATCGGTATTAGCAACGAACACTTTGATGAGATCTTCACCATGTTCAAACGCCTGCATTCAATTCGTGAGTACGAGGGAACCGGTATCGGGCTTGCAGTATGTAAGAGAATCGTTGAACACCATGGAGGACAGATCGGAGTAGAATCCACTCCAGGGACAGGATCTAGTTTCTGGTTCACGATTCCCGCAGCATAAGCTAATTCATATACCAAATGATTATTACCGTAGCTCCGAAACACATTGTTTGTTGGGCAAACCCCATCTGTCATTGCGCGCACAGGACCCGTGGGGAACACTGGTTATCAGTAAAAGAAACCTCCCGTTTCTTAGGAGCGGAGCAAAGCAATCTCGTGTGTTTCGTCATGGCACCTTTCTGTGAGTGCTTCGTCGCTGGCGTTCCTCTCAATTAAACAGCAAGTTTGTTTTTGCACAGCATCATGCAGACAAAGCTAAGGATACAGATGCAAATCAATCAGCCAGTCATGGCACTCGGTATTCTAAAAACTCATACTATATAAGGGGGCGAATCAATAAATGGATGATTTGGCGCCAGTTAACATATTGTTAGTAGAGGATGATCCAGGCGATCAAAAGCTGGTCAAGATTTCATTAAAGAGCCAAATGATCGCAAATGACCTCCATATTGTGGGAGATGGGGAACAAGCCCTCGAATACTTGGATTATTGTAAGACCCCCGTCAACGGGGTAGAACTACCCCATCTAATTCTATTGGATCTAAATATGCCAGGTATGAATGGCAAAGAGTTCCTCAAACGAATAAAAGAGGATTCTGCTTTACGAGGAATTCCTGTTGTCATCCTAACTACATCTGATTCTGAAAAGGATATCTTGGAAAGCTACAATCTCCAAGCTAGTGGATATGTTAGAAAACCTGTGGACATTACAGAATTCAAGGAAGTCATGAGAAGAATTGGAGAGTACTGGTTTGTAATCTGTAGAAGGCCAGTGAGGGATAATTAAACTCCACATGCCATTACAAACAAGTCGCTGCATGATGATGTACGGTCGCAATCTATGTTGCATATGGGTAGTGAATGGACAGCGCAGAATCAAGCCAAAGGAGAAGCTAGCAATACTATACCAATGCGGCAATGTATTGATTTGTCAAACTGCAGATACGCGAGGGTCTTGTTATGCAAGAGTATGAAGAAACAGATATCAAACATAATTATCAGGAAATCAATAATCAACCAATCAGCGTCCTACTCGTAGAAGATGATCCCGGGGATGCACGTCTTGTGAGGCGTGTTTTAAAGAAACAGCTTGAACCATCCTTTTCCGTCGAAGTTTCAGAAAGGCTTTCTGCTGCTCTGGTTCGTATTAGAGAAGTAGAATTCGACATCATGCTTCTAGATCTCTCTCTCCCAGATAGCCAAGGTGTACAAACTGTCGCCAAGGTGATCTCAGAGGCACCTCATACACCTGTGGTTGTGCTTACGGGATTGGATAGCCAAGAAGTTGGATTGGAGGCTCTTCAAAGAGGTGCAGAAGACTACTTGACCAAAGGGCAAGATATCCCGAACCTACTAGTGCGTACCATCCGCTACGCTATCGAAAGGAAAAAGACCAAGAGAGCTCTTCAGGAAAGTGAGGCCAAATATTCAACACTAGTGGAGCTGAGTAACGATGGAATTATGATGATAAGAGATGGCGAAGCTATCTTCGCAAACCAAAGGGTATGTGAGATGTGTGGTCATACACAATCCTCGATTAATCATTCTCAACTACAACGATTCTTTCCTCCGGAACAGAGAGGATTCATCGAAAAAAGATACAGAAACAATACCGAAAACAAAGCTATTTCTTTGGTGTATGAATTGCATCTACCAAAGAAATCCGGCAAGGCTATGTGGGCAGAAATCAATGCCAATAGAGTAGAATACGATGAAAAGCCTACAGACTTGCTGTTTATTCGGGATATTACAGAGAGAAAACTGTCAGAGCAAAAGATCAGTCAAAAAAACGAGGAACTGCGTCTCGCGGAAGAAGAATTGCGGGGACTAAACCTCAACCTAGAAGAAAAGGTTAAGGAACGAACTATCGAGGTAGAAGAACTCCTTAACCATAAAGATCAATTCATCAGACAGCTTGGACATGATCTCAGGAGCCCACTCACTCCACTTGTGGCGCTTCTGCCAATTGTCGAGAATCACGAGAGTGATCCCAAACTCAAAGAAATGGTCACCGAGATTATCCACAATGTCAACTACATGAAAGATCTGGTGGAGAAGACCCTAACGCTAGCAAGGCTCAGCACTTCAGTTACAGAACTTGATATTCATGATGTAGCACTGCGGTTAGAAGTGGACCAGCTTATAATTGATCGTGTTTCTATCCTAAAGAAGAATAGATTTCAGATTATTAACAATATCGAAGAATTCATCATTGTCAGAGCAGACAAGCCTCGTCTGAGGGAGTTATTCGACAACCTGATTAATAATGCAATCAAGTTTTCTCACAGTGGAGGAATCCTAACAATAGATGCAACAAGCGATGGTAATTACGCTACTATCTCATTTCGAGACACTGGTATCGGTATGACAACAGAACAAATAGATCATGCGTTTCAAGAATTCTACAAAGCGGATGAGTCCAGGCATGAGCTAGATTCACCAGGTCTTGGGCTCTCGATCTGCAAACGTATAGTGGATAAGCATGGTGGTCAGATATGGGCTGAAAGTAAAGGCATAGACATGGGTACAACCATCTTTGTTACATTGCAATTGAGCGGTAAGAGCGCTGACGGATCAGCTATATATCCAACGGTCCGCACAGAATACCAGACAAAAGTCTAATTGATGGACAGTACCACCCTTATAGTCTTTTTATTGACAATCTAACTAGTCAATTCACAATATGCAGTCTGGCTAGAGTAAGATAACTTCTGTAACCAGCTACTTTAGCCATACCCTATTCAATAAAGCCACAGGTTCACCCCTGTAGGGCTTAAAACGTACTTGACAATCCTATCTATAATGCCGTTAAATTCATATTAATCGATATTGCTTCATTTATATATCTCGAAGCAAGTTAAAGAATAGCAAATTCTTGGTTGTACAGTAGACAATTTATCTGAGCAAGCTCAGAGAGGAGGTGGTTCTACGTCATCTCACTATCAAAGAGACCAAACACAGAAGACGAAGTCCATAAAGAGGGAGAAAGCAAAGGCAATGCGGAAGAATGTTATGGTGGTAGATGATGAGCCTTCCATTCTATTTGCTCTGCGCAAGCTTCTTGAGCTAGAAGGATACCAAGTAACAACCGCAAACAGTGGCAAGGAGTGTATCGATGCGTTGGGGAAGGGATTTAAAGGCGTGATACTCATGGATATCATGATGCCTGGTATGGACGGATGGGACACCGTGAGGGAAATTGTCAATCAGGGCTTCATAGATGGCAATATAATCTCTATGCTAACAGCAAGGGACAGGCCAGATCAGAAAATGGAAGGTCTTCAGGAATACGTAATTGACTATATAACCAAACCGTTTGATCCAGACGATCTTGTAAACATCCTCGAAGAGTATCTCACCTATTTGGAATGACTCAAAGGAATAGGACAGAAATAATGGAAATGAATGAACACAACATCATTGTTATCGGATCATCCACTGGAGGGCCAAAAACCCTCAAGGAATTGTTTTTCGGTCTTCCTATCTTGAATGCTAGTGTTATAGTGATCCAGCATATGCCACACTACATCAACGAATCGCTCAAGGAGAAGCTGGGTGACCGAACAGAGATGCAAGTTAAGCTCGCCGAAGACAAAGATACCCTAGAAGCAGGAACGGTGTATATAGCGCGAAGCGAGCTACACCTCAAGCTGAGGAACAACCGAAAGATTCGCTTGGTCGAAGGAGACAAGGTCAATGCCGTCTGCCCATCTATCGATGTGACTATGTTATCACTAAGGAACGGACCAGGTTTTAATCTTATGGGAGTAGTGCTCACAGGTATGGGAAGAGATGGTGCGGATGGCATATCTCATATGAAAAAACTTGGG
>JAXHVC010000127.1:0-4261 GCA_034189315.1 Chloroflexota bacterium | reverse complement strand
GTTCATACTTGGTTGATTCGAGCTCATCAATGTCTTTATTCACCGATACGATTTCAGGTCGTCGCTCAATAGAACCACCCTCACTTCTAGAACGTAGGAGATCCAGTTCAGCTACAAGCTCCTGTTTTTCCTTTTTCAGCACCCCAAGATCGCGCTGCTGCTCTTCGGCCAATCCCTTGAGCCGATGTATTTCCTCCTTGCATTGCGCCAGTTCTATGCTCAAGTCGGACCTCTCTTCAAGCTGGACATCCATAGATGCTTTGGGCTCCGGAACACTCGAAAGTAGTCCTTTTATATCCTTGAGCACTTCCATATCACGAACGCTTCGCTTGGACTTCTCTGATTTCATGGTCAAGCAATTCCTTTGCCAGATTTCTATATTCCTCGGCTCCCGGTGATTTTGAAGCATACTGAGTTATAGGCGCTTGTGCCACCGGCCCTTCGGCAAACTTCACACGCTTGTGAATAATGGTCTCGAAGACAAGATCACCAAAGGTTTGCTCTATACTATCGCATACCTCTCGGGCAATCTTTGCCCGCTTGTCATACATCGTCCTTAACACACCCTCTATCTGAAGACCAGCATTAGTCTCTTCGCGAACCAACCCAATTATCTGTAGAAGATGCTTAGCACCATACAATGTAAGAGGCTCGCACTGTATTGGTATCAGCACACTTTGAGCAGCCGTTAGTGCATTCACGGTGAGAATACCCAACGTAGGGGGACAATCGATGAGCACAAAATCATATCTATCAACCACAGGTAGTAGTTTCTTTTGAAGCGTTTTTTCTCTACCGATCTTACCAGCCAGCTCCAGGTCCACCATGGCAAGATCAATGTGCGACGGGACTACAAAGAGATTAGGAATACTCGACTCCTGTACCACATCCTTTACATCAACTTCTGGATCTACTAATACATGGTGAATCGACTTTTCTATCTCAAGGGGATCAATACCCAAACTCAGAGTAAGTGACGCCTGTGGATCAAAATCTATAAGTAGTACACATTTACCCATACCACATAGGCTTGCACCGAGATTGATGCATGTGGTCGTTTTTGCTGTGCCACCTTTATGCTGAGCTACTGCAATAATCTTACCCATTTCCCTCTCATTCAAACTGGTTTATTGAGTTGCCGGAGTCCTAACCAGTCCTACTCTAGCATACGAGGCTTGAACTTTCTGAAGTAATCACCAGGCACAACCCCTCAATATGCCCCTGCCACGATCACAATAATCCAGCCTTGCACTCCAGCTAATAGCATTCTATGGCAATAACACATGTGTATGCAATAGGTAGAGTTCATCATTTCATACCATTTACTGGTAGAGGCCTATAGCCTTTTACTATTCACAGACACAACCAATCATGCCACATTACATAGTAATATAGCTGAAAGGCTATATAAACTGCTTCAAACAAAGGGAATCGTTCGATTGAGATTCACTTGTGAGGGAACAGAGCGACGGAATGCTAGTTATACTCAACGTTATACAAGAGGTTACAATTAATCCCGATAATAAAATCAGAGTATACCTGCGTAATGGCTCTATACTACAGGTGATGCTACTCTCAAGTGATGAAGCTACCGAATCTCGCGCTTGAGCACTATTGTCGAGATCCCAGAAAGAACCACAATACTCCCGGATAGAATCGCCAGATTCATCCAGATCTCAAGCAATCCACTGCCGGCTATATTCAAGCGCCTAATTGTATCGATAGCATATGTAAAAGGTATTCCCTGAGAGACATAAGTAATATAGGGGTGCATGGTTTCGAATGGCCAGAGGAAAGTCATAAGAATGACAAAACCCAGAAACACAAGCACCCCAACCAGCATAGACTGAGCTTCGCTATATGTGATCGATGATATTAACAAGCCAATAATAACACCGCTAATACCAACAAGTGCAGCGGTTAACAGCACCAAATAGAGGTTACCCAAAGTTATGTCGAATATGATTTTTAGAGTGGCTGTAGTCAGTACTGCTACGATAATCGCAAACACGCTGAGTGCAAGGAGTTTGCCAGTAATGATCTCCCCTTTTCCAAATGGAGATGCAAATACTCGTTCTATGGTCCCCTTCGACCTCTCTGATGTGATAGCCGTTACTGCTTGGAGGAGTGGAATTCCTAAAACCACTAGAATTATCAGGCCCGATGCATAGGAATCGAAGAAACTGATATTCCCATTACCGTTGGTCTCTATAGTAACGTTGATTGGAGATATGATCTCAGTAGACTTCTCTGGAGCCATTCCTTCAGCATTCAGCATCTCGACAGATTTATCATCGGAGTACCCCTCAAGAATAGAAGGAAGCTCACTGTATATGCATTGCTTGATTGTAGGATCTGTTTCATCAACAAGAATATCCACTCCTTCCAATCCAGAGGCACCTTCGATGAGAGTAACCACCGCATTTGTTTCCCCTTCCTCTAGCCTGCGCATACCTTCTTCATGCGTGGAAACTTCGAATACAGAAAAGGGTTCCGATTCGTCAATGTGATCGATGAGTTGCTGAATACCTTCGTTCTCAGCGACCAATGCTTCGGGTGATTTGCTGACAAAGATGGATAGATCAATTCCTTCCGGGCTCTTGAATGCTACAAATCCCATAATGGTGCAAAGTATAATAGGACCTATTATATAGATGAGTAACTGAGGTCTATCATTCCAGATTCGCTTAAGCTCTGTTTTGGTAGTGACTCGTACATGCCTTGGCCTCATCGCCTTTTCTTTCCAGTTGGACACTCGAGGTCAAGGGCTGTATCTAGCGTATCCTTGTCCTCAAGATCCTCCTCTATGTACTCATCTTCAATCTCTTCGCTTTCCGCAAGTGATTGTTGCTGTGCAATGCTCATAGCACCTTCTAGGTCTACCGCTGGAGGATATCTGGATATCACTTCTGCAGGCGTACCAATGTCCAAGAGATGCCCTCGAAATATTAGTGCCACCCTGTCACAATTCTCCTCAGCTTCGGGAGTGTAGTGGGTGGTCGTAACAATAGTCCGGCCATGCTTAAGCCCTCCAACCAAGCTCCATATCTCACGTCTAGTCTGCGCATCCAGGCCAACGGTAGGCTCGTCAAGAAAAATCACAGGTGGCTCATGAACTAGAGAACATATTATGGAAAGACGCTTCAGCATACCACCAGAGAAGGTCTTAACTAGACTATTCCTCCTCTCATATAGCCCTACCATACTAAGCAGTTCCAAGGCACGCTCTTTATTCCCCTTCACTCCATACGGGGCACTAAAAAACATGAGGTTGTCTAAGGCAGAAAGATCATCATAAAGCGCATCGCGTTGCGGCACATACCCAATAGCTCGTCTGACCTTTTTGCGCCCCTTATAGAGATCATATCCTGCAATTCTACACACTACATCATTATTAACACTACGAACCCCCCTTCGATTTGGAGGGATAACTGTAGCTAGGATACGAAGGAGGGTTGTCTTGCCAGACCCATTGGGCCCAAGCAATCCAAATACTTCATCACTTTCGATATTCAATGAGATCCTATCCAAAGCCCTAACTCGTCCATAGGTCTTTGAAAGGTTTTGTACGACTATCATACTTTTATCAGCAACGTCCGTCTCTTCATACGGCTCCGCCACATCTGTGATATCTTCAAGCTCTGGGACTGCCATCCTAATACGCCGGTGTAGAAGTCGTAATTTCATTTACTACTCCTATTAGCACACAGGCCAGCACTACTTAATCTATATGCTCGTCTGATAAATATTTTCTGTTCAAAGACTCTCATTCCAGCTAATTCTTTCTAATTATTCGCACATTATTTACCAGTGTATTCACCTTTTCTACCTACGCCATTCACTGTATCTGGTCAACATGTATGCTATGGTAAACAATAATGAATAATGTAAGGAACAAATAGTGAATTCTGCATGAACATAGTGACGCAACAGAAGATAAGATCAAATTTAATCCGAAAACATATGGTTATCAACCGTTCACCCAGTACGTTATTGCTAGCACGTGCTCCGTGAGGAACACTGGTTGTTAGTGAAAGAAACAACCAGTTTCTTAGGAGTGATAGTGAGGTAGCAATCTGTGGCATGCGTGGTTTGGAGGAAAGGTTGATTCATAGCAGACAGAACTGGTAATAGGTTCAGATTGTCCCCTCCCAGATTGCCGAGCCTTGCTCACAATTGCAAGTGTTAGATAATTCTAGGACAAAATCCTTATGTAACACTATTAAGCAAATAGTCATTGGGTCTATGCTGATATATCTGC
>JAXHVC010000126.1:0-14288 GCA_034189315.1 Chloroflexota bacterium | reverse complement strand
TTGCGTAATAAGGTTGTGCATTATAAGAGCAAAAGTTACTTGCCGGGGGAAGGTCCAGGCAAACTTGTCAAGTGCTTTGCTGAACTACAATTAATCGATGTCCCATGCGACAATGATGTAGACGCACATTGGTGTGAGCTTGTTCTAGTACCATCGGTAGGATCCTGGGCATGCGTAACAGTAGGTAGAGCGATGGTTGACTATAATAGAGTGACCAAGATGTATCGACCTGTGGTAAAGAAGTACGTTGATGATTCACTGAGTACGTTGAAGTATAGTATGTAGGGGCTTACCATGATAAACTTGATCAAATTACTACAACCCCTGAATTACACAGATACACACCGCTTTCAAGAATACGCTCGACTTACACAAAACACAACTTGGCCGCTGAACTGCTGCTAATCAAACTAGCTAGTACAGTCAGCTCCAATTACTAGTTAGCTAGAAACCGAATCTGTTAGCCATGGCACACGGAAAATTGCTTTCCAATCGTGTTGAAGGACGGGCTCAATATGATAGTCAGCTGCCTCTAGAAGAAAGATATATTTCTTCAACTTTTCATTTAACGTATCGCACCAACTATCTAATTGACTCAGTGAAGGAATACTTGTTGGTTCCTGCTTATCTAGGTGCGCTATACGTCGATCTGTGAAACTCTTGCTATCTTTGTGAATAGCTAGCAATTCTTCGATATCACTTTGGATAATATCAGGATCAAGATGGGTCTTCGTTTGTCCTCCAAAATGTTTAAGGAAATTAGAACGTCCCCATATATCACGATAGCGTCGATCATGTTCATCGACAGACACTCGTGTGTAGAGGCTTGCATAATCGTCCTGTGTAATTGATGAGCAGTTTTTTTTCAGATCATACGCCAACATTATCAGGCCTTTGCTTTCACGATCATAATTGACTTGACGACGAATATACATCAGAACTGAGTGCGCATAGTTCACTGTAAATACATGATAAAATGCACTTTGTTGATGCAACGACGGATTATTATCGACTATTTCTTTTAATCCAGAAAATATGCTCCTGATCATGGCAAGTTCTGCCATCTCATGAATTATTGTGCCATGTTTGTTGGCATCCCCTAACCACTTCCTCCATTTATCCATTTTTTGTATGTTCATTGTCGAGTTTGTTCTAGCTAACAAGTAAGCACTAATCTGTCTTCCTACAAAGATATTAGGTCTACAAATTCTGGCTCCAACTGTGGGAGAGGCTTCAGCCTCGATCGGGGGGACCCCTCCGTTCTTGCCGGGCCTACACATAGAGCAACTAGGCTACTCACTACAGCCGTTGTCCTCCTTTTTTAAAGTAGCGAATGTAGCCGGGGCCGCAGGTGACGGTAGCCCTTATATACATCAATTGTGTGTACTTCGCATAGTCCGCAGATTCTCTGTTAACATGATCGACAGCGGTAATCGCCTCCTGGGCGAGTTTCTCCAGGATTTGTGCCCTGTCTTCGGTCTTACTCATTGCATCGCTGACTGTCCTGCCCCAATTGACTAGCATCTCTCTTGCCTTATGGATGGCGATCTGGGGATCCTTGGCAGGACCGAAATGGGAGTAGAGAATCTGCCGGGGCTCTAATTTCTCCAGTCTATTGATAGAATCCACCGCTGCCGCGAGGTCGAACTCAGGTGGTGGTGTACTTGGGGAATAGACATCTACATCGGGGAAATAAACCCCCAAAGCTTCCCCTGCCAGGATGGTGCCGGATCCTTCATCGTAGAGGGAAAGGTGATGTTCCGCATGGCCTGGCGTGTGGAATACTTTAAGACATATACCCTTCCCCAAGTCGACGATCTCCCCATAGCCCAAGGCTCGGAGCTGGTTTTCAGGCACAGGAAGAATATCGCCATACAACTCACCTGCTTGTGTTTCTCCAAACACCTGGATCATGCTTTGTCTCAGCCTCTCAGGATCGGCCAGGTGTGGCACACCCTTTTCGTGAGCAAGTACCTTTAAATGCGGATACCTCTTGCACAGAACCCCCGCTCCACCAGCGTGATCGACATGTATGTGGCTGCATATAAGAAGGGAGATATCTTCGGGGCTATATCCTAAGCCCTTAGCAGAATCCAGCACCGTATCGACAACAGTGGCCGGGCCAAAATCAAAAAGCGCTATCTTGTCTCCGGCGATCAAGTAACAACTGCTCATCTTGGGAGTATTGGTCCACATCTGGTCTATTAAGTAGATATTCTTATCCACCATCTCCATATGTTGTATCCCCCGTTATCCTTTCTATGTGCTATCCATGACTTATGGGTTTCTTACTATAGTCCCTATTATTGCGCATATATATGGTGGTGTCTACGAGTGTGTTGCTGGAGCTTGGTGGTGTAGTGGGTAGGGGAGGGTCTATCCTCTGTGGGGATGGGGAGAATTCAATCTCCCCTACTAAGGATAAAAGAACAGCTTGTCATTAGGTGATGGGATTTTGTTGGGAACTTCAAATAGAAGGGGTGGGTGGAGCCTAGCGAAACCCACCCCTATTGACAAAAATACACGGGGAATCCTACCGGTTACGCACGATCAGGCTATTATGCCAACGTGGCTTCGCTCAAAATACGATAGATATCGTTAACGTTATTGCTTTCTTTAAACTCTATATCAATCGGTTCTAGTCTTCCGTGAACCCAAATCCTAAGCTCCGCATCGAGATCCATGAAACCTGCGCTTTCCTTGGAAAAGCGAAGGATCTTGCTATACGGAATTGTTTCGTACTGTACCTTTTTTCCGGTCAGACCTTGCTTATCAACAAAGATCATTCGTTTGTTTGTGAATACAATCGTATCTCGAACTAGTTTGTATGCTGTGGATATCTCTTCTCCATCAACCAGCATTGGTGTGAATTCCTCTCGTATATCTTGGATATCGACCTCTGTTGCATGTCCCATTACTCCACTCAGAAATCCCATAACTCTCATCTCCTCTCTATGCCGGTTAAGGGGGATTTAAGACAACAGGTTCTTTGCGTTATGCACCACTCTGTTTAGCAATGGCACTCCAATAATTCCCCCCTGTCCGTTCACAATAACGTTATTTCTGTTGTCTTTGGCACATAAGTGTAGCATGAGGGTATAAAAGTTAGAGTTAATAAGGTAAATGATGGGGTTATGGCGAGGGAAAGTGTTGGTAAAAGTTATATGCTTCTATTTACAGATCCCAATTAACTGTCTTGGGAAGAATTCCAGGCAGAAATAGCCGATAACCAATTATTAGTAATTCAAACAAAACTAAGTGGAATAATCTCATTGTCTTTTGAGATCCTTGATTCAAGGCAGTACAATGAAAACTGGTCGAGAGAGGAGGATTAATAATGAGTATTTTAAGGAGAATGCTGAGCATATTAATGATATGCTCGCTGGTGATTGTATCGGTAGCAGTTGTTGGGTGTGGTGGAGATGATGATGGTGATGAGGTCGCTGATAATGGTAATACTCATGGTAGTAGTGATGAGAGTGATGAGGCGCAATACTGGACAGGCTATGCCTTTTCCCAAGAAGTAGATCCCAAAGAGGGCAACTCGGGAAAAATCGAGACCTTTACGATCGAGCAGTCCACTTCTGGTGAGGAGACTGTGATCATTGAGGGTGAAAACCTCGGCACTGTTACTGAAGACATTCAGGTACGGAGACTGGATCTCAATACCTATGATTGGGATGTTGTTACTACGCAGGTAGAATGTGAAAAGGTTAGACACGTAGTGAAAGTCGATGGTGAAACGAAGTCCGAGGCCACCCTATGGATACCTACGGATGGTATTGAGACCTCTGCTATGTACTTCTGGATATATCCCAAAGTAGAGTACGTGGATGAAGATGGCAACGCGGGTATGTGGAGCTACTACTTGACCGAAGATATGCAGACCGATGGTAATACTTATGATGCTTACGAGGAAGGTGCTGGCCATTCCTTTGGAGGTTGGGCATATGGTGACTGGGCGTATGGATTGTATGGTTGGGGATGGATGTGGTTCAGCGCATTTGCAGATGGTACACAGGAGCTCGAAGAGACAAGTCTTACACTCCCAGGAGTGGGCACATTTTCTATCTCCGAGATAACAAGGGAGATCGGTGATTATGAGTTCGAGTCGTGGACCATACTAAGGACAGTTGGCGGCTTTGAGTATATTTGCACTATAAGCCCAGACTTGGCATTACCTATCTACCTTAAGGTAGGAGAATCTGGGGACATGTTTGAGTTTGAGCTGACAGACATAACCCTGGGATAGATGTTGCAGTAAGTCATATATCATGTTGTTAATAGGGGACCACCTAGGTGGTCCCCTATTTGTTGATATCGTAGAAAGCGCGAGTCAGATGTATGATATCCTAATGAATGGGATTATCACTCATCATATCCATGGGCTGCGAGGGTTTGCGCCTCCTGAGCATAAACACTATGACGATTGAAAACACTCCTATAACAAATCCCCCGGTACCAATGGCAAGACTGCGAACAACAGCTTCTGTAATATCGAAATGTCTCACGGCAAAGACAACAGGGGGTTCGGTACTTCCGTCGCTGTATTCTGCCGAGATAATGTAGGTGCCAGGTTCATCAATTTCGAATTCGAACATGGATACCCCTGCTCTGTCACCAATATCGTAGCTGTAAGTCCCGGATCCAGTTGATAAAGGTATGGTTTGAGCATCATCGCTGGATTGGAGGGATACAATCATGTCAGGTGGGGTTGCGCCTGTAGAGTAAGTTATACCATCGACAGAACTCTTGTATTCATAGAAGAGTATGTATTCCCCACTGTAATCTAAAGCTACTTCATGAGTTCCGGGCACAGAAAACCTCGTTTCTGGGGTGGCTAATAATGAGATGAATAGGAGTACGATTGCGACGATAGAGGTGATTACGATTATGGCGGGTCCCAACGCATAAAACCAAGCGCTTGGGTGTTTGGCCGGAGCTGTTGACCTGATGACTGGAGACTGGTTTTCAATTCTTGATTCAGGTAATCCACTGGATGCCTGTGACAATGAAGCCCCACAACGAGGACACACTAACCAGTTATCTAGAACCTGGTTTCCACACTTTTGGCAGTTCAAGGGCCATCCTCCTTCGAGAAATCCAACAAGCTCTCTTATGTTTAGAGAGCAGATTTGGCTTCTAACTACAACGAACTTAGTATCGAGTCTTCACCTAAGAGATACCCACAAAATCACAGTTGTCAGGGGCAAGTGTATCATGGGTGTATGGAGATTATGGTAAATAAGGTGAATGCTGCGGTTATGATGTAGGCAGGTGTTAGTAAAGTTGCTTCACTTTTAATTTAGCTATCGAGCACTGGAGAGCAGTGACCGATGACGGCTTTATGCAGTGAAGATGAGGCTACAGCATGTCAGTCCTGCCTCTGCCTTTGCTAGTTCCGAGAAGGCAACTGGTTTTACTTTCAGCTGGTGGTCCCTTAGCCTTTCTAGTGTTTTGGGATAGATCAATGGGTATATAATCGTTTGATTAACCAAAAGTGCGTTACCTCCGAAGGGCTCCGATGGCTCTACATCGATGAGCTCCATATCTGAGAAAGCAGTGGCATTCACCCAATCTCGATTGATCAAAAGCATGTTTTCTGCTACTTGGGTCACCGCAGTTTTCAGGTGTAGGCAATGCTTCACCTCCACAGTCTCTATAGAATAACCAAAGTCTGCCACAAAGGCGTGTAATTGATCAATGCCTGCTTTATTGGTCCTACTAGATAGTCCTACGTATAGCTTCCTGCCGATTCTTAGCACGTCACCACCCTCAATGGTACCTGGCTGTTCAATGTAGGCCAGGCGACGATATGGTTTGAGTGCGGTGATTATAGGTGGTATCTCCGATCTGCGCGTTGCTGTCTTAGGTCTCGTGATGATGGCAGTCTCATCTAGCACAATTGCCGTGTCTTCGACAAATACCGAATCGGGGATGTCTGGCTCGGTGGGGAGATGATATACCTTACAACCGAGATCAGTAAGACAGTTCTCATAGCAATAGTGCTGTCCAATGGCAATATCAACATCGATCCTATCCCTATGTATATGAGTAAGTTCACAATGATTAATGCTTGTACTGACTCCGCGAGTGATAGCGGTTAGGATAATATTCCTCCTTCTCTACTTGGGATTCAGTGATCTATGGGTTCCAAGTTCACCATGCGTAATAGAATCGACGCTTTAATCAAGGCTGTGGTCTTGAAAGGTACATTCGAACTTTCCCGTCGGCCATCGGTTGTGCCGCAAGAAGGTGCGGGCCAATAGGGAGCTGTCCGCTCTTTCCTACTGCTTCGCTGAGCTGCCAGATCAATTCCCGATGAATTAGGTTGTCAACTGTATCGTCCAGTGCGCGAGAAAAAACCGTTCCAACATTCCTCTCTGAGTATCGGCTCCGACGTTGTCTCCTCCTGGACGTATAAGACTGCTTTCTTGGTATCACGGTGTGACGTTCACGAAGCAGTGTGACTATAATATTGCCATCGATAGCGTCCAGAGTAAAGAACATCTGTAGGTCTACCATGGATGACGTTCCGATTGCCTTAGCCTCCGCTTCCATATCGAAGCCGATTTGTGCTACTCCATAATAGTACTTGCCTGCGTAGTCGTACCACTCGTGTACCTTGGTTAGAGTAGCCTCGCCTGTTCGTAAAAGACTCTTTCCCTCAAGTAGCTTATCGATCTCTACTGTAACGAGTTGGAGAACGGTGTCTTCGGGAATGTCATTGGTAGCTGCCATGCGTGCGGTATCATTTGTTTTCTGATGGATCACGCCATGCTCAAAAACCCAGTAACTATCACCTTCGGGCGTGCGCTTCTGATCACTCAAGGGATAGCCTAAAGGACTTCCTTCGAGGCCGACATCAACCCATAAGGAGTATATGTCGCCATGAATCTCGTGGGCACCAGCATGTGGATGCCAGAATATGGCTCCGTCTTGGAATGTCCTGAAGCGACCGATACCATCGGAGCAATCCCTTTCCTCTCCTATCGGTTTACCAAGGCTACTACTATCTGCACCAATGGAAAGATAGACATCGTCAATTTCGCTCATGATGTAATTCCTACTAACAACTATGCATATGCAATCTAGGTACTTCATTATAGCAGACCACTCGGTAGGGAAAAGTCCACATGTACAAGTGGACAGTTAGGATTGATATTAATCAAAATGGCAGTGTTGAAAGTATTGGATCAATCGTATCTAGCCGATTACTAATCAAGTGATAGCCTGAAACCATTGCTTCGGATAGGATGGTTAAAAGATACCCACATTCGACGAATGGCAAAGGGCAATATATCGCTTGTATTGGATGCTGGAATATGCCAGAATCTCGGATTAAACCGCGATTGCCACATGAACTGCTGGTCACCTCAATTACTCGGATTAATAATATAGATATTGAATTGTACGTTAGCGGTAGTGGCGGTGGATAGCTAGCAGCGTATAGTTGAAGGAGCTCACAACTACATGAATAGACGAATACTGATCACGCTGCTGTTAGCTGTGTTTATAGCCTTCCTGGGCATGGGTATTATCGCGCCTTTAATGCCTATTTACGCCACTGAATTGGGTGCCACAGGTGTTGCCATTGGGATGATGATTGCAGGTTATTCCTGCAGTCGGCTAGTACTCCAACCTATTGTGGGAAATCTCTCGGATAGCCGTGGAAGGAAGCGTTTCTTAGTGGGAGGGCTGTTTCTCTATGCCTTGGTTGGATTCACATATACACTAGCTACTTCTGTGGAGCATCTCGTGGTAATCCGGATATTTCATGGCGTTGGATCGGCTATGATTATGCCGGTAGTCATGGCCTATGTTGCTGACCTTACACCAGTGGGACAAGAAGGGAAATCTATGGGCCGACTAAACAGCGCGATCTTCTGGGGGATTGGTGGTGGTCCTATAATCGGTGGATTGTTCCGTGATACCCTTGGTATGGACTCCGCTTTCTATACTATGACGGCATTGACTGCCGTAGCCCTTGCTTTAGTACTGGTTTTCCTCCCCCCGGAGCATGCTGATCGTCAACGGCTACCATCGAAGAGGCTTCTATCTACAATATGGGAGATGATGCACAATAGGAGGGTGGTGGGTATGCTACTACCTAGGATTGCCAGCATGATCATCATTGTTCCTACCTTTGGATTTTTACCTATCCTGATGGACGATTCCATGGATGCGACGGGATTGGAAATCGGAATTGTAATTGCCGCCCGCACTATTCCTACGGCAGCGTTACAATCTCGCTTTGGTAGATTGGTAGATCAGCATAAAAAAGTACCCCTTCTGCTAATTGGGAGCTTCGTTGCTGGTGTTGCAATACTGGTGGTTCCATTCACCAATAATAGCTATCAACTTATCCCTCTGTTCGTGATAGTGGGGACGGGCGAAGCCCTCGTATGGCCTGTGCTGGGAGCTATGGCTGTTGAAGAGGGGCATCGCTATGGCCAGGGTTCCATGATGGGGGTCTTTAGCATGGCTATGAGTGTGGGAGTTGTCTTGGGTGCGATAGCTTCCGGTGTGCTAATGGATAGAATTGGCCTAATCTATGTTTTCTTCCTCATCTCTGCACTACTCTTCATCAGTGCTGTCGTCGGTGGTATATTGATTGGCAATCAGCCAGCCATGCAATCATCTGACAATCGGACTGGGATCACTTGAAAACAACTGGTCAAGCGATTGTGGAGATAGGTAGGTGCATTGCTCTTCTGTTCCAAATGTATTTGGTATGTATTGTGGGGGGGCTATAGCTCTACTTTGTTTTAGCTAGCTTGGCGAATCGGGCCCCCATATCGAAGGCCTTCTTACAATCCTGTGGAAATACCTCCCGTTGGTGTTCCAATTTCTTTTCGACCAGCGTCTCCATCACATCCGCAATGATTTCAGAATAATCCGGGACATGGAAAGTATCTGTACTGATTAATGTCTCTGCAGATCCAAACAGGAAGGACAATGTCATCTGATTCACTTGAATGTACTGCTCGTACAGCATCTTCATTTGTTCATCATCGGCACCCATAGTGAAAACTAATCCTACCGGAATCCGCTTGGGGAAGTTGGTGGAGTAGTTCCCATAATTCAAGTACGGAAACAATCGGTCGAAAAACATCTTGCATTCGGATGTAACGGCGCTGAAATAGATGGGTGAGCCGATTATCATGGCATCCGACTGCTCAATCTTATCGTACAACGGTGTCATATCGTCTTTAAGGACGCACTTGCCCAGACTCTCCCCACCTCGTTTCTTGCAGGAGTAACATCCTTGGCATCCCCTCATATTGAGCTGATTCAATCGGATGTATTCGGTTGCTGAACCTTCTGAAGCTGCTCCGTCGATGGCTTTCTTCAGAAGTGTTGCAGTGGTGCCATTCTTTCTGGGGCTACCATTGATAACTAGAATACCTGGCATTTATTACCTCCATAAGGTATGTTGTGCATCTTGGAACTATAGCTGTCAAAGCAAGTGTGCGAACATCAGATTTTCTGATCAACCCAGGGGATTCGTTTTCTTTACACATAGCTGCAAGAGAATAAGACATAAAAACCTATGTGACTAATATTAACATAGCAACTTTCTTTGCTCCAGTTGGTGACTAGGGTGTGAGGGGGTATCAGATCGGGTGTGGATTGTTAAGTAGGACTTTTTATTGATACAGGGAGGACATGGTGTAATAATCCTCTGTCTTTTAGCAGGGCAGCTTAATACGTAAAAGGTTTCGAGCTGAATCCCTCTCCTCTTGAGAAAGAGGCCAAGTGAGAGTGCTCCCCTTTTCCTGATGGAAAAAAGTGGTTATGAGGCCTTTGCTGAAACCGCAGACTAGATCATTAGTAAGAAGCAATCATATCCTCGATTGCAGTGCGAAGCGGTGTATAGGTAAGTCCTAGTTCGCGCTCCGCTTTGCTGCCATCGAAGTTGATATCATGCTGCATTGTTCTTATCTGGTCGATGGCCATTCCCCATGCAGGTGGTTTCTTGATCAGGTTGGCTAGGGATATCAGGAGTACGGCGGTTGGCATTACTAGGGGATCCGGGAGTTTCATAAATGGCAAGGATACGCCAGAGATGGCCTTTACTATTGAATTGACTTCCCCGAAAGAGAGCTGATACTTGCCTAATAGATATCTTTCACCTATGTTGCCATTATGGATCGAAAGGGTGAATTTGAGGGTACGGCCAAATAGTAACTTGTATGGATATTATCAATCACTTAGACGCCGAATGGTAGGTAAGTATATCAAAGCTTGATGACTGTTAATTGTGCAGTCGAAACTGGAAAGAGTATAGCGATACTTGTTATTGGCGAATGCTATTACCTTGGTAGGTGGGATTGTTAAACGAGGATCATATTGAATGAGGCTGCTATTCATCGAATCTAATCGTGACCCGATCAGATGACCTAGTAGTTGGGCTTCTTGCAAGACTTCTGCCTGATCCTCAACTCTGACGCATTTATCGGCAGATGCCTTAGCTTCTTGGCCAAACAGTAGTGGGACCACACTCATCTGGCAGGTATCACCTTTTTCGCAGGTAATGCATGGAACGTTGCTCTGGGCTGTCAGATGCCCAATTATCTCCATCCGATCCATTAATCATTTTACTAAACCTATCGCGGACCATAGGCATTAGTCAGGTCACAATGGTTACCGCCAATTTCCCCTGGACAAAATCATGTTCATGGCGAAGAGACCATATTCTTTCGAGGAAAGATTTTGTAAAGCCATCAATTGAGCTGTAGGGACAGTAAGCTCCGACGACAAGTGCTTTGGCTTGTTTAGCCTTTTCAGCCAGCTCCGAAAAACCATCATTAACTTTACAGATATTAGGCGGCTCTCCACGAAATTCTGCACAGTGGGTGAATCAACTCTTCCACGGATGCCGCCCGATGTTCTCTACCAGATTCAGCGAAGGACCTAGAATCCTCGCTTCCTTGCGCGAATGTTGCGACGACTGCCTTTAGGTTTGGATCCCTTTGAGCTTGAGCCGCGGGATGGGCCATATGAACCAGTGTCGGAGAAGGGGGAGACACGAATTTGCTGCTCTGCCTCGCTTACTCTAATGTTTCTACCTTGAAGCTCGTGCCCATCAAACATCTCTATAGCCTTTGTGGTTGATGCACTATCTGCAAATTCCACAAAAGCAAACCCTCTTGGTCGTCCGGTAACCCGGTCGTTTGGTATAGATACCTCTACCACTTCCCCAGCTTCAGAAAAAAGACTTTCTATCTCACTTTCAGTTGTATCGTAGTTCATATTCCCAACAAAAACCCTGTTGTTAATCACGACCTCCTTTGGTCAACATATTGCTATCTTGTTCCTACATTTTTTGGCATTTCCACAGGAAGTATTCTGTCCGACCAGGACAGCATGCTTATTCTGATACCGGAATCTACACAGTTCAGGTGGATAAGACTGCATTACTATTGAAAAGAGACCGGGTGGGTTCCCGGTCCCTTTCGAATATGTGTGGTTGATATGCTATCTTCTGTTTGTTGATCCCACTGCATTGTAGCACTGACTACAATACACCGGCTTGTCTAGGCGAGGCTCAAAGGGTACTTCAGTATCAACGCCACAAGCAGAACAAACAGCCGAATACATCTGTCGGTGAGAGCCTGAGAATCCCCCACCACGTTCCATTTTTCTGGATGCGCGGCAATTAGGGCAACGCTTTGGCTCATTGGTGAATCCTTTGGTGGCGAAGAATTCTTGCTCGCCAGCACCAAAGGTAAACATATTCCCGCATTGAATGCATTGCAGTTCCTTATCGGTGAAGCTCATTGGATGACCTCCTTTCTAAGCATTACGGACTGGACTTCGGTCATCCAATATCCTGAGAACCGTGCCTTGGAGGGAACTTACCGGGGGTCACTCTAAGGGATTGCTGGTGTTACTGGTAACCTTGATCGAGTCTCTCGCATAAGTATATAGGACAATAATGTAAACTGCAAGATGTAAGGAGTAAATCTTTTTAATCGCGGTGACTCCTTGTCAGTATAGGCTATGTGTTATCAGTAAAGAACGCAAATCGGCTCTAGTACTATGCTCGTGAAGTAAGCACAGTAGTCAATTGCGAACAAGATTATACGCATTAATTGGCATAAGCTCGTAATGCCTCGACAATGTCTTCTGGCTCTGCTCTCTGTGTATAATCAACATTCACAAAGCCGTATGTGATCTTGCCATCACGTCCAATAACATAGGTCGCCGGAACCGGGATTTCCCAACTTTCGTCTCCATTGTAGCTTGGTAGGTCGAATCCGAATTGCTTATAGATCGGACGAAGTTCCTCCGCCAGAGCAAATACCAAGCCGAATTCCTGGGCAACCTTGTTTCCAACATCGCTGAGTACTTCGAATTCCAAGGCATGTCGCTCAGATGTTTCCTGAGAATGGTTGGGAGTTTCGGGTGATATTGCTACGAGCTTTGCCCCAAGCTGTTTCATTTGAGGATAGGCTTCTTTAAGGGCCTGTAATTCAAGGTTACAATAGGGACACCAACCTCCGCGATAGAAACTCAAGACTAATGGTCCATCCTTAAGCAGATCGTCTGATTTGATTACCTGACCGGAGGCGTTGGGTAGTGAGAAAGACGGAGCTTGATCTCCAAATTTGAGACTCTTGCTAGTCAGGCTAGATTCCAGTAAATCATCGGTTACGGCTTGCATAATCTGCTTTATATCTTCTGGTATATTAGGCATAAAGGCCTGTTGCATCTTCTCGATTTCTTGCTTAAGACTCATTGCCTCACCTCCACTGTCTATTTACCTTGCTGAAAGATAAATAATAGTAGTCAGATTGATTGAGGTTTGCAGTGATTTACATCACGCGAATGACTGTGATCTGTGGCTCCACCAATCATTATTTTGTAGTACAGACCATAGAGGTGTGAGGTCTTAGCCTATCTTGACTATCGCTTGAGACCTAATATGAGATATTGTGTAGGTAATGGGGTATGGGTGCTAACTTAGAATCCAAGGGCCTCGTGCCCCCTTTACTAAAGGCGATGTATTCTCTAATTGGTGGTACTTGTTAATTGCCATCCTTTATCCGACTAGAATGAACCATACAATAGTTAATACGAGTAGTGGAGAATGTATTCTCCACTACTCGTATTTGAAGCTTAGTGAATAAGGAGGGAAGTCGAGCTGGTTAGTTCATCTGTAGGCTCGTGAGGCTAGAATACTTCCATATCTATCCTCTTAATTCCCCAATTTTGGCATTATTATCTGAGCCTGTCGCGCAAACAGGGTCTAAAAAGAAGTATTTATGATTGTGGGTTATAGGACGTTCGTTTTGTTGGCGAGTTTAAGGCCATGGTGGCAGGTTGCATGTAGAATTCAGGAAGCGGTGTTATGCTATTATCCGGTTGTCTCTTATGTGCTCTGATGGCTTGTTGTCCGAGTTTCTCTACGTCTTGAGCCAGACTTGGCCGCTTGCACTCGGTTTATGAACTTGCTTACTTCCAACGAGGCAATACTATTCCCTATCAAATCCAAGGGCAGGTCCTCCACTTTCCTGAAGCGAACACAAGATTTCCCAACGTCATATCTCTTCCCTGTGGACTTGTATGCTTTTTCAAACTCTCTACTAGCCTTTTCATCCATATAGATCGCGGTCAGATAGACTGCCATGTGATTCTTCTGTGAAGCCAGTGCCGCGTACATCAGCGGTTTCTTGTTGTAGGTGTCTGGATAGGTTTCCAGTGGCACTTGGTAGGTGATCATGCCCCAATTCATAACCTCTTCGTAGCCTTCGGGTAGATTTTCCAGAATCACTTGTCGCACCGCATCTATTGCTTGTCGACGCTCCTCGGGTAGTTCATTCAGGTATTCTTCCACCGTAACAGCACCAGATTGCATAGGTTTCTCCTCCTTGGTTAATCAGAGCATCTTCTGAGTATATATATTCCTTAGAAGCTAATCTAAGTAGTCTTGAGGGTACCTTGTTTTGGCTTCAACCTCACTTGTTATCTGGTTCTTAGCCATTGGTGTGAGCGTATATCTATCCATTGCTCGGAAGAGTTTTACATATCTCAAAATACGCGGGGTTTCGCTGGGGTGGCACCGGTCATAAGTAAATGAACTTTTTAACGATTATGCGCGTGTATAGTAGTAAAACCGGAACAAAGGAGGCAAATGAGGATGAAGAAGACAATGCTAGCATCAGTTCAGCAGTCGATTGTAGTACTTGTGATAATAGGTGCAATCGTAGTTGGAATATTGGCAGGTCTAAACGATGGCCATGGCACTACTCAGCAAATACTGCCCCAGGGGGATATTCAAT
>JAXHVC010000125.1:0-3583 GCA_034189315.1 Chloroflexota bacterium | reverse complement strand
CGGCAAGGTCCTGTGTGGCCTTGGTGCTAAGGGGCTGCCCCTCCAGGGAATACTTCTTAACTCGCTTGCCACCCAAACTGTAAGGACTAAAACCAAATCCTGCCATTTCTAACCAGCCCATCCCATGAAGATGACACGCCCCTCGTTCCGATGTGCCATAGGACAATGCCAAACCATGGAAGGCACGAGGATCATGCATGGCAAATGATTGTCCCTTGCTATGTATAACGATCGACTCAGAGCCATGGCCAATCGCGCGAGCTGCTGGTAGCAATCCATCTGCCAGAACCACCCCAAATCCTTCCCTCTTCACTACCTTCTCTATCAACGTAATTGCTGCATCTGCATTGCCCCAGTTAAGCTCAATGCCATCGGTATCTGCCTTTGTTATCCACCCCTTCTCATAACAACTCATGGCAAAGGCCACTATACTACCCATCTCGATAGTATCAACACCATATCTGTTGCACATATCATTCATCTTGGCAACAGCTGCCAGACTATCAATCATACAGAGGGTTCCAAAAGCCGCCGCGCTCTCATATTCTGGACCATGCCCCTCGGTGGCATACTTCTCTGGAGACGTCACTTTTACAATCCTGCCACAACCTATTGGGCAAGCATAGCAATGGTAGTTCTTAGTCAAAATCTGTTTATACATAGCGGCGCCACCCACCTTGGCAGCCAGCTTGGCATTTCGACCTCTCCTCGCATCCCCTTTAGTCCAATATTGAAAAGGCACGTCGCCTATCGATTCAAAGGTATCCAGGAACATGGCTGTGCCATACTTCCCGAATATGACGGCTAGAGGATTATCCTTGCTTGCCTTTAGGCCTCTGATATATTTTGATAGCAATGCCTGATCTGCCACTGGGGGCTTCTTAGTACCATGCACCACTATGGCCTTTAGGTTCTTAGAACCCATAACTGCCCCAACACCACATCTTCCAGCAATCCTGCCCATATCGTTAGCGACCCCTGCAAACCTGACAAGGTTCTCACCACCCTGCCCTATACAGGCAACTCTAACAGACAATCCCTTTAGTTCTTCTTTTAACCGGGACTCTGTCTCATAAGAGTCCAAACCCCACAAATAAGAGGCATCACGAATTTCAACCCCAGCATCGGAAATATATAGGTATACAGGATTCTTGGCCTTTCCTGTTAATACTAAGGCATCATATCCTGTCCTCTTAAACGAATACCCCCAAAATCCACCGGAGGTAGCTTCCGCCCAAATACCTGTTAGAGGGGATTTCGTACAAACTGAATGCCTTCCAGAGAAATACACTGCAGTGCCTTGATACGGTCCGGTCGCAAAGACAAGAAGGTTTTCTGGAGATAATGGGTCAACATCTGGATCAAGTTCATCATAGATGATCTTAGCAGAAAGCCCGCTTCCCCCAATATACTTCCTCGCTGCATCAGGATCCAAAGGTGTTTCTTGAACACTCGCATTGGTAAGATCAACCCTTAGAATTTTGTCCATATATCCATACATAACTAGCCCTCCTTATTACCCATCCTCTCGATGACTTCCGGTTCACCGAGGACTTCTACAACTGGGCCAGCTCCCATTGCAACAGGCAAGATTATCTCCTTGACAGCCCTTACTCTGAGGACCTCCCGAAACACCCACATAACTTCAGGTTCTATAGCCTCCGTTACAGGCTTCAACCGAGCCATGAGTCTTAATAACATGTCCCTTAAACGAAATAGCCGAAGGAAACTAGCAAGGATATCATCCACTTGTATACCTACTACAGATAGAATAAACAGAATAACGGCAACAATCGACCACGCTATCCTGATCAGCAATGTTAGTATAATTTCAACCACAGAATTACTTATCATATCCTCTATGATTCGCATGAGAAATGCATTGCCTGTGATCCGACGTACAATTCCGGCCAGTAGATCAATAAAAACCTTCATGCACCACTCCTTCCCACATCTGGATGTCCATTACCCCTTGCATGTTATCAATTTTTTATGCTATTATCTTAGCCTCTGTTTGTATAGCTGTCTATATATCATAATATATTTTATGTAGTTATACTTATCCTTAGTTTACTTAAGTTACAAACTGGGGAGTATATTTATTTGTCTTAATCACCAATGAAACCATCATTCTCCGAAGTGCTATAAGGTATTCAGCTTTAAATTAAAATGATTAGGTCTTTAGCCCCCCTACGATTGCAATCCTAACCTGTGAGAATCCCCTTGCATAATCATTCACACACCATACTATCTTGTATATATGGGAGCGAGGGCTCCCATCTCGACCAAACAGACTGTATCACAATGTCATCGCGAGCACGGGACCCATGAAGGAATACGGATTAGTATTAAAAGAAACCTTCAGTTTCTTAGGAGGAGTCCTTCCGGTACCGGAAGGAGAACGTGGCGATCCCCTTTTTATGAGGAGATTGCTTCACCTTCGGTTCACAATGAACTGATAAACATGGTTGGTATTTTATATTCGTGACACAGTCTCTAAGCGAGGGATTGAGTCTACCCACAAATGAATTATTGCTCACCATCTTTTTAGATTCCGTAAAAGAAAAGACCTTTTTAGTTAAATAGCTAATAGCTGATATCAATACCTACTGATACTACTCTTGGGGAGCAAAGGTCCCAATCGTTAAATTAATAAATGAATGCTGCAAAATAAAGATTTATCTTGTTATTGAATGGGTCTCAATCGTATCGACCTTCAGCTACTACAATCTCTAATCACTTGATTCCCTTTATTGGAATGAAGTAATCGAGAACAAAATCCTCCATCCTTCGAGCGTTGGGGGTGTAGATCAGCTCATACTCAGGCACAGGATCAATTCCGTGTCTATAACCAGCAGGATAGTCTGTCTCATATCGTGGATGGGAATCAATCGCCTGGCGAAGCTGCTGTACGAATTCCGGAATGACATCGAGCCCTGGAACAGTTGAAACACCAAAGAGACCACCCGGGAAATCCTTCACGGTAACCTCATATAGATTCAAGTCGCTGAGGTCCTCAAGGAAACACCAGATTTCGTACCCTCGCGGCTTTCCCTCAGGGCCCCATGGATTATTGAATCCCAAAACAGGAAGGAAGCGATGCTTCTCAAGAAGTCCTCTCGTCTGCGCCCAATTACGGAATAGGGCAAAGACCTCCTCCTCCGGTGTGAGCGAACCCTTAACATGGAAACTCACTACTTTACATGGCTCTAATCGCGTGATTTTCAGCATGTTCATATTAGTATCTCCACTCCCAACCTCCAGCCTTACAAAATGAGTAACCTTCTATTATGGAGCAGATGATCACACGAACACCCAAAACGATAGCAGCTATACCATCAGATGAGACAGTTTCTATTCAACCTGTTATTACCTATTGCCCAAGGAGGGCTCTCACGAAGTATGCCAGATTTTCGGTAGTCTGCATATGATCAGACGCCCTTCTAAACTCCATGGCCATTCCGGTATCACCAGCTTCCTGATGAACCCGCGCTATACGCTGCCATAGCTCCCTGAGTTTGAGCTGTAGTAATTCCTCAAGCTCAGATATGGCAGAAGCAAGTTCATACTTGGTTGATTCGAG
>JAXHVC010000124.1:0-6205 GCA_034189315.1 Chloroflexota bacterium | reverse complement strand
AAAGATATCGACTGTTCGGGAAGCCTTCGGTGTATCTCCAGAGCATATTATGATCCTTACAATAGGTGGCGATGCCACATCCAAAGGGGCTTAAGAGGTAATGCAAGCTCTAGCTATCATAGACCACAAAGCCCCTGACTGGAAATATGTATGTAAGGTCTGGCCACAGCCACGCACATTTGAGCAGAACCTAATAGACCTCCAGCTAGCCAAGCAGCTTGGTATAGATAGGAATGTAATCTACAGTACCAATATCATGTCAAGAAATTTCACCCCTTACATTATAGGAGCCTGTGATATTTATGCAGCTCCGTCACGTTTGGAGGGCTTCGGCATGACCCAAGTAGAAGCAGGATCTTGTGGAAAGCCTGTTCTGGGTATAAATGCTATGGCTATGCAGGAAACCCTAGTTCATGGGGAAACTGCCTTTCTGGCAAATGTGGCACAAGAGGTTGTCTTAAGAGAGACTATCGTTGGGAAGAATCAGGATACGAGCCGGGCCATCGGGTTGTCTCCCAGGGTCCACGAACAGTAGACTATCGAGCCAGTGTTCACGATATTGCTAACTACTTAATGGATCTTATGCAGAATGCAGCGCTTCGCCAGCGGATGTGGGAGGTAGGCCGTATGAGAGTCGTTGAGACCTATGACCATAGAGTCGTTGCCAAGAGATTTATCGAGATCGTATCAGAAAGGCTAGGGATATCCTGAAATGAAGCAAGAAGATGGGGTGCTTGTAAAAGAAACAAAACAAGCAGCCTTAGAAGTGCTCTGGCACAATTCTCGTGGCCCCTACTCTTCATTACCAAGAACAGCCGGATGGGGCTATCCAGAGCTTTATACCAGAGATCTATTAATTTCCGCCTTGGGCCTTCTTGTCAGCGGCGATGATAAACTCATCGAAAAGCTGCGGAGGGTGCTTACAACCCTGGCAAAAAATCATAGCCGTTTGGGACTGATTCCCTCCCTTGTTCATGACCCCGAGGACCGCGGTTCCAGCGACACTACGCCCCTCTTTATCTTCACCGTTGCCCTCTTCCGTAGGGTTACCGGAGAGACCAGTTTTCTTGAAGAGGCAGTGCACAGGGCAATGACCTAGATGGAATATCAAAGCCCCTCCGATAGGGTTATGGTAGCACAACTTCCCACCAGCGATTGGAGGGATGAGCAGTGGGTACTGGGATATGGCCTTCATGTGAACTGTATCGTGTACAGTTACCTCTGTCTCTATGGCCACTATGAAAGGGCTGCTCACCTCGAAAGAGTAATGGATCGATTCACTATCCAGGGAGGAGTAATACATCGTCACGTTCATGAGGGGCTTGCTTTGCATCATAAACCCTACTTTGCCACATGGGCCTACAAGGTTTACAGCGATGAGCGATTCGATCTCATGGGCAAAAGTCTCGCTATTTTGTCTGGTCTAGCACACCCTTCACGGGCGAAGAAGATGGTCTCTTGGATTGAACAGGAGTGTCAGGAATTAAAAGCGCAGGGGCACCTGGCCCTTGACCTGCCCCCAGTTTACTCCCCTTACATTCGTCCCCAGGACCTTGATTGGCACCCTCGTTACAAGGAGTTCAATCACCCTGGGGAGTATCTCAACGGCGCAGTCTGGCCCTTTGTATGTGCCCTCTATGTTGCAGCAATTGTAACTACAGGAAGTTTCAGCTTATCAGAGGAGAAGCTAATAGTATTGACCCGGCTTGTTCATCCTGCGCGAAATCACAATATTGAATTCGGCTTTAATGAGTGGTTTCGCGCCCAGGATGGGACACCTCAGGGAGAGGACTGGCAAACATGGACTGCTGCACTATATCTATATGCAGCTACAGCAGTGGAACAGAGAAAGACACCGTTTTTCGATGAAATTCGTGAAGGACACGCATCACCATCGGAGGCTCCCAAATACGTGACAAAGTAAGAATCCAGCAATATTACATAGACCTATGCTAGAGTAGAGGAAAGCCCTTGCTCTCCATTCAATCAAGGCGAGGGCTTTATTCTAACCCTGAAATGAGTAAGCAGTGGTTTAGTTGGAATTAAGGTACATTGGCACTAGCTCAACGCCTTATTTAGTAACCACAAGAGTGTGGGCTATTCGAGGAGATTGAATAGTACTATCCTACACTTCCTCCTGGATCCCTAATTCAACGAGTGTGTGATACTAAAGGAATGTAATTGTAGAGTCCCTCATGAGGTAGTTAATCAAGATTGTCCAATACATCGGTAAGATTCACCTATTAATGGAGAATAACATTGGCTGATATAATCCCCGAGCAACAATCAGGATTCCTGTCACGCAAAATCAACTGGGCAAGAGTGTCACTCATTACCCTGATATCACTTGTAGTAATAGGTCTTACAGCTTCTGCTTTTTATGTACCAGAAGTAACAATATATGTACCTATATTGGCCTTAGGCCTAGCCTTGGCTCTACAGAAATACACCACGAGCGTATTTGCATACTTTGTCATTTCGACAACAAAAACCTACGGAGTAGGGGACCGTATCAGGATAGGAAATGTCAAGGGCGACATAAGAAAAATTGGACTAATTCATACAACCCTCGAAGAGGTGGGTGAGGATGAGAAATTAGGCGGAGAGCTTACTGGCAGGCTGTTACACCTCCCAAACCTATTGATCCTTGACCAACCGGTACTGAATTACTCCAAGGACTACTCGATCCACTTCGAGACTATTTCTTCTGACTATCTCTTTGACGAGGTACGCATTCCCATAACCACCGATAGTAATGCGGATAAAGCAGTCCACCTACTAGAGCGCATTCTCAAGCGCCATGATCAGGACTGTATTATAAAGGCTAGCCATATGTTTCAGAACGGATACCCCAAATTCCTCGACGAGGCCATGACTGGACCACGTGTAATTGTTCATATAGAACCAGAGCACTTTTGGATCAAGGGGAAATTTGTAGCGCCACTTCGCGGTCGTAACGATATGCGAAGCAGGATACTCCTGGATTTTGTTAAGGAAGTTAAAAATGATCCCGAAATAAGACTCGCCTAACGATTCAAGTAGGGGTGTATGTCATGTCCAAAGAAGGCAACAATCGAAAACCAGAAACCATCATACGGCAGATGGACATCGATGATCTAAGCCCAACATATCATCTTGGCGAGAAACTTTTCACCACAGAAGATTTCCCTATGCTCTATAGGACCTGGGATTCCCACGAAGTTGCAGACTGTTTCGCCTCTGATCCAGATTACTGTATGGTGGCCGAGGCCAATCGAAGTGTTGTAGGATTTATACTTGGCACTACTATAGAAAAAGAAGGGACTGCCTGGAAAAAGTATGGTTATCTTACATGGATGGGTATAGAAGAATCCCACCAAAGGACAAACTTAGGTAGCCGTATGTATAAGAGATTAGAAGAGAAGTTTAGGGAAGATGGCGTTAGGATGGTAATAGCAGATACTGAAGGAGATAACAGAGTAGCCATCGCTTTCTTCAAAGCTTTGGGATTCTCTTCCCGAGCTGAGCATGTATGGCTAGCCAAGACGCTACGAGGAGGAAGCAGCGATAAGGAAGCCACTTAGGCAACATCAGGCTAGAAGGTGAGGATGATTCCCCGGTCTAAACCATGACGATCGAAATTATCGCTGGACAATGAGCTTTCACTGTTGTCCGAAAGGGGATTATTTGCGAAGCAAAGAAGGGGACAAAATTGACCACGGAGATGACATCAAGGCTAAGGTATCCCCAGATCGGTTAAAAGAGCTTCTTAAAAACCTGGTGGATATCTATAGTCCATCAGGCAAAGAAGAGGAAATCCTTGAATATACCGAGGGCTATCTTAGAGGCCACGGCCTAAAGGTAACCCGACAAGAAGTGGATGAAAACCGCTTCAATCTCATAGTCTTTCCCGAGCACGGAGATGAGGTAAAGCTCTGCTTTGTCGGTCACCTGGATACGGTCGCTGCCTATGATCTGGACGAATACGGATTTTGCGAGGATGGCGATACCATCTATGGCCTGGGAACTGCGGACATGAAGGCTGGTTGTGCCGCCATGATAGAGGCCTTTACAATATTGGCTGAAACCAAGGCCGAGTTACCTTCTGTAGGTCTCGCTCTGGTGGTAGGAGAGGAAGAGGAAAGCGATGGCGCCAAGGTATTGACCAGGGAATACAGCTTCCCCTGGGCCGTGGTTGGTGAACCCACGGATATGACACCATGCCTTGGGCATTACGGGTATCTAGAGGTTATGCTACGCACCGGAGGTAAGAGAGCTCATTCCTCGCTTCCGGAATTAGGACGGAATGCTATCGAAGACATGCTCAAGCTCCTGCTCCAGATCACCGAGTATGCCACGTCCTCACCACAAGGAGTAGTCTACAATATCCGAGAACTCTTCGGTTTCCCCGGAAGTTTTGTGGTGCCGGATGTCTGTGAGGCATGGTTGGATTTCCACCTCCCCCCTGATTCTAGGATAGATGTACTCAAGACAGAGTTGGAGCAGTTGGTAGAGAAGACAAAGAGAAGCACTCCCGGGCTGGAAGCCCATATACGATTTGAGGAAACTCATTCAGGATACCGGATATCCGAGGAGCGCGCGCCGGTTGGAATATTGAAGGAAATATACCGCAGGATGGCGATACCCTGGGAGCCTCGGGATTTTAGAAGCCACTCAGATGGCAATGTTTTATGGGCTGCTGGGACCGATCCCATTATCCTAGGTCCAGGTGGATTGGGGATGGCCCATTTGCCAGAGGAAGGGATATCCTTTTCTCAGGCCATACAGGCTGCTCAACTTTACTTAAGCTTAGCATTGTCTCTATAGCTGCAGCTTGCAGTTTGTTCACAAGGATACTATGGAGGATATAATTCATTACCATATCCTTCCTGCGCACAGACTGCGTCACTATGTCATCTCGAAGATTCCTTCCGGTACTGGAAGGAAAACGTGACGATCACTTCTTTACAAGGAGATTGCTTCAACTTCGGTTCGCAATGACATGGTAAATTTGGCTGATGTTCTATAGTCGCGGCAAAGTCTCTGTAACGAGGATTTCAGCCTACCAACAGAAGGATCACTGTTTACTGTTTTTAAATTCCTAGGAGGAAAGACTCAGCTATGCTATATAGCTAACAACTCGCTTAGATATTTCCTAATATCGCCCTTGGGGGAGCAAAATACTCAATCGTTTATGAGATTCTACCCAGCAAGCTAAATTATTATAAGAAGATAACGTATGGAAGAAGTAACGCTTTTAAGAGATATTGCCATCATAATGCTTTCAGCGGGAGCAGTTACTCTACTATTCCGTAGACTACACCAGCCACCAATTCTAGGCTACCTAATTGCAGGTTTAATCATCGGCCCCTTCACTATACCACTGGTTTATAGTGAGATCTCCGCACCAGTACACGATATTGATACCATACGACATTTGGCCGATCTAGGCCTGGTGCTTCTTCTTTTTGGACTGGGACTAGAATTCAGCTGGAGCAAGATTCGCCAGGTGGGGACATCTGTCTTGCTAATCGGGGGAATCGAGATACTCACAATGATCAGCTTAGGATATGGTCTAGGCCGAGCCCTAGGCTGGGCCCCTACCGAAGCAGTATTCCTCGGAGCCGCACTTCATATTAGCAGCTCAGCCGTAATAGTAAAAATACTACGAGATTCAGGAAGACTTGAGTTTCTCTCCTCCAAGCTCATCGTAGGTATCTTGGTTGTGGAAGACTTCGCTGCAGTGGCCATTATTGCTATCCTTTCAGGAATCGGTTCTACTGGTACGGCAGATATTGGCGAGATAGGTGAGTTAATGCTTCGACTTGTCGTTTTTATCGTGTCATCGCTTGTCGTTGGTGCTCTCCTTGTGCCCAGGATTATGAAATTCACACATCGCTTCCACTCCAAAGAGGCTATGCTTATTACCAGCTTAGGGTTATGCTTTGGAATGGCGCTCATCGGGGACTTATTGGAGCTCTCCGCAGCAATAGGGGCTTTCCTGGTGGGCGCAATAATAGCCGATACCGAGCACTCTGAGGAAGTAGCCGAAATCATAACCCCCCTAAGGGATATGTTCGCCGCCCTTTTCTTTGTAACAATAGGAATGCTGATAGACTTGGGAGATTTTACTGAATTCATCTTACCAGCATTGATCGTGACTGCTGTTTTTCTTCTGGGTAAAACTATAGCTAACACAACTGCAACCTTCATTGCAGGATACGAT
>JAXHVC010000123.1:0-24873 GCA_034189315.1 Chloroflexota bacterium | reverse complement strand
CCTCCGGGAACAGGCAAGACCTCTATGGGACAATCGATTGCTAGAGCCATGGGGCGGAAATTTGTACGGGTTTCATTGGGGGGTGTACGGGATGAGGCGGATATAAGAGGCCACCGTCGTACCTATATCGGGGCGCTTCCAGGTAGGATTATCCAGGGAATACGACAATCTGGTTCCAACAATCCTGTATTCATGTTAGACGAAATCGATAAGATGGGGACCGATTTCAGGGGTGATCCATCTGCAGCGCTTCTTGAAGTACTAGATCCAGAACAAAACTGTGCTTTTGTGGATCACTATCTGGATGTCCCTTTTGACCTTACTAAAGTTATGTTTATTACAACGGCCAACATGCTGGATACAGTTCCTCCTGCACTCAGGGATAGGATGGAGGTTATTGAGCTTCTGGGATATAGCGAACAGGAGAAGCTGCATATAGCTAGAAGGTATCTTGTTCCTCGTCAAGAGAGGGAGAATGGTCTAGAGTCTGATATGCTAGATCTTCCTGACGAAACTATACTAACGATGATACGTGATTACACAAGAGAAGCTGGAGTAAGAAACCTGGAACGAGAGATCGGTACTGTTTGCCGAAAAGTGGCGCGTGGTATTGCACAGGGTAATGTTGATCCTGTGACAGCAACAACTGAAAGCCTGCGTGACTATCTTGGCCAACAGAGGTTTCGCTATGAACTCGCAGGCGAAACCGACGAGGTTGGTGTTGCTACAGGTTTAGCCTGGACTCCAGCTGGTGGAGATGTGCTTTTTGTGGAGGCCTCTCTCTTGGAGGGAAAGGGTAATCTAATCCTCACCGGTAAGCTTGGTGATGTCATGCAGGAATCTGCTCGAGCAGCATTATCCTATGCACGTTCCAGAGCAGAATCATTGGGTATAGATAGCCATTTCTATGAAAAGAAGGATGTACATATTCATGTTCCTGCTGGGGCAATTCCTAAAGATGGGCCATCTGCAGGCGTTACGATGACTACAGCTCTGATTTCTGCTTTGACCGAATGCCCGGTAAGCAAGGATGTAGGTATGACTGGTGAGGTAACCTTAGTGGGGAAGGTATTGCCGGTTGGTGGAGTGAAGGAAAAGGTTCTGGCTGCTCATCGTGCAGGAGTTGCTAAGGTTATCTTACCGGAAGAGAATGAGAAGGACCTGGAAGATATACCAGATGAGGTTAGGGAGAAGCTAAAGTTTGTCTTTGTAAAACATGTTGATGATGTGCTTGGCGAGGTGATGCATATGGATACGCTTAAGCGTTCACCTAAGAGGAGAAAGCCAAGTCATTTGGGAAAACCTTCTCTTGCAGTGACAGATACGCCACGCATTGGACACTCGCATGTAACTCCTCGTAGTCGTACGTCGTAAGTGCAATATAATCTAAGGACACAGCTTCAGTGAGCTGTGTCCTTAGGCTAATAGTCTGTATTCCTGGACCATATGCTTACGAGAAAGACCACGAGATGGGTATATCGAGCATCGCGTGGTTGGGTCATACAAAGGACACATCTGTACTACCAGTACTTCGCTCGCCCTCTATCGATGATTCAATCCCTAAACATTTGCACTTGAGTATGCTATTCTATGCTACAATTACATAAACCATGATGTGCCAAGTTCAGATGTGTCTTCTGGTAATTGGTAAAATCTATGGGTTATTGCGATTCTACTCGGTCCTCTAATTGATGACTCAGCAAAAGGTTATGATTGTTATTAGACGGTACTTTGAATTTGGATCGTGACTTGTTTTGAATGATTTAGATAATTCCGATGGGGGTGCATTGTGAGTATGCCGAGTTTTTCCTTGCAGAATAAAGTTGTATTGGTTACTGGTGGCAGTAGGGGGATTGGCAAGGCTATTGCACTAGGATTCGCAGAAGCAGGTGCAGATGTGGTCATATGTAGCCGGAAGGCTCCGGATCTGGAAGCTGTTGCTGAGGAAATTCGTGGATTAGGTAGAAAATCGTTGGCTGTACCTACCAATATCACTGTGAAGGAAGAGGTTGACAATCTTGTAAACAAAACACTCGAAGAATTTGAACATATAGATATTTTAGTCAACAATGCTGCCATGAATATACTTTCTCCTTTACTTGACCTCAGAGAAGATGGGTGGGACAAGATAATGAATACCGATCTGAAGGGATATTATCTCTGTAGTCAGGCGGTTGGTAAGGTAATGGTGGGGAGGGGTGGGGGCAATATTATCAATATTGCATCGACTGCCGCTGTAAAGTCTGCTCCTGGAATGGGGGCCTACTGTATAGCCAAGGCTGGTGTTATTATGCTGACCCAGGTACTGTCTACCGAATTAGTTCCCAGCAAGGTTAGGGTGAATGCCATCGCTCCTTCTATGGTTAAGACTAGGTTTAGCCAACCGCTATGGAACGTACCCGAAGTGGAGTCTATGATAACTGCCCAGATTCCCTTGGGGAGGTTGGCGGAGCCAGAAGAAATGGTGGGAGCTGCGCTATTCCTTGCATCCGATGCATCAAGCTACATAACTGGACAGACTCTATTCTTGGATGGAGGCTCTCTAGCTTGATGAAGTCACCTTGGGGGGTAGCTGGTTTTATATGGGATCAATGCATGGAATGAGAATAGGGGAGTGGCAATGAAACTGGTTTTCATTCATGGCGCTGGTGGAACTATGGACGTGTGGCATTATCAGATAATGCATTTTCCAGAAGCCGATGCAATTAACTTGCCTGGTCGTGAGAAAGGAGAGCCTTGTTCGAGCATAGATGAATACATGGAATGGGTGCAAGGCTACATCCAACAATATGAGGAACAAGACATTGTGCTAGTAGGTCACTCTATGGGGGGGGCGATTGTCCAGCTATTTGCTTTGAAATATCCCGAAAAAGTTAGGGGAATAGTCCTCATTAGCACAGGAGCAAAACTACGTGTGAATCCCATGTTTCTGGACGCATTGAAAGCTGGTGTGCAAGGAAACAGTGCTGCTCTAGATGAGGCTTTTGTCTATAGCTGCCGTTATCTGGAGCCAGAGGTGGCCGATATCTTGGCAGAAAAGCGGAGATTAGTTGGGCATTCTATACAACTTAATGACATGCTTTGTTGTGATAAGTTTGATGTGATGGATAGTGTGAGTCGGATCAAACTACCCACATTGATACTATGTGGCACCGAGGATGATATGACCTTGCCCAAGTATTCTCAATACCTAGCCAATCAGATAGAAGGATCCAAGCTAATGCTTATCGAGGGGGCTACCCACCTGGTTGCACTGGAGAAGCCCCAGGTGGTCAATAATGTAATAGCAGAGTTTATTGGTACTCTGTAATAGAGAGTATAGCCTTTAACTCGTTTTTACCAGGATTATTGGCATTTGTGGAAAGGACTTCTTACTGAGCATCTTGGGACTATTTGATAGGTTTATCGAATGGTCTCAGGTCCTATTTAGATAGGTTTAGCATGAATAGGTGTGAAATCTGTCTATCCAGACCGTGTCACAATGATAAAATACCAACCAGATTTACCATGTCATTATGGCCCCCTCCGTCAAGCGCAGGGCAGGCTCCGGTGAAGTAGGGGTAATTCATGAATTGCCCCTACGCCAGAGAAGGGATCACCATATCCTCCTTCTGATATCGGAGGGACTCCTCCTAAGAAACTGGAGGTAATAACTCGTGTCCCTCACGGGTACAGTGCTCGCGATGATATGGTGATATGATCTGATCGAGTTATTAGCCAAACACAACCAAGGAGTTTCCGTTAGAGCCTTATCGTTTGTTTGACGTTGGGACATTGTTGCTCCAACCCACATATATTACACTGCATTGGGCCACAGCTTGGTGTTTCTTCGTGCCTTAGCGTTCGTGTATATTCCTGCTTTAGGAATCCAGAGCTCACACCGATGTCTATATGATCCCATGGTAAGACTTCATCAATATCTCTTTGACGATTGGCGTAGAAATCTGGGTCTAGTCCTGTGTGTGTAAATGCATCCTCCCACTTTTGATAATCGAATCGTTCATTCCAGGCATCGAAGGTGCATCCTGATTGCCATGCTTTGTAAATAACCTTGCCAATCTTTCGATCCCCTCGTGACATTACAGCCTCGATCAAGCTCGTCTTTGGCTCCGACCAAGATATATGTACTCCGCTGCGACGCAGTTGCTGCTTGATCTCCCTTTGCTTGGGACCAAGCTGTTCCTCGCTCTCTTGAGCTAGCCATTGGAATGGGGTATGGGCCTTTGGTATGAGTGTTGCTAGGTTGATTCGCAACTTGGGTTGAACACGATTTCCAAGGGAGTTTATCCGTCGTATAATGTCTGGTATTGATTGTATGTCCTGCTCAGTCTCTGTGGGTAATCCAATTAGGAAGTATAACTTGAAATTCGACCATCCCTTGCGAAGCGCGGTGTTTAGTGTGTCTATGATTTCATCATCGTATATGCTCTTATTGAGGGCTGTACGTAGCCGTTCATTTCCTGCTTCCGGAGCAAATGTGAGGGAGGTTTTTTTACCGATACTTAATAAATCCATCAGTCGTATGGATAATGCATCAATGCGCAAGCTAGGCAAGGATAGCGCAAGCGGAGGTGTTCTGTATGTGCGAGATAAGGAACTTACCATATCATCGATCCCAGGATAATCCGTTGTGCTCAAGGAGAGAAGAGAGAGCTCACTATAGCCACAATTCCTCTCTAACTGTCCAGCTGCTTCTATGACCTCTTGAGGAGAACGCTGGCGTTGAGGACGGTAGATCATCCCTGCTTGGCAGAAGCGACATCCTCGGTTACATCCACGCTGAATCTCGATCATGGCTCTGTCATGTACTGCCTCCATATATGGCACGATAGGTTTGGTGGGAGGTGGTGGGAGATGAGCCACAGTCTGTCTCTGAACTCGTTCACTTGCATAGGTTGATATAGGTGTGATCCGCTCTACTCTACCATCAGGAAGATAGTCTGGTTGGTATAACGATGGCACGTATATTCCGGGGATTCTTGCTAACTGGTGCAGTAGGTCAATTCTACTACCTCCTTCTCTCTTCCATAGCCTATAGTCCTTGATCAACTCTAGGATAACTTTTTCACCTTCTCCTAATACAAAAAGGTCGATGAAATCTGACATGGGTTCGGGATTAAGGGCGCACCCTCCCCCTGCGATTATCAATGGATGTGTCTCACCTCTCTCAGCTGCTAGGGGGGGGATACCAGATATGTCAAGCATATTGAGAACGTTGGTATATGTTAGCTCGTAGTTGAGAGAGAATCCCACGATGTCAAACTCTCTCAGCGGATGACCAGACTCTAGGCTAAGCAAGGGTATTCCTGCTTGTCGCATAGCTGCTTCCATATCAATCCAGGGTGCAAAGGCTCGTTCTGCTAATACACCATCTTGACGGTTCAATATGTCATATAGGATCATCAAGGCTAGATTGGACATGCCAACCTCGTATAGGTCAGGGTAGGCAAGAACAAACCTTACTTCTGATGTGGCCCAGTCCTTTAATATGCTGTTCCATTCACTCCCCATGTATTGGGCAGGCTTGGTCACTTTATGGATGAGACTGTCTGGATAAGACACTGTTACCTCCAGGGATAGGACGAAGATCGCAGGGTATGCGTCGGCGTTAATATCATGATTGCCTTCGGGCATTTATTCCACAAATAAGACTGAATTCTATACGAATCGCTGCTATCGCAGATTAAAGAGGTGGGGTTTAATACGAAGTATAAGTTTAAGAACATCATCCTTTATTATAGCCCTGGGTTGTATTACGAACAACGTTGTCCTATCTTACAAGTAGTATGTGTAGTTGGGATGCTGCAGTCTCTTCTTATATGGGATTAGTGATCTATAATGTGTGTGGATGGATAAACTAATTATTTATATTAACATCCGATAGTCTTACTCCTGATTTACCAAAAGTTTACCAATAATTTTCTAATCATTTACCTTCCCATTAACTTGTGACGAGTATACTTGGCCTAGGGTGTGTATGGAGTGTACGGTACACACTACATAGTTGCTTAGGAGAGGAAGATTTGAACAGGGGAAGACAGCGGGGAATATCCTTATTAGAAGCACTTATTGCAGTATCTATAATGGCTATAGTTGGTTCCAGCATTTATATTGGTCTTAGCATGGGTATAAAGGGAACCGATTCAGTCACAAAGAGCAGGGCTGCTATGGATGTAGCTCAATCTCAGATGGAGTCTATTAAACTACAATCTTTTAACACCAATCCCAGCCCGTCTTATTTGACTTTGGATCCTGGTGATCTTCCTGAAGGCTTCACCCAATCTGATATATCAATCGACGTCACTCGTATAGATGAAACCCCGGCTGATGGTACGGAAGATATTCATCGTGTAGTTATCGTAGTTGAGTACGATGGTGGTAATAAGAGTGTAACTTTGGAAGGATATAAGTCAGATCGATGATAGGTGATAATATACGTTTTGAAATAGAGTAGGGTGTGTTCACACCAAATAATGTATCGGTGATCAGAGCGAAATAGAAAGAAACATGAATACTACATCGAGCTTATCATATCTAGAGAAGATTCTACGATAACCTTCCAACCTCATAAAAAGCCGTTCTACCTCGTTTCGCTTCTTGTACATTTCTCCATCGTATTGCCAGGGGGGAATCAGGTTCGTCTTGAGTGGCATCACTGGAGTCAATCCAAGATCCATGACCAGCTGACGAGTTTCTTTACCCTCATATACACGATCTATGATAACGAAATCTGCCTGTCGGTCTGTTGCCTTTAACAACTCTCGACTTGGGGCTGCATCATGGACATTACCCGGTGAAAGCGAGTAATTCACCGCTACCCGATGCCCTGCAGCATCCATATGAATTTTGGTGATCCATCCTCCTCTTGATTTGCCGATGGCTTGTGGACCGTTTTTTTTGACCGCCTGTAATATCGGGATGCACCTTCAGAATTGTGCTGTAGTGATACTGCTTCAACTCGAATTCTGGTGATATTATCACGCTGTATTGCCCCGAAGATGCGATCTAGAACTCCGTTTGCATCCGTTCTCCACAACGCAAAGGATAGAATTCACTATTAGTATGGAGTATGTGATCTTTTGTTGGCTTTTAGATCGATGTTTGGCATGCAAAGACTCATATCTCTTCTCTGCGTACTTCACCACAGAGACTTACTATCATATGCTTTATCTTATTCAATCGTCTTGGTACGGGCACCAAGATACCCTCTTAGAGCCCTTGTCATGGCGAGGGCAACCTTTGCTTAACTCGATCCTCTGGGTGTCATCTTTTACGATGCGGATTTGTATGGCTTGTCCCTCGAACACTTAGATTAACTTGTTTACATTAGCTCTGAAAGTGGGTTCTATCGCTAACATCAAAGCATTATTCAGAATAGCCTGGTTCAAACAAAGATCGTGTAGAGAATCCCGAGCTCTGAGGAGACATCGCTAGATAGTTTAACTTATCCTGTCTACTCGCCACATCTCTAGCCTCCTCCAGTAGATAATAAGGCTTCAATTTCTGCGGTGTATATCTTGCTACAGGCATCACGTACTAGGTGAGTATTGTTACATTAATTGTGTCCTCATCTTTATCCAAGGTTGTTCTGTGTCTTGAAACATAGAAAGAAATAAAGACTGTATTATTTCTCATTGACTGTCAGTCGTGCTTATGACCACGCTGCACTTAGGAACATAGGTTTGCTGAGTGATCTAAGTCCATTGTCTTATGATTTTTGTTCTTGGCAGTTATCTTACTCGTGGTGACAAGTCATAAATATAATTATGTTTACTTTATTTAAAGCTAATTCTGGCATATTTGAAAACACTAAGTAAATACTATAAGGCTCAAGTTTTTACAGAATTTGTATCTTTCTTTACTAGAATATTTACCTTGTACTGCTACCATGAAGGTCGATATTGAAGATCTGAAGCGGGAGGCCTTGTCTTATGTGTTCAACAGGGAAGAAAGAACGAGGATTCACTCTTATTGAGCTTATGATAACAATATCAATATTGTCTTTGGTTACCGCTATCGCAGTTCCCAATGTAGCTAAATATGCTAATGTTGGAGAGGAAGAGGTCTTTGAGACGAATAAACGGTCATTTCAAATGGCCGTGGATCTCTATTCACTCGAACAGGGTGACGACTATCCTACACCAACTGGAGGGGCTGGCCCAATTGATTTCAGCAAACTAGTCGCAGAGGGGTATATAACTGAGATACCTGAATCCTCAATATTCAACGGTGGGGAGTACCTTTGGGAAATCAACGCCCAAGGCAATGTGATTACTACTATTAATGATACAGTGAGTTTTAACCAAGTGATCAATCTCCCGTTTGACGAAGGAATAGGACCTATTGCCCACGATGTATCGTATGATCTAAGCGGTTTTCGCATGAATGATGGCACCATTATCAACAACTCTGTGTGGGTAACTGGAATGGTGGGATCTGCCTTGCAGTTGGATGGCGAAAATCTAGTTAATTGCGGCAACGATGCGATATTCGATATCACCAATGAAATTACCGTTGAGGTTTGGTTGAGTCCTTCTGATACCGGATGGGACTACGTAAGACCAATAACTCTAAGTGCAGCGACTACTGTACCTGAATATCAGGTGAAGGTTGAATTGAGCCCAGCTACATTTAACTATGCTCAAGCCCAGGCTGATGGGGCCGACCTAAGGTTTTACGACGCAGATGGAAATGCTTTGGACTATTGGATTGAGACCTGGGATGCATCTGGTACTTCTATAATATGGGTCAAGGTAACAGAGGTTGGTACTACTACGTTTGATATGTACTATGGCAATGCATCGGCTAGCGAACAGTCGGATATAGCATCGACATTTTCTTATTCTGAACCAAGAATAGTGGGATATATAGTTGCGGATAGAATCGTCTCCAATAGTATTTCGATAATGAGTCTTTGTGATGATAACATAATACAAATAGGGAGTTATGAATTTGAGCTGGATGAGCAGGAGACAGCAACAATACCAGCAGACTCCGTAAATGTTGGTGATCCTGTAAAAGTGAAAGGCCTCGCTCAGGTAGAGGGTACTGGAGATGTGGACGATATGATAGTACCAGTATCTTGGGCTGGTACACAATTCATTTATGGAGGAATGAGGGATGCTGCCGATGGATTCTGTATGGTTTCTCCTTTTGGGGATGCTAGTGTGCAGATCTACGATGGTGGGGTCTTGGAATGGAGTGGAACTGTTGATTCTGCGGGAGCGACTATCACCAATGATATCACCACTGCAAATGCAGCGAGGGTAGAATCAGATTTACCAATCTTGGTGTTCCATCGCGGTGGTAGCCGTGATGGTTGGGCATTCTATCCTGCTACTACCGAGACTCTATATGTTCCATCAAGGTCTAACTCGATCTTTGTAGGTGTGGGTGCTGGTGGGGCCTCAATAAGTTGCACAGGAAATGGTGGGGGTACAGATAACAACAACATATTGGCCGATCTGCGTGTTGGCGTTGCTGGAAGCATAACAAAGGCCAAGCACGGGAGTGGGTCGGCAGTTAAGATCATCACCGACGCTCCTATAGGGGCATTGCAGCAGGCTGATAGTGATGGGTCGGAGTCCACTGTTGGAGTACCCGTAGGCGAAATGACAACAAAATTCGGTTCTGCACTGGCAGCAGAGTATATAGTTATGGTTACACCATATGCAGATGCGGAATGCACACTATACAATTCTGTTGGGGACATAGTATCAACAGATACAGCTGTAGGTAACAATGAGGTATATCAAATGGGTTTTGGTTGTGGTGATAGCACCCAGCTGGTCGGTGGTGGTTGGAAGGTTGAGAGTAATAGACCAGTGTGGGCTTACTATGAAGAAGATGCACAAGGCGATGAGACGAATGTTCTTGGATACAAACAGATGCGGCAGTATGTCGGCTCTGATCCAATAGCAAGCATTGGGGATGAGTTCGAAACAGAAATGTTGATATCAAAAGGAAGTGCATATGGTGTTGGTACCACTTCCACAACTGCCTTTGCTTATATAGACGATCAGGTGCTATCAGCGGCGATTGTTGCTGGATGGAATCACATTGTTATGACGTATGACAAGGATGCCGGTGGCTCTGCAGAGATGAAGCTATATGTGAATGGAGTTGAACAAGATTCGGCGGACTATTCAGATTCAATAGCAACTAATACCTATGATCTTGTTATAACCGCCTTCTGTGGCGGTTTGGTTGATGAGATGAGAATATACAACACTGCCCTCTCGGAAGAGGAAGTCCTGGAAAGATACAATGAGACAAATTGATATGGCTACGTATGAGATCTGGTTGATGTGTTGCATTGAAAAAATGGTATGCATTAGTTTAATTATAGGCTTTTTACTTGTCGCCAATACACTCTGACTAAAATGGGGAAAGTGGGAGATGGGAAGATGAGAAATAGGAAGAAACGTTTACAGCGGGGATTTACTCTTGTGGAAACGACAATGGCTATTGCGATTATAGCTGTTATAGTTCCTACATTGGGTGCGGGTTTATATCATGTACACATGGTACCATCCAAGGCGAATGCTTCTCTTATATCCAGCGCAGATGCAAACTATGCGGTAGAATGGATTACCCGTGATGCCAGTAGTGCCGATGGTTTTACACCCTTCTCCGAATACAGCGCGGGGGATCAGTCGACATATCCCAACGACTATGGCTTTCTCACCTGGACTGATGAGACCGATGCATCACATGAAGTTCATTACTCTTACAATCTCAACAAAGGGGCATTGGTAAGATTGGCACTAGTGGATGATGTTGAGGATTCTCAGATGCTCTTGGCTCGTGGATTGAGTGATGCTAGCGATATGACGTTTACCTTATCTGCAGATGGTAGATCTCTCAGGATAGAAATTAATGTTGCACAGGATGCTGCTGGGGATTCTATCTCAGTCAACAAGGTTTTCCATGTTTGGATGAGAGCAGCAATCGAGAATTCAAACACATGGCGATTTCGGAGACCTCTCACTATCACTAATCCCAATGCTTCAGCATTGACAGATTATCCCTTGCAGGTTGACCTGACTGAGTTTGGTTGGGATGTTGAGCAAACCATTAACGATGGTGATATGCAAGACGATGGCGATGATATCAGGTTTGTCCATGAGGATGTGATATATGAGCTACCTATCGATATCCCAGCGGGTACACCGCAGGCCAATTATCCTGTGAGGGTGGAGATCACGGATATGGTACTAATAGCTCATATGGTACCTAATGATGATGGGGGTGACATCCGGTTCTTCGATATGCAGACGGGATTACCCTATACTGAAACAAGTGGCAAGCTATCCTATTGGATTGAGAATCGTACTGATACTAGCGTGATAGCCTGGGTGAATGTTACAGATGCAGGGGCAAACGAAGTATTCATGTACTACGGTGACTCGCGTGCTACCAGTGAGAGCTCTCTGGTTCAGACATTCGGCGCTCTGGACAACTTTTCAGACGATTTTACAAACTGGGATTACATTGATGCGGGTGATTCTGCAAATGTACAGCTAAGTGGTGATGAAGTCATATTAGTTGCAACAACGGATGTTATTGCCGATCCCAGTTTTGAAATTGGTGGCTCATGGACGTTCAGCGATAATCATAGTAAGTTCTTTGGTGATTACTCCAACGATTGGAGTACGGAAAATGCTACTTCTGCAAGGCTATGGTCGGAATCTTCGGGTTGGCCTATTAAACTTGGTCCATCGGCGGATACACATTCTGAAGTATGGCAAGTGGTAGATCTCACCAATGTGACTGAGATCAGATTTGATACTAGATATGAACAGAGTGCAGCTGGTAAATTTCGAGTCGACGTGCTTGTTGATGGGGATGTGCGCTGGTCGGAAGACATGTTCTCAAATCCAGTGGATGATCGCCTATCGATTGATGTTGAGAATGATACTGGTAACTGCCGTATAGAGTTCAGGGTAACAGCAACACAACAACCATGGAGTGACACCGTTGAGGTGTTTATTGACAATATCGTCACAAAGCGGTTTGGAGAGCTATATTCGGACCCTATTCCATTGGATGGCGCTACTCGCTCGGCAGTAGGGAATGCCTTTACCTGGACTGATGATACGCAGGATGGTATTACTGGGATTACTTATCATGTGCAGTGGGATAATGGGGGCAGTTGGGACCTGATTCCGGATTCCGTATTGCCAGGTAACTCAACGGGACTATCAGATAGTGATATTTCTAGTATTACACCCGACTATGAGAACATTCGATTGAAAGCCTTTCTGTACGCAGAGGCAGATGCTAGTCCCAGCATTGATACATGGGCCGTTTCGCACTACATACGGCCGTATTCTATTGCGGATGAGCCAATCACTATCACTCCTGATGCGGCTGACACAGAAGTCTCGAGGGGTGTATTAACTACATATTCCTATTACCTGGATTCTACAGATCCTCTCATGTGGGATCCCTCAAATGGCATTGCACTAGCATGGATCAATCTTCCCAATCTACCTGTGGGTGAGAGTATCGTATATATATACTATGGAAATCCAAGTGCTGAATCTGAGAGTGCTTCAAGCGAAACTGAAGTCACTAGGCTCACCTTCCAGGACTTATTCGATGATTCCAGTAAAATAGATACAGATGATTCCCTCAATATTCAGGTGCAGGGGGGGCAGGTTGAGCCACTGTTACCAGATACAACAGATCTAATCCAGAATCCTAGCTTTGAAGCACCTGGAGGATGGACATATCTCGATAGCGACGATGACTTGTTTGGTGAACGCCTAGAGGATGATTGGGATGACGGTGACTACACAGCATGGCTTCATGGAGGTGGCTGGGTCACGATTATGGGCAGCTATGCTGAGGTCCGTCAAGATATCGATCTTACCAATGTTGAAAAGATAACATTTGATGTGTCTCTATGGCAGAGTACTACAGCATTGCCAGAATGGTGGAGTCAGTACTATGCACGTGTCTATGTGGATACAAATGAGGAATGGGAACAGGCTTTGCCTACTGACTCAACAACAGCGCTATATGGCGAACCTGATGGGGCAGTTATCGATGTCAGCAATTACACAGGTGTTCATGCTGTGAGATTCAATGTTGCGTTTTGGGCAATATTGGGTGGTATTCGTTCCATGGAGGTTTACTACGATAATATCCAAGTGATAGCCCATGATGGAAGTGATCCTGGGGAGATACAAGTGGTATCCATGGCTATCCCTGAGGATGTGTTGGTAGAAGATTGTGATAGCTTTACCTGGACACATGATGAGGGTGACGCAGATATCAAGTATCACATGGAGTATTCCAACGATGGTGGGACAAGTTGGAGTCTGATTCCTGATGAGATTGGTTTTTCAAACGGTGCTGGATTTGATAATCCAGGGGATATTAGCTTTGTTAATGTGGACTTCTCAGGTTATGATCAGGTTAGACTAAGGGCGGACTTCCTTGGAGTGGGTGGTATAGTCAACTTGCCCAGTATCCAGGATTGGGAATTAGTGTGTACTCCTGTGGCACCAACACCGCCAACACGAGATTCTATTGGAGCTGCAGAGGGGCGTGATGACGATCTACCTGCGGTGGGCGGATGAATAGATGTACATTAGTTAAGGAAGTGCAGTTGGATTGAATATGAAAATGAGATCCTGGGTCGTGAGGGGACAAGAGCAGAAAGGGGCTGCGTTGGTGTTGGCCCTGCTATTCATGATGTTAGGAGGACTTGTTGTAGGAGGACTCCTAAGCTTCGTAGATGCAAGCATTATTTCGCATGGGAGGGCTCTGGATCGTATCGAGAGTAAATATACAGCAGATGCAGGTATCGAGTGGTTTGCATCCGATTTACTCACAGATGCTTCACTTGATAGATATGATGGAGACGATGTTGATATAGACTTATGGCCGGGTGGTACCCTGAACCAAGTTACTCCTCAGGTTAGGATTGACGTTATTAACGTCATCAATCCCGGTACGACTAAGGAATATACACTAACCTCAAATGCTGGTAACGCCTCTATAACAGCAACGCTTCTACAGCGGGATTCTGCTGGGACTATAGAGATAGAAGTATCGACATGGACGATTTCATACGAATAAGGTGGTTTCTACCAAAGTATTCCTAGGAGCCACAAATAATAGCTAGGCTTCTTCCATATGCTATCTTGGACTAATGAAAGAGAACGAAAGTCGGAGAGATCATGTACAAGCTAATAGCTCTATTTGCTGTGTTGATTGCCATAGGTGTGTTTTTTATAGCTAGGGGTGGTGGTTCAACCGATATGGAAGCCACTCCCTCCTTTGACTTGACCCTTTATACCACTACTGGTGGCTATATTACACAACCTCACGAAGTCAATGATCTAGATGAATCAATTACTTTCAGCTATGATGAGGGCTCTCAGATTGATCTACGAGCAGTTGCTGTCTCAGGCTATTCGTTCTTGAGTTGGTCTGGTGATACAAGCACCGTGGCAGATGTTACCGCGACGGAGACCACAGTCATTATGGATGGTGACTACTCTATAACTGCCAATTTCTTTGTAACAGATTCCTCTAATGTGCTCACTATATCCAGCTCTGTTGGGGGACATGTTGAAATACCTGGAGAGAGCGCTTTTAGCTATGATCCAGGAACTGTGGTGGACCTACTAGCTGTACCCGATACCGATTACACTTTTGTTAGCTGGACCGGAGACGTTAATACCGTAGTCGATACTGCAGCAACAGATACATCTATAACTATGGATGCTAACTACTCCATCACGGCGAACTTTGGCGCAACCTACACCCTGACTGTGAATAGTACCCAAGGAGGATCGGTGACTGATCCTGGTGAGGGGAGTAGCTTTACTTATGGCGATGGCTCAGTAGTCAATCTTTCAGCGGTTGCTGATGAGGACTATCTCTTCGTTGGCTGGACAGGTGATATCGAGAGAGTATCTGGTCCACTATCCACTGACACAACTATTACTATTAGTGGAAACTATTCTATTACTGCCAACTTTGTTAAATGGAAGGTTCGCTATGATAGTGGTGAGGGTGACGATGATCAGGTAAGTGCTATGGTAACTGATAGTGAAGGGAATATATACATCACGGGTAAGAGTAAGGATGGTGAGGGTAACTGGGACTATGTCACAGTGAAGTATGATGGAGACTTGGCCCAAGTATGGGTTAAAACCTATGATGGTACGGGAGGCGATACTGACAAAGCTGCAGATATCGTATTGGATAGTAATGATAATGTCTATGTTACGGGCTATAGTGAGGGCAGCAGCACAAACTATGATTATGCCACAATTGCTTATGATAGTGACGGTAATCAGCTATGGATATCCCGATATGAAACCAATGACTCAGATAAGGCTGCTGCTATTGCGATTGATAGTGATGGTAATGTATATGTTACTGGTAGGAGTAAATCGGGTTCCGGAGATGTTTTTACGACTGTGAAGTATAATGCCTCGAATGGGAATGAGCTTTGGTCGGAAACATATGATGGTGGTAACGGCTTTACAAAGGCTTACGCCATTTCTATTGATTCCAGTAATAATGTCTATGTTACTGGCGAAAGTAGGGGCCCTAGCTTTACGAGTGACTATGCTACAGTGAAATATGATTCTGATGGAAATGAATTATGGGTGGCAAGATATGATGGGGCAGCTAGTGGCAGTGATGTTGCTCGCGACATAGCGGTAGATGCTGATGGAAACGTATATATCACAGGATCTAGTGAAGGAAGTACTACAGAACTCGACTACGCAACCATTAAGTATAATTCGAGCGGGAATCAGCAATGGGTTGTACGCTATAATGGTTCAGGGAGCAAGGAGGACTCTGCTCAGGCCATTGTATTAGACGGGAACTATCTGTATGTAACAGGTTCTAGCTGCATTACAGATGATGACTATGACTATGCTACTGTGAAATACCGTGCAAGTGATGGAAATGAGGAATGGGTGGCTCTCTATGATGGAGGGGCCAATGGGAGCGATGGGGCGGAGACTATTATTGTAGATGGGGACGGGTATGTTTACATAACAGGTTCAAGTGAGGGAAGCGATGGTAGTAATGACTATGTTACCATCAAGTATGATAGCGATGGAAATGAGGATTGGGTTGAAATATTCACTGGACCTGAGGGTGATGACTTCGCCAGGGATATTGTGATTGACAATGATGGCAACATCTATGTTACTGGCTATAGCGAGGGTGCTACTACTATGGATGATTTCCTCACTCTAAGGATTACTCAATAGAGATATGAATGGTGTCGTAGTATCCTTGCGATCATGGGACCTGTGAGGAACACGGGTTGTTAGTAAAAGAAACCTCCAGTTTCTTATTAGGAGATTGCTTCACCTTTGGTTCGCAATGACATGGTGAATCTGGTTGGTATTTTTTATTCGTGACAAAGTCTCTGGGCCAGGACTTTAGTCTACACACAGAAGGATTACTGCTCACTGGCTTTTTCAATTCCATGAAAGAAAAGACTATTTTAGCTATTTAGCTAATAACTAACATTAATACTTCCTAAATTACTCTTGGGGAGCAAAGGCCCCGATTGTAAATCCAAATCACCCTCGCACCTTTTACTAAAAGGGGATTTAGGGGGATTGTCTGTCCGATTGTACTCAAGTAAGCGCTTATACAACTAGCCTTATCACTCACTCTTCTGGCAACCGCATGACATTTATGGGGGTACATCTCCTTTCTATTGACTTCGCATGCTACTGATGACGAGGGCATATTGTCTTAAGGATTAGATCCACTACGATTGTTAAAATCCCGTTTCTTAAGCGCATATCCGTCGGCTCTGGTATCTACCACACATTTATCCTTTTTCATCCCTTTTTCACCAATTATTAACCTTACATGTCAGCCTGTTACGCATTTCTTTCGTCTTATATTGTTACACTCATTTACACAAGGTAGGGCGGATGTTTACCAGCCCTTGGGAGGTAATAGTGTATAAGTTACTACTTCTCGTTGTCATCGTTGTCGTTGGTGTGGTTCTCTTTTGGTCCAATTCGAGCACTCCTAGCTCAGGTGATTTATCGCTAGATGATACACCACGCTCCTTCGGTTTAACCATCGCAGTTACTGATGGTGGCTTGGTACAGAATCCAAGTGAAGTAATTAATCCCGGTGAATCGGCTGTGTTCCAATATGAAGAAGATAATCAAGTTGAGTTACTAGCGATCCCATCCTCAGGATACAGATTCATCAATTGGACTGGAGATGTGGATACGATTGCAAATATCAATAACGCGAATACAACCATAGCCATAGCAGGGGATTATTCAATTCAAGCCAATTTTGCCCCTATTATCGATGACTCGGTCTATTATGGTTTAACAGTGAGTAGTAGCAGTGGTGGTTTGGTATCAGAACCTGGTGAGGGGGTATCAACCCACTATGGTAATACGGTTGTTGATCTATTGGCTGTACCGGAGGCGGGCTATGTCTTTGTGAACTGGACTGGAGATGTAGGTACCATTGCAGATGTATATAGTGCTGATACTAATATCTCTATGACGGGACACTTTAATGTCCAGGCCAACTTCGAGGTACCCCCTCTACTCAATATTACTAGTACTCATGGTGGTTCGGTGATAAGTCCTGGAGAGGGTAGCTTCTCGTATGATTTCGATACTGAAATAGTTCTATTGGCGGAGCCGGATTGGGGCTATATGTTTGTAAATTGGACTGGTGATGTTTATGCGCTTTCTGATATAAATGATGCAAGTACTGAGATCAAGATGATTGGGGAATACTCGATCCAAGCCAATTTTATCGAAGTGGAAGGATTATATAGTGGTGGTTATGGTGATGATCAAGGTATGGTTATTGCCACAGATGATCAAGGGAACATCTATGTAGCTGGATCAAGTGTTGGCAGTAGTACATATTCCGACTATATCGTTATTAAGTATGACGATGCGTTCAATGAGATCTGGGTGCAACGATATGAGGGAGCGGAAACAGACCGTGTTTATGCTCTGGTGGTGGATAGTAGTGGTGATGTCTATGTTACAGGATATACTGAAGGCGCTAATGATGCAGATTGTCTGACTGTTAAATATGATGGGGACGATGGGACTCAACTGTGGGCTATGACCTATGATGGCTCTGGAAATGACGCTGATGTAGCTAGGGCTATGGCTTTGGATGAAACCGGATACATTTATATTGCTGGATTTACTGTTAGTGCTACCACAGACATTGATTATCTCACTATAAAGTATGACTGCAGTGATGGAACCCAGATGTGGGTGAGGACTTATGATAATGCTGTGGTTAGCCAGTCGGATGAGGTCTATGCTATAGCAATAGATAGCAGTGGGGATGTATATGTCACTGGCACTAGCGATGGTGATTCTACCTCTGGTGATTATGCTACAGTGAAGTATTCGAGTTCAGGTGTGGAACAATGGGTTCAACGTTATGATGGTGCTGCAAGTGAGTTTGATCGAGCTCGTGCAATGGTGGTGGATAGTAGCGGAGATGTGTATGTAACTGGACACACTCGAGGAAATGATGGCAAGGATGATTGTGTCACTGTGAAGTATGATACCGATGGTAATGAGCAGTGGGTTCAAGTATATGATGGTGACATAGCCAAACATCATGTTGGTCGAGGGATAGCAATGTATGGCGATGAATGTATCTATATTGTTGGATATGGAGTGGGAGTTGATGATAAGAATGACTGTATTGTCATAAAGTATAACAGTTCTGGCACCGAACAATGGAGTGCCCGGTATGATGGCGATACTGGAGGCGATCATTATGGAGATGCACTTGTTGTGGGTGGTGATGGGAATGTATGTGTTGTTGGTAGCGGAGAGGGAGTTAGCGGTGATTCTGACTACATTGCAGTGATGTACGATGCCGATGGTAATGATTTATGGGATATGGAGTACGATGGTTTAGGTGGGAACGACTATGCACAGTCTGTGGCGATAGATGGCGAAGGCAATATCTATGTAACAGGATTTGGTAAGAATCCAGATGGAGATTATGACATTGTTACCTTTGGGTGTGAAGTCTAATACGTTAACTACAGTACGGTTTACCCATTCTATGATGACTTCTGTGACCATTGAAGTTAGGTTGTAGTTCTACAAGGATTTCTAATTAAAGAAGCTAATCCAAGACCGGATTAGCTTCTTTTGCTTTATGGGCCTATTAGATTCCCGGCTACCAACTATGTTCTATGGCTCCAACATGGCACTTTGCATGACAGTTGATCTCTTCATTTATACATCTCTTGTGGTAGCCAGGGCATACATAGCCAATACTAGTAGCATGCTCTTGTTTTACTGCCGCCACCGACTCATCATAGTCATCTAGTATGATTTCAAATACACCATGTGGACATACGCTGACACACTCTCCACAGCCATCGCATTTATCTGTGTCGATGGTGATATAGTAATCACCGGATCCGTCTGCATATCCGTAGTGAGCTCTAATTTTGTGCGCCTTTCTTGGCCTTCTTCTCGTAAAAATCGCGAGCGAAAACAGCTGCTCCAAGAGCACCCACGATTTGCGGCTCAAAGCAAATATTTGCATGAAGCCCTGTGTCTCTCTCAACCCTTTTCACTACACCTACGTTCTTGGCTATTCCTCCAGAGATCACAAAGTCATTTTCCAAACCCACCCTCTTGAGGAGGCTATAAACCCTGGTGGCGAGAGCACCACAAGATCCGGCCAGCAGATCGTTTCTATGCACCCCTTGTCTGAGATGCCCTAGTACTTCTGAGCGAGCAAATACAACGCAAGTGCTGCTCACAGGTACTTCACCGTTGACGGTCTCCAATGATCGTTGCCCTAGTTCTTGAAGTGGGACATCGAGTAGCTCCGCCATTATTTCCATAGATCGTCCGGCGCCTGCTGCGCACTTGTCATTCATAACGAAATCAGTGACCTTGCCGGTAGAATCGCATCTGATGGCCTTGCAGTCTTGCCCTCCCATATCCAGGATTGTGCGCACCCCAGGGAAAAACCAGTTTGCTCCTTTGGCATGGCAAGATATTTCTGTGATGTTCTTATTGGCAAAGGGGACTACTATTCGGCCATATCCGGTAGAGACGATGAAATCCATATCCTCAATGGTGAGGTTAGTTTTACTTAGTAAGTCTTGAGAGACCTTGTCGGCGGTTTCTCCGCTGTCAGCTCCGGTTCTCATTAATGCCCAGTCTAGGATCTCATTATCCTTAAGTATCAAGGCCTTTCCAGTCAAGGACCCTATATCTATTCCCATGGTTAACATGCTTGTTCCACCTTCTCTTTAGCAATGATTGCTGCACCAAGGGCACCCAACAGTTGGGGATTATCCGGAACGATCAGCTTGGATTTCATCATCTCTTGGAGACAAGTGACAACACCAATGTTTTGGGCTACCCCTCCAGCAAGTAGGATATCCCCATCTAATTGGAGTCGATTGGTTTGCCCCAATACCCTTGCGGCTATCGATTTGTGTATGCCCTTGAGTATATCGACCTTGTTCACCCTCCGGTGTATTTGTGACACTACCTCTGATTCGGCGAAAACAACACATGTTGAAGTGATATTCACATCCACCGTTGATTGAAGTGATAGGGGGCCCATGTCTTTTACATCCACTTCCAATGCCTTTGCCATGGCATCTAGGAAGATCCCTGTTCCTGAAGCACACTTGTCATTAAGGGCAAAATCTGCCACACTGCCATCGGGATCACACTTGACTACGCGACAGCTCTCTGCACCAATATCTATGAGGCCACCCACCTCAGGATTGAGGAACCTTGCTCCCTTGGCCTCGCAGATGATCTCAGTGGCTTGTGAATTGGCACATGTCGCTTCTTTCTTGCCTGCTCCAGTGGCCGCTACGTGGTTGACCTTATTGGACAATTCACTTTTTTTGAGTACGTCGTCTAGCGCAGCCTGAGCCGCCTCAGAAGTGCTTTCACCAGTGGGAACCAAGCTCCACGAAATTATCTTGTTATCTTGTAGCACGACGGCTTTAGTGTTGAGTGAGCCTATATCTATACCAACAGTTACCATGTTTTTCTACCCCAGCATTTCTACGAAGGCTTGGACCCTGGTCCGCAGCTGTCCAATGCCTGAAAGATCGTGTCCAGTTTCTAGTGTGATTGTGGGTATGTCTGCAGCCTGAAGCTTATCCTTGTATAGAGGGCATTCGAATAAGAATGGGTGACAATGCATCATATTGAAGTATATCACCCCATCGACTTGATATTCCTTAGCCATATCGTAAAGATAATCATATCTAGCTTCGAATGGATGCATACAAGCACATACTACTCTATCGTTATTGTAATTGTAGATTGCTTCAAGAGGATTTCCGTTGTCTTTGACATCGTACCAGAATGTTCGAGCAGATGTGCATAGATCGTCAGCTACCACTGCAGCTCCACACTCCTCTACCATGCGAACCAGGTCTGGATTATCGATGATGCCACCTGTTAGGAGGATTCTTGGTCCTTCTACACCACCATCATTCCTGGCCTTTACTTCGTCGATCAATTGCCTTAGAAGTTTATTGGCCTCCTCTTTTGTCATCAGTGTACTGGCCATACTGATTTCCAATGCTTCTGTACCAGAAATAAGGGGAGGATCACTCTTCCTAAGTGAGTAGAGTTCTCGCAATAATGACCTGTTCTCGTTATACAGATGAATGGCTTTCTGTAGCGCTTCGTTGGTTACCTCATTCCCAGATATATCCTCCAACCACTTCTTGAACCGCTGTAGCTCCTGGAGGTAGAAGTCACGGTTGTTGGAATTCTGTAGCATTTGGGGATTATTAATGATGTAGCATTGTGATCCCTCAATGTAGGTATTCCAATGATCATGGAGTTTACGTACTGTATCACAAGTATTGGCTACCACGAGAGCGTCTGCAAAGGAGTATTTATTATCCAAAGCCTGGTCAAAGATATTACGGATATATTCACATACACAACTCTGGAAGTAGGAGTCGGCCTTGGTAATAGCCTCGGGTGTGCCGAATGTAGGGTACGGTATCATCCCTGCTGCTAAGATCATCTCTTCGGGCACGTATGTACACCTGTGAGCTACAATCTTTTTACCGTCGACCTTCCACTTCTCTATTAGCTGGTCGGGATGATTCAGTACTTCCCGCATAGTGTCGATGGCTGTCATCTATCCCCTCCTCTTGCTTTCCATTATTGTTTCGAAAAATGGTTCAAGGTTGGCTTTTACTGCTGCTTCGTCAAAGTCACGCTGGTCGGCGTAGTCGAGGTCGAAGACCACTGTTGGCACGCCCAACTTTTCAAACACGGCGTCCTTGACAAGTCGAACCGCTCCGGGTATGAGTCCACAACTGCGCTTCACTGCCCCAACTACACCATCTACCTTATAGTCTCTTACTACGTCGACTGCGAAATCCAAGATGCTAGTGGTGGGAGGATTGAGAGCGCTACTCAAAGCCTTCACTGCGAGACTTTCCAATGGTTTATCTGGATCCATCTTCTCTGGAGGGATTGCCATACCAACAAGCCACTCTACTACACTCCTAACGATGACGCCGCCATATTGTTCAGGATACTGCAGCAACTCCATGTTATATAGGGCAGGTAGACCGAACCAGAAGAGCCGGAACTGTTCGTTGTCAATTACACCGATCCCATTCTCTACCCGCTCTTTGAGCTCGTCACGTTGCTGCTCCAATAGAGCAAGCCCTGTATCGCTATTGACTAATTGAGATACTAGAAGTGGAGATAGAAATCCGTCAATTCCTGCAATTGGAGCGGGTGTTGCGGTAGCGTACCGTTCAATTTCTTCTCGAACTACAAGAGTACGTCGTGCAACATCTATCTCGTGTCTCAACCTATCTTCTTCATATTTGTATCCGTGCTCTTCCAGAAAGTGAATCAAGTTTTTAAGTTGTATTACATAATAGTCGATAGCCTCCCTAGGAATACTGTCCTGCCATGCCCTAAGTGGAGTATCTAGGAAGAAATATGGACATTTATAGCGATCTACTGTGAATAAGAACGACTTGGATGATGACATGCAACAGAAATTGCTAGCCACTACCATGTCTGGAGGTACAAGTACGCCTTGTGAAAATGAATCATTCTGATCTGCAAGGATGCATCCCATGTAGCATCTCTGGAAGGCGCAAACATCTCTGGAAAATCCTTGTTCTTCCGTGATTTGGCAGTACGTCCCAGAGAGCTGGCTAATAGATATGAGGGCTGATAGGACCTCTACACTCACCACAGGAGCACCAACGGCATGAAGTAGCTCGGGTGGGATTAGTATGGAGGACCATATAACAGGCTTTCCTTCGTCTTTTGCTTTCTGTATATCTGCAGAGAATGTAAGAAGTGTATTGAATACCTCCTGAGATGTCTGTAATCCCCTTCTCGCTGGGGCTGTGGTGGTCATTACCATATCACTTGCCTCCTTTGGTCAATTCTCGGTACATATCATATGGTTTAGATACGTGCCGTAATATAGAGTAGAGGACTGATTTGACGAGTATTGTTTATGTGTTGAATCTACTTCTCTTTATTTGCGAGTATTGCTTCTATGAAAGGATCCAGGTTTGCTTTTACTGTAGTGTCGTCGTAGTCTCGCTGATCAGCCCAGTCTAGATCGAAGATGAGCATTGGTACACCGCACTTTTCCCAGACTGCATCCTTTGATAGGCGGAATGATCCGGGCATGAGACCGCAACTACGCTTGACAGCTCCGATGATTCCATCCACTTGGTAATCTCTAACCACATCAACCGCGAAATCAACCAGACTGTTGGTAGGAGGATTTAACGCGCTGCTCATTGCCTTAAGTGCGATGCTCTCTAGGGGCTTCGCTGGATCCATTCTCTCTGGTGGAAGTGCCATGCCAACAAGCCATTCCACTGCGGCCTTAACGATCACACCACCGAATTGCTCTGGGTAGTGTAGCAAATCCAAGTTATACATTGCTGGTAAACCATACCAGAATAGCCTGAATCTCTCTTCGTCCAGCGTTCCTATCTTGTTCTCTGCCCGTTCCTTGAGCTCATCCCTTTGCTTCTCCAAGAGCTGTAAACCTAGTTCACTATCAGACATGGCCATGAGGAGCGGAGAAAGGAATGCATCTATACCTCCACCCGGAGAAGGGATGGCGGTCGTATATTTCTCGATTTCCTCTCGTAACACCAGTATACGTTGAGAGATTTCTATCTCGTGTCTGAGCCGATCCTCATCGTATTTAAAGCCATGGCTCTCAAGGAACTGTATGAGTTCTTTTAGCTGTTGGACGAAATAAGCTATTGCCTCCTCAGGAGGATTATTCCTCCATGTGTTTAGGGGTGTATCCAGAAAAAAGTATGGGATATTATAGTGGTCTACTGTAAATAGGAATGCTTTAGATGAGGACATACAACTGAAGTTGCTTGCTATAACTAGGTCAGGTGGCACTAGCATACCCTGCGCGAAGAAGTCATCCTGACCTGCGAGTGCACATCCCATATAGCATCTCTGGAAAGCGCAGATATCCCTAGAGTAACCGAACTCTTCTGTCTTCTGACAATAAGGTCCTGACATTTGAGCCAAGGAAATAGCTGCTGAAAGACCTTCTGAGAATACTAGCGGGACATCCATAGAGTGTAATAGCTCTGGGGGGAGTAGTATGGAGGTCCATACTATAGGCTTTCCCTCTGCCTTGGCTTGCTGGACGTTGGCTGTTGCGGCTAGCATACCTTGAAGCACACTTTCAGAGGTTTGAAGTCCTCTCCGGGTTGTTGTGGTTGGCATCACCATTTCTTTATCTCCCTACCATAGAGTATTATTCGTGTCATATATGCGTTTATAAAGCAACTGCCTTCCGTGCCAACAGAGCTTCCATGAATGAATCAAT
>JAXHVC010000122.1:0-13178 GCA_034189315.1 Chloroflexota bacterium | reverse complement strand
TGGATGACACTTATCTGGGTGCACCTCGAACTGGAAAGAGAGGTAGGGGAGCAGGAGGAAAAGCAAAGGTTGTGGTGGCTGTAGAAAACAGGGGAAACAAGGCAGGTTTCGCCACAATGTGTCAAGTTGAACAAGTTAGTGCGGAGGAGCTCCATCATAAGTTCCAAGGACAACTTGAACCACGATGTAGGATTCGCACAGATGGCTGGAAAGCATACGGTGTTTTTGAGATTAGCGAAAGCAAGCACGAACCAGTTATCCTAGGCTCCGGGAAAAACGCAGCTAAGCTTTTACCCTGGGTTCATACCTTGATCTCCAACATCAAAGGCAATATACGTGGAGTTTACCATGGTGTTAGTTCAAAGCATCTCAAGCTTTATCTGCCCGAGTTTTGTTACCGGTTCAATCGTCGGTTTTGGGGATCTCAATTGTTCGATCGCTTACTAAAGGCCTATCTCTGCACTGTTTCTATCACTCTTTCGGAGCTAAGGGCCTAATCGTTATCGTTTTTTTTATTTAAGGTGATAGCGGGATTGTGATCTCTGAGTATCAACCTAGGTTGTGAACTTTCCGCACAGTACCGATAATGCTGTCGATATTACGGGTTGTCCCTCGTGTAGGAGGGGGCGTGGATGGCTCATTAACTGTGTCTTCCAGCAAGACTTCAACTGTTGCCTTAACCGATTCGGCTAGTGCCGATGGATCATAACCACCTTCCAATGTTAGGACGATTTTGCCCGCACACATCTCTTCAGCGATTCCTCTTAGTAGACATACGATACTGGCGAAACCTGGGGTTGTTACATGCATAGATGCTAGTGGATCTGCAAGGTGTGGATCATATCCAGCAGAGATCATGATTAGTTGGGGTTTGAACCTCCGTGCAGCCGGAACCAATATATCATTGTAAACCGCAAGGTATTCTCTATCTCCACAACCTGCAGGTAATGGAACGTTTATTGTAGTGCCTTGACCAATCCCCTGCCCGATCTCATCGAAATCCCCTGTCCCTGGATAATAAGGGAATTGGTGGGTTGAGAAATAGAGCACGTTGGGATTATCGTAGAAAGCATCTTGCGTACCATTACCATGGTGCACATCAAAGTCAACTATCAGTACTCTATCTAGGCTCTTCAAACTGTGATGGGCCGCGATAGCTATGTTGTTGAAGAGACAGAAGCCCATTGCTGCATTATGTGCAGCGTGGTGCCCAGGAGGTCGAACCATGGCGAATGCACTACTAAGCTCGCCATTAAGAACTAAGTCTACTGATTTAATAAGTCCACCGGCAGCGTAGAGCGCAGCTTCATACGATGATGCTGAAACTACTGTATCAGAATCTAGCCATACCCCATTCTTTTGCGAAAGCTGTTCAACCCTGTAGATGTGGTCTGCTGAGTGGGTTGTTAATAGATCATCTATTGATGCAGGTATGGGCATAATTGAGGTCACTTGTTGCATGATACCCGTACTATGGAGTAGATCCATAATTGTCGTGAGCCTTTGGGCATTTTCAACGTGTTGACCAGTGTCGTGACGTAGATAAATAGAATCATAGACGATACCCACTTTAGTTCTGGTTAATGTTTTCAGGTCATTCATAGGTGATACTCCTTTGACTAAGCACCATAGATCCTTAATAAGAATGTGCTGTATGGGAGAGTGAATAATAGATGTTTGGATAACCGTTCACTCATGCGCAGGTCTAAGGATTAGATGCTGTTATCGGTTGTCGCGATTAAAGGATAAGAGGTTAAAAAAATCCCTCACTCTGACTCTGTTCCGCCATGGGGAGGAAGTTCTCCTCTGTGTCTCCTCTCTTGATGGATGATGTCACTAAGTTAAGCCCAGAACAAGCTCTGTCAGATTCTCTATGTCAAAGTATGTGCCAATGGGATCCTGAATCCCAACTTACAGCTTCTGATGTGCCTCAACCTTGATTTTGTATGGTGTTTTCCCTTTGGCGTGGATAGTATTAATACGTATAGCAGGCTACTATGATGGCACAATGGAAGACCATTCTTGTCGCATAATATCAACCCATTAGACCAATGGCAATAACGTCTTTCAGAATGATGATTCTTGGTATTGCAATCAAGGAAGTCAGTATGACTATTAGATTAAGCGCAATTGATGTCCTGTATGGCTCAATTGGAGGTATGCCGTGCTAATGACCATGCCTTCTGGCAGAATATGGAGGACCTTAACGTCTTTCTTTTCAAGAATTGGGCCAATCAGAAGACCTCGATGGCAGACATTGGGATGTCCTTCGGAACACATTAGACAAATACGTGATTTGGTAGCTAGAACAAGTATCTGATCAATTCCAGAGACAAAGTAGTCCTTCTTGGCTAGCAACTCGTAGTCGATCTTATCTGCCTTATTTCGAATCGATCTGTCTTGGGATTTCCCTCCTAGGCAGTTTCCTAGATAGACATATTTGACGCCCTGTTCGGCGCATGTATTAGCAATCCTGTTCTTGTTGAATTGGGTGACGTATCTACTATATGGTTTACTTCGTATATCTACAAGAGTTTGGATGGTGAAAAGGCTCATATTCTTGAATAAAGCGCCGATAGACCTATTGCTATGACCAATGGTATAGACTACGATCGTTGAAGATGTGTTATCCTTATTCATGTATTGTTCAGGCCATTGTGTTACTAGTAGGACTCTAAACCAATACTTGGAACCATCCCGATAGGTTTCTTACGACGATGCCTTTATCACTCTGTTGGAATAGGATGTAACCTTAAAACAAGTCCAACATAATACGGTGGATTGAACTATTGATGATATTGTACTAACCCAGGCTACCAGAAAGTCTGCGTCCTCCGATTAGGTGAAGGTGGAGGTGTGCTACTGCTTGTCCACCTTCCTCGCCGCAGTTAATCGCAACTCGGTAACCTTTTGAAGCGATCCCCTCTTTTTCTGCAAGCCCAATTGCGACCTCGGTCAGACGTGATAGGATAGGCATTTGCTGTGGTGTAAGGTCATTTAAGGTAGGTATATGGTCTTTGGGTAGGACTAGGATATGAGTTGGAGCTTGGGGATTGATATCACGAATGGCAATGCATTGATCGTCCTTATGCAATATCTCGCTTGATATCTTACCAGATACTATGTTGCAGAAGATGCAGTCTTGTTGCATTCTAAACCTCGAACAGATTCATTCTGTATTGTATCCTCTGTTTTTCCACCTTTGCTGACGAAACCTAATAGCATACCGAAGAAGTTCTGTATAGGAGCCAAACTGGAGCTTAGAGAAGAAGAGAAATATCTAATACCAAGGTTGAGTAGTGCAAACTGCCAAGCATGGAAGGGATTCCTGCGGTGAAATCTCTTCCAGATGGACGGTAGGCTCCACAAGTCTTTCCATATGGAGTTCATTCCGTCGGTGAGTTCTTGTGCAGTCATCAGCTTTGGTTGAAAATTCACTCCTCCATCGATATCGGCATAATTAAACCAGTCCCTATTAAGGATGCGTCCTTCTCTTTCCATTGAATCAAAGAGAGGTGTGCCAGGGTATGGCGTTATTGGAGCGAAACACGCTGTCTCTAGACCAACCTTTTGTATAAACTGTAGCGTACGATCGAAGATACCCTTGTCGTCTTCATCGAAACCAAACATAAAAGATCCGTGAATGGCAATTCCATAGGAGTGGATTTGCTTGACGGCGTGCTCGTACTCCTCTACGACGTTGGTCTTCTTGTTAACATAGGCCAGGTTTTGTGATGAGATGGATTCGAACCCGACAGCCATAGCAATACACCCTGCCTTAGCTGCCAACCTTAGTAGTTCCTGATCTCTGGCCACAGTTATTGAGGCTTGGCAGAACCATTTCTTCTTATAGGCCGCAAGCTCTCTAAAAAGGTCCTTTGCATATTGTGGATTGCCAACAAGATTATCGTCTATGAAGAATATCATCTTGCTATTAAGGGCCTCGATTTCTTGAAGGACATCATCTACTGGCCGAGTGCGGAAGCTGTGTCCCCAGAGGGGAGTGATGGAGCAAAATGAACATGAGTAGGGACACCCTCTTGTGGCTGATAGTGTAGTAGTTACAAAATATCTATCCTTCTTATAAAGATCGCGTCGAGGTAAGGGCATATCTGCTAGACTTGGTAGCTGTGAAGGCCTATAGATTCTTTGAAGGTTGGTATTCTTCAAGTCTGAGATAAGCTGTTGCCACGATGCTTCTGCTTCGCCGATGACCACTGCGTCTGCATGATCTGCTGCTTCTTCGGGGCATAAAGTAGGGTGAGGTCCTCCCAATATCACCTTCACTCCTCGTAGCCTGAATTTATCTGCAATCTCGTAGGCGTGAAGAGAAGTGGCTGTGACTGTCCTAATTGCCACAATGTCTATATCTTTGTCAAAGTCGATGTTTTCGATAGCTTCATCGGTTATATGACATTCGCTATCAGGATTCAGAGAGGCAAGTGTGGCTAGTCCTAGGGGGGGAGCGATCCACTTGGATGGTCTCTTTGTCAGGAACTTGGATAAGGCAGGTTGAACCAATTCAATCCGTAGGGGCAAGGTACCCTCCTATCTCAAACGAGATTAATAGAATATAAGGTTCGTCTTAGCCTTGATTAATATACCAGGTATTCCGAGTATAACCAGCGCGATTATCAAAACCACGAGAGTGGTTTTGCTCTCGTGGTTTCTCGAACGTATGTAATTGCGGAACTAGAGTCCCATCTCGGTGGCCACAATCTCATGGTGAAAGTGTGCATCTCCCAACGTGAGCTCCCATGACTTAGCGCGCTTGAAATAGAGTGGCATGTCGTGATCTTCTATGAAGCCAATTCCTCCATGGATCTGCTGCCCTAGTGAGGTGGCTTTTCGGAATGCTTCGCTGCACCAGGCTTTTGCCATTGATACCTCTTTGACACAGGGGAGATTCTCACTAAGCATCCAAGCTGCCTGGTAGGTAATGAAACGACTACCATCTACGTCTGTGGCCATATTGGCACAATGATGTTGAATTGCCTGAAAGCTTCCTATGGGTTTACCGAACTGCTTTCTCTCCTTAGCATAATCAACGCTCATTTCCAGAACTTGTTGAGCCCCACCGACCATCTGAGCACAAAGCGCTACATCTGCTTTTTGTAGTATCTGTTGGATGTAAGTCCAACCTTCGTCTTTCTTACCCAGGATATTCTTTGCAGGCACCCTTACTTTGTCCAGTACAACCTCACACTGCTTGTCTCCTGCAATAGTGGTTAGGAGGCTACAAGAAACCCCGGGACTCTTGGTGTCAACCAAGAATAGAGTAATCCCATCGATAGGATCCTTAGCTTCCTGTGTTCTAGCAACGCAGATTAGATAATTTGCGATGTGTGCGTCTGGTACGAATAACTTTGTTCCTGTGATGATGTAATCATCTTTATCCTGGGTTGCCTTAACATTGATACCATCGGGAGTATATTTGGCACTAGGTTCAGTGAGAGCAAGAGTAACAATGAGTTCGCCCTTAGTGATACCAGAAAGAAGGTCCTGCTTCTGCTCATCACTACCCGCTTCCAGAATTGTCAGTCCCCCAAGTACTATGGTCGAGAAGAAGGCGCCGGGTAGGCAGGCCCTTCCCATTTCTTCCATTAATACTGTAAGGTCAAGAAAAGAATTGCCAGTGCCACCATATTTCTCAGGGAATGCTAGTCCCATCCAACCCAGGTTTGCCATCTTCTTCCAGAGATCTGGTGGACACCCTCGTTCGTCCTTAGCCATTTCCTTTACTAGTGTTTTTGGGCATTCGGTGTTCAGAAAATCCCGGGCCATTGTCTTGAGCATTTCTTGCTCTTCATTAAGAGATAAATCCATATTTGACCTCCAAGGTTGAATCGAAAAACTAAGCGATTGGGGATACAGTCTGCCTCCATCTCCCTCTCGCTGTGATTGAATATCTAGTTTGTTTGTAAGTTAAGTCCCCTAGTAGCCACGATGCTTCTAAGAATCTCCGATGTCCCTCCCTGCAGAGTATATGCGGGGCAATAGAGATATTCTCTAGCTATTCTACCAGCGAGAGGCATTGTTTTGCATCCTGGTAGCAACTGTCCGTGAAGTCCAACAATCTTAGTTAGGCTATCTGCGAGACGTTGTTCGAACTCTGTACAGAAGAACTTAGCCATTGCAGCTTCATAGTTTGGTAGGGTACCCTGGGTCAACAACCAAGCTACTCGATAGCAGAGTAGCCTGCCAACTTCAAACTCGGTTTGTCGTTTAGCTAGTTCGTGGCGAACCCACGGATCTTTGCCAAGTCCCGTATCCTTGACCCATTGTATGGTATCACGGAATATAGGGTAATTACTCACAACGCGTTCGATACCACTTCGCTCGTAATCCAACTGAGACATGATCTGGTACCATCCACGATTTTTTTGGCCAACCAAGCTATTTTTTGGAACTCGAACATTATCTAAAAACACTTCATTTAAGTGATGCTCTCCCGTAATATCCACGAGAGGACGAACTGTGATACCAGGTAGCTTCATATCAACAATGAGCTCACTAATACCGCGATGCTTTGGTGCTTCGGGATCGGTTCTGACCACCATATAGCAATAATCTGCTTCATGTGCTCCACTTGTCCATACCTTTTGACCATTGAGCAAAAAGTGGTCATCTTTTTCCAGTGCTTGAGTACTTAAAGATGCTAGATCAGATCCTGATTCCGGTTCGCTCTGCCCAGCGCAGAATGAGATCTCTGCTTGGATGATTTTGGGCAAGAACATGCGTTTTTGTTCTTCAGTCCCATGTGCAAGTAGGGATGGACCTATTTGGCGGTCACCAAACCAATGAGCGAACATTGGCGCTCCACACTTAAGCATTTCCTCTGTTAGGATGAGTCTGTCCAGGTAGCTTTTTCCTTGACCTCCATACTCCTTAGGCCAGGTGAGACCAATCCATTTCTTTCGAGCCACCTTGCGGGAGAATTCTGGACAGAAACGAATAATCCATCCATCTTCCTGCCTCTGGTGTTCTGGCAATTCCTGCTCGAGAAATTCCTGAACCTCTTTCCTGAATGCTTCCTGTTCTGCCGTAAATCTGAAATCCACTTCGACTCCTTGTCTTGTACACTACTAGTATAGGAGGTGTTTGTTATGGTCAGCTATTAGTTTGAACTTGTTACGGGCGTATATTGAATCTATATAATGGCAATACGAGGCTATTGGTGTCAATCCTTGCATCCCGGTGCAAACTTAACAACAATGATGTTAAATAGCATCGTGGTTTAGATTATCATGATATGTACAATACCTTGGATTTGTTTCATTCGGTTTGTGGTGGCGATCCCAAACTGATTCTGGATGATGCTGCCTCCTTTATTAAATGATGCTAGAAGCTAACATAAATTCAAACAGAATAATCTAGATTCAGGTTGATTAGTCTGTGTGTATTTGTGATTGAGTTGGTTAAGGGAGGATTACTAGAGATTGCAATCCTTTATCATCCAGTATTCCAAGCTATCAGCAAGCGCTAACCAACTTGCCTGGATGATGTCGGTAGAGCTGCCAACGGTTCTCCATTGGCAATGATCAGCACTTGATTCTATTAGTACCCTGACTAGGGATTCGGTTCCAGCATTCTCTTCGAGGATGCGTACTTTATAATCAGTTAGTCGAATTACCGAAAGCTTGGGATAGAATTGTACCAGTGCTTTGCGTAAAGCATTATCTAGTGCATTTACTGGTCCATTGCCTTCGGCTGCAGTGTGTATAATCTCGTCGCCGACTTTAACCTTAATGGTGGCTTCTGAGAGTATTTCTTGCAGCCCGGATCTATCTGGGAATGAATCATCTAGGTTGTTACTTTGGTTTTTCGAGGATCCGATTGTCGGAAGACGACGACGTTTTTCTACTACCACCATGAAATCGACCAGTTCAAATGGTGGACGATAATCAGGATTAGCGCGACGCACCAGTAGTTCGAAAGAAGCATCTGCGCCTTCGTATTGAAACCCCATGCTTTCGAGGAATTTGATCTGGTTCAAGATCTGACGCGCTTGCTTTCCTTCTACAGGTATCTGAACTCCACATTCCTTAGCTTTGTAGATGATATTGCTCACCCCAGAAAGCTCAGATACAGTTACTTTTGTACAATTGCCTACCAATCCAGGATCAATGTGCTGATACGTATCTTCCTGTTTAGCAACTGCAGAAACGTGGATTCCTCCCTTGTGTGTGAAGGCACTAGCACCTGTGTATGGTTGGTGGGGATCATGACTAAGATTGGCTATCTCACTAACAAAGTGGGAGATATCAGTCATCTTTGACAGTTGCTGTGAGCTCACGCAGTGGATACCCATCTTTAGTTGAAGAGCGGTAATTACGGAGCAAAGGTTGGCATTTCCGCAGCGCTCACCATAACCATTAATAGTGCCTTGGACATGTACAACTCCGGATTGTACAGCGGCCAGTGTATTGGCTACTGCAACATCACTATCGTTGTGAGCATGGATACCCAAAGGTGTCGATACTGCTTTACGTGCTGCCGCCACAGCCTGTGCTACCTCATGTGGTAGGGAACCTCCGTTAGTATCGCATAGTATGATGCACTCGGCACCTGCTTCTTCGGCTTGTTGTATGGTAGCTAACGAGTATTTAGCGTAGGCTTTACATCCATCGAAGAAATGTTCTGCGTCGTAGAACACCCTGAGACCGTTGCGCCTCAGATATCGTATAGAGTCACCTATCATATTGAGGTTCTCTTCCAATGAGATTCGCAAAGCACGTGTTACCTGAATGTCTGAGCTCTTACCAACTAGTGTAGCAACTCTGGTGCCAGAATTGATCAATGCATGAAGGTTAGGATCGTCTTCTGCTTTGGTATTCGGTCTTCTGGTAGAACCAAAGCTACATAGAACGGCATGCGAGAAGGTCATGTCCTGTGCTTTGGAGAAAAACTGAGTGTCTTTGGGATTTGAACTAGGCCAACCACCTTCTATGAAATGAACCCCGAGCTCGTCAAGTTTATGGGCTATTTTTAGCTTATCACCTACAGAAAATGATATGCCTTCTCGTTGCATACCATCCCGAAGGGTAGTGTCATAGATTTGAATTTCCATAGTGGTATATTAGCAATACTTTATCCTTCGGACAGTCGCGTGTCAAATACGGCTGGCGGATTATAGGTGGTATTGTCTGATGGCGGCTTAGATCGGTCGCTGCTTAAGGTATTAGTAGTTACGATATAGCTTCTTCTACAACTTTTATAGAAGTGATTTATGACGGTTTTCGTTTAATACAACTTTCTTGCGTTAAAGATTAGAAGACGTTAACTGGTTTTTACAATACATTTTTCTGTCATTTACTTAATAATACCCTATTGAATATTTTATTTACGTGTCCAGTTAACATTAAGTTTCATACATCGCATTCTTTTGACTTAACTGATACAATAAGGCGCTGGAAACTAGATCAAGTCTAGATAACTGTAGACAGATGTAGAGGTTACTGGAGTATAAATCATAGACATATTGCTAGTGAAACTATATATTTTGTATATGACATGTGGGTAGTGCTCTCATGATTAAACATCCAGAGTCATCGTAATTCCACCTGAATTCACTTATAAGTATGATTTTTTCCTGAAACGTTTACTAAGGTGTTCACCGTCTTGCGTTAGAGTAATGGCAAGAGGTAGCAGGTTATTAGCATTCTGGTAAAGAAAGGGAGGGAACATGGCAGTAGGTGATGAGGAACGTGGCAAACTTGGTGAAAGGATGCTGACGGTTAAGGAAGCGGCAGACATGCTCAATGTTCATCCCAACACGGTGAGGATATGGGCAAACGAAGGTCTGCTACCAGTTTACCGGGTTGGACCGCGACGAGACCGTAGATTTAAGTCCAAGGATGTCGAGGCTTTCCTGAAGAAAGAGAACAGTCATACTTCTGGAGTTTCTTAATTATTAGGATGAATTCACGAAGTGAGTTAGCTATATAGCTAACTCACTTTTTCGGTGGCTGGTTAATACGATGATATCCTAACAATAGGTTGCACGACTGATCAGATCATTCCCCAGGTCAACAGTGAATATTCTATCTACCCACATTTTATATAAGGTCCTACGATTTGATCAGAATACAAGATCATGCAACTTGGTCCCCTGGTGTAAAACAAAGGAGTTTCACCAGGGGCGTTTTATTGTCTTCTTTTCTGTCCATTATTAATACAATTGACGGTGTATTTGTCTGCATAAAGTCAAATAGCTTTGGTACTATCTGGTGGTAATGACATAAAGTAGCATCTGTTCGTTCTGCCTATTATCGATACCGTTGAGGATCCCCTCAGTCGAGGTAGTAAATTCGCCTGAATTTACAGCGAGAACCATTTTTCAGTATGGGTAGTACAAAGAATCAATTTTACTCTGATACTTGGAAGTATAAACGACTATCGTCTTTTTGATACACACGTTGTATTCACATACAGGGTATAATACAGTGATGAGATATAGAGAAGCTTAGTTTGTCCAAGCGCAAAATAGTTATCACCTTGTGATTTGAAGGGATGTAAGAGATAGACGTGCAAAAAAGGTGACTATTCTATGCTCCCTGTAACATGTTCTATGGAGAACTCTCGTTAATGCATGGTCTGCAGTAGATTACACTTAAGATACTTGTGACCAGTGATCTATGTGATAACTGATATCCTATTGTTTTTTCCTACGACGAACCTCCGCACCACAATTAGGGCAATAACGATTGCTATTATCTAAGCTATTTCCACAGTTGTGACAGAATTGAGTAGGTTTGGAAGTGGCATGAGATGTCTTTGATTGTTTCTGTGAGGCTGTGGGCTTGATAGATTTCTTAGCACCTCTCTGCTCGGTTACACCTCTTGATACCCAGTATATGCCGGCTCCTAAGAGAACAACTGCTACGATCGACAATCCGATGATGAGGGGCCAATTAGTTGGTGTTGGACGGTCTAAAATGGTGAGAGATGGATCTGGATCTTCTTTAGTATATGAGATATCAAAGTCCAGGGTTTCGTTTTCAGACCAGGTTTCATAGGTATAATGATGGAAGGTGAACTCCCCTTGTTCCGAAATACTGTCGCTGGTTGGGTTGATTGCAAAGTTAGAAGATGCTAGAGGCTCCATTATTGCTACGCTTAGGGATTGGATGGGGTACAGTGGGATTAGACTTGCTAGCATAGACTTGTCTGTAGTCCCCTCTATTGCAGAATGATAGTATTCCATCTGAAACCTGCTACTATTAATTCCGAAGGTAACCTTATTCCATCCTTCTATTCCTGATGGCTCAGATGGTGGGAGTCCGGCTCCTTCCCATTCACCACGTTGGTATTGTCCTGTGTTGTCTATCCACCCGGCTGAATAAATGTATGAACCATCCGGCACAAGGAATTCGACTGTGGCTGGTGCCTCTACTCCATCAATTGTTCCTGCCAGTATGACTAAAAAGTTTGGGAATGTAATATCGATGGGCTCTCCATTTGGATGCGTTGGGGAATCATACTCTGGGTACACGAGCAGCTCAACGTTCTGTAGTCCGGTAGGCGATGGGCCATTGGCCAGAGTGATATCGGTTCCTGAGATAAAGAGCGTAATTATGGTGATCAACGATACCATGTAAGTAAGCAATTGTATGTGACGATGATGTTTCTTAGAATCCATTGTGATGCCTCTGTGTTTTCAAACAATCCTAGTGTACTATTCTCTGTAGGAACCTCTGAATAAGTCAAGAATGTCATACTCTGCCGAAGCTGTTGGTCTTGGAAATCTGTGCTTAATCATGGGTTTATGTAGTAACTTGGGATGCATAATATCTATTTTACGAGATTGTGGCTAAGTATCAAGAAGCTCAGTGCCATTTGAATATTATCTCATATTACCCTTTGCCAGCTACTTGTGACAATCAGGTAACTTGGCGAGGAATGCCTGAATCTCGTCATCTGTATTGTAAAAGTGAGGTGCTATACGAATGTAGGTGTTACCATCTAAGCTGTCTCTTAGGGAGACAATAAATCCTTGAGAATCAAGGTTTTGACGTACTTCCGCTATATTAAACTTCTTGGTGGTGAAGGAAGTAATTCCTGATGTCTGTTTTCCTTCTGCAGAACCTATGACATCGTATCCTTTCTTCTTGAGTGAGCGAACCAGCGTTTTCCGTAATTGAGCCAGTCTTTCTGTGATTCTATCGATGCCGACTTCTAATAGCATATCAAGGGCTGCATGGAGTCCAACTATCCCGACCACGTTTGGTCCACCAGGTTCGTATCGTTTTGCACTATCGATGAAGTCGAGGTTATAGTTCAGGAATTGTTCAGGTGTTTTGGTGCTTTTCCACCCGACTAGACAAGGCGATAGCATATCAAAGTGTTTCATCTTGACAAAAAGAATGCCTATGCCCTCCGGCCCCATAAGCCATTTATGTGAGTTTGCTGTTAGAAAATCGACGTGTCTTGTATCGATGGATGTGCAACCGAGACTCTGTATGGCATCGACACAAAAGAATATGCCCCTCTGATGCAAATATTGTCCGATTGAGTCAATATCAATCTTGAATCCGGTAACGTAGTTCACACTGGATAGGGACACAAGTCTAGTGCTACTTGTAATGATCATATCGAGATCTTCGATGGATATCACCCCATTCTTATTCCAAGGGATGAACTTTGTCTGAACCCCTATTTGTTGAAGATTCAACCAAGGATATATATTAGACGGGAAGTCGCCATTTGCCACAACCACGTTGTCACCTTCTTGCCATGGTAATCCAAGAGCGATAATGCTTAATCCCATAGAGGTGGATGATACGAATGCTATCTCTTTTTCCTTTGCTAATATGAGAGTTGCCGCGTATCTTCTAGTCTCTTCTTCGATTGTACTGTGAATGTACCCGAATTGTCCGTTGGCAGCGGCCTGTTCTGTGTAACTCTGAATAGCAGTACATACTCGCCTAGGCAGTGGTGATACTGCCGCATGGGCCATAAAGACCTTATGTTTAGTAACCGGAAACTCTTGGTGTCTTTGCGAGGTGCTTCGCATCAGACTATTTATATCCACTGGCTGGTATCTCCAATCTGGGAGTATTGTTAACAAGCTAGAAATTCACTTAGATCAATCTAGCTATATATATGATGATCGTACCTAATTATTCTCCTTGATCTACATATGGTCCCAGTACTTCTGGTACCATTGAATTGTTTCC
>JAXHVC010000121.1:0-13165 GCA_034189315.1 Chloroflexota bacterium | reverse complement strand
CTGAGTTTTGTTACCGGTTCAATCGTCGGTTTTGGGGATCTCAAATTATTCGATCGCTTACTAAAGGCCTGTCTCTGCACTGTTTCTATCACTCTTTCGGAGCTAAGGGCCTAATCGTTTACGGTTATTACACTCTCAATGTGTTGGAATTGAGATGTTGTCTATACCCACAAAATTCATCGTCGTCACCGTTGGCTAGAAAGGGATCACTCTCCTACTTCCCTGTGAACACAGGCTGTCGCTTGTTAAAAAATGCCGTGATGCCTTCAGTACAGTCTTCGGAGGATTTCACCAAACCCGCCGCGAGAGACTCCATCAGAAGAGCGCTTTGTGGATGGATTTCGCTGGACTGATTTAGTACGTTTATTACTAGCATATTGGTTATGATAGAGTTCCCGCATAAGTTTGCAGCATACTGCAAGCACATCGGATAGAGATTCTCTTGTGATGTGACCTTATGAACTAAGCCGATCTGGCATGCCTCTTCTGCTCCAAGAGCCTTGCCCGAAAAGAACATCTCCAAAGACTTCGACTTCCCGATCAATCGAGGAAGCCTCATGCTAGCACCCCCACCAACAAAAAAACCAAGTTTCCCCTCAGGAACTGAGAACGTGGATCTATCTTCTGCTATCCGTATATGGCAAGCCATTGCCAGCTCAAGACCTCCTCCAAAAGCATAGCCGTGGATGGCTGCAAGAATGGGCTTATCGAATAGCTCTATGCGATCAAATACGCGGTGACCTAGCCTAGAAGTTTTGAATGTCTCTAGAGGAGAGTCAGGTAGTACTTCTTTGATATCAAGACCAGCACAAAAGCATTTCTCTCCTGCGCCGGCCACAATAACGACGGAGATGTCATCATCTTCCTCAATATCGTCCAGAACGACGACTATCTCCCTCATCATGGCCTTGTTCAGCGCGTTGGCAGCGTAGGGACGGTTTAGGATGATGTGGGCAACGCCCTGTTCCTTCACATATATAACATTCTCCAGTAGTACGTTGTTTCTCGGTATGATGGTTGTAGGGCTTCCGTGGCAAAGTGGGTATTCCAACTTTATACCTCCATTTCCATGGTTACTGTTTGTTGCTAGCAGTGCAGTTCTGGGCGGTAAACCACTATTGATATAGTGCATCTACTTTGTGTTTATATTGGCCACATACAGACATACACGCTGTCATTTGATCCCTCCTTTTCCAGAGATACCCGAACCCAGTGTGGTAGCTAGCCTGTCACCATTGATCGCCAAATTCCTCACGAATCTCTCACTGATAGGATGCAGCCTCCGATAGTCACATCGGATTATATCTATGGCTCAAGGGAGAGGGGTTTGCGAGAGGTTGTAGCAAATAATTGAGACTGTGACGGGATATTATCGTAAAGTATAAAATAAAGCAATCCTGCAAGATTAGAGGGCTTCCTAAGTGGAGGGGTGTATCAGTCAACAAACACTGGATATCTGCTAAGAACTAACTACATAGGCACAGGGACAAAGTTTCCCTATGCCTGTCTAACAAGGGTAGGAATTTTGTGACCATATCGTCCAACAAGACAGTGTTATAGTCATTCCTGATTTTGTGCAGAGCTGGTCTCAACTCCTCAGTGTTCCCGAATGACCTGATCCAGAATAGTATCTCTGTAAGAGTGTTAATGAATAGCTCTGGGCATCCGTTACCATCAGGATCTCGAATGCATACTGTCGGACTGTTAATGCCGAGGAACCGAATTGCCTCCCACCAGCGGGATCAGACTTAATTATTGATGTCCCAGGCAAGATGAAGCAACAATGTAATCAAAATAGCATAGTAAATTATGGTGGGCGGTACTGGATTTGAACCAGTGACCCCTGCGATGTCAACGCAGTACTCTAACCACTGAGCTAACCGCCCCAACTAATCCTGGCAGAGGTGATCTTATTCCTTTTCAGCAGCCTTTTGTTCAACGATCTTCTGGGTTATATGAGCTGGCACTTCCTCATAATGGCTGAATTCCATAACAAAGCTTCCACGACCTTGGGTTATAGACCTTAGGTCTATTGCATATCGCATAACCTCGGCCTGTGGCACATGTACCTCAATCACTTGGCTACCATTCTCTGGATTCATCCCCAAGACTCTTGCTCGTTTGGTATTGAGATCGCTGATTACATCACCTGTAAAACTATCAGGCACTACAACTTGCAGTTTCGCTATCGGCTCTAGAAGAATCGGCTGTCCCTGAGTTAATCCTTTGTTTAGAGCATGAGAAGCTGCTATCTTGAAAGACATCTCAGACGAATCTACAGGATGAGCACTTCCATCATACAGGGTTACTCTTACATCTACAACTGGATATCCTGCTAAAACACCCTCCTGCTTTCCTTCAGTGACACCCTTTTCTACAGCAGGTATATAATTCTTGGGGACTGCCCCACCAACAACCTTCTCTGCGAATTCGAAACCTGTCCCCCTGGGCAACGGTTCCAGTCGTAACAGGACATGTCCATACTGGCCATGCCCTCCGGTCTGTTTCTTATGTTTATACTCCGCATTAGTCTCAACCGATACCGTTTCTTTATAGGGGACCTTCGGACTTCTGGCCTCAACTTCTACACCGAACTTGCGCTGCAGCCGATCTATGGCCACTTCCACATGACAATCACCCAAACCAGCCAACAACATCTCTCCTGTGTCAACATCACGCCTCATCTCAAGGGAAGAGTCCTCCTCAAGCAAACGAGGCAACGCCGTACTCAACTTATCAACATCTGCCTTAGACTTTGGATAGACTGCTACTGAATAAGCTACCTTAGGCAACTCAAAGGCTCGAAGTAGCATTGATTGTGATTGATTACACAGTGTGTCTCCTGTACTCGTCACAGTAAGCTTAGAAACACACCCTATATCACCAGATACGAGCTCAGATATTGGTTCTTGGGTTTTACCACAAATCGTTGAAAGTTGTCCCAGACGCTCCGTCTGCCCCTTATTGGCATTCCACACCTGAGAATTACTGTTAATAGTGCCGGAGTATACCCGCAGATAGGTTATTTTACCAACATACGGATCAACACCTGTCTTGAACACCAATGCAGCCAAACTGGCATTGGAATCTGGACTTACAGACTCTTGTTCCCCCGATTGGCTATTTGTTACTTGAATATCACCAATATCTAGAGGAGATGGCAGATAATCACAAATCGCATCTAAACACTGGGGGATTCCAACATTTTGGAGACCTGACCCCACCACAACAGGTACTACATCCCTGTTTCTGACACTTCTGCGTAGAGAATCGATTATCTCTTCGGATGAAATTTCCTCCCCATCCAAGTACTTCATCATGAGTTCGTCATCGAATTCAGCCAAACCTTCAATAAGCTTCTCACGAAAGGACTTGGCCTCCTCTTGAACGTCGTCCGGAATCTCTACCTCTTCTGGCGAATAGGCTTTCCAAGCGATTAGATCCACGACTCCCTTAAGATTGGTATGTGTACCTAAAGGCATTTGGACAGGGACTACACCTTTGCTCAGCTTTTCCTGGAGCTCGTTGACAATACGACCAAAGTCTGCATTCTCTCTATCCATCTTGTTGATAAAGATAACACGAGGTTTACCAGATTCCTCGCTTCTACGCCACATCAACTCAGTACCAACCTCTACCCCTGAAACAGCACATACGACTATAGCCACACCATCTGCCACCCGTATCCCTGCTTCACACTCCCCTATGAAATCGGCATAGCCCGGACAATCTATTACATTGACCTTCCAGTCTTTCCATTTAACAGGGAGAATAGAAAGACTTATACTTATCTGCCGTTTTGCCTCCTCTGGCTCGTAGTCTGACACAGTTGTACCACTCTCTACCTTGCCAAGACGAGATATACTCCCCGCAGCTAGCAGCATCGCCTCCGATATCGTCGTCTTTCCGGCGCCAGAATGCGAAAGCAATACTACATTTCTGATTGCCTCAGTGCTATAGGTCGGCATCAAACCCCCTCTTCTGTAACTCTAGTCCAGATCATCATTTTATCTTGTTCGCACTCAAATACGCAACTGAAATACTAGGTTGTTACAACCACCACACGCGGTATGCCACCTAGATCAAGGACTGAATCAACTTGAGCTTCAGGGAATTGTTCATGGGCTAGAGTTTTCGCTATATCCTCCTGCCCCTCCCCAATCTCAAATGCTAATAATCCTCCAGGACACAGTATTTCCGCAGATTGAGTCAGAAGCCTTCGTACCTGATCCAATCCATCAGAACCTCCAACCAGCGCATCACTCGGCTCGAAAAAACGAATCTCTGGACTTAGATCTTTCACATCAGAATCTTTTATGTAAGGCAGGTTCGCTACAATAATATCAACAGATACTGGTAAGGGATTAAGAAGGTCTCCATAAAGAACACGAACCCTATCCAACACATCAAGCTCTCTACAATTATGAAGTGCAACCTCAAGAGCATCTTCGGATATATCCACCGCATAGACAATGGCGTTATATAGATTCACCGCAAGTGAGATAGCTATAGCTCCACTTCCTGTCCCTATGTCTGCTATCAAGCACTTTTTGTTGTTAGTCGTAAAACGGCTGGCAAACTCCAAGGCTTTCTCAACCAAGAGCTCACTCTCTGGCCTTGGTATAAGAGCCCGGGGATCTACATGAAAGTTTATACCGTAAAATTCCCGATGGCCTGTTATGTATGCACTCGGCTCATTGGAAATTCTCCTTCTTTCCAAACACCAAAAATCCTCGGCTTTGGTCAGTGGCTCATCCATCATAACGTATAATTCGGCCCGCCTAACACCGAGCACATACATTGCCAATAACTCGGCTTCCAGTCTTGCATTCTCGATTCTATGAGAGGAAAAAAGGTTCTCTGCATGCAGAATGGATTCTCTAACACTTATTTGCAACCTTTTGTGCCTCCTCCTCAGCAACTAGTGCGTCTACAAATTGATCAATCTCCCCCCTTAGAATCCCAGGAAGATTATGAAGTGTTAGCCCAATTCTATGGTCGGTTACGCGATCTTGAGGAAAATTATAGGTGCGTATTTTCTCCGCCCTATCCCCACTCCCTACCTGTGAACGACGTTCTCGGCTTATCTCCTCTTGTTGCTTCATCTGCTCAAGATCAAAAAGACGAGCTCTCAATACCCTCATAGCCTTCAGCCTATTCTGAAGTTGTGACCTCTCATCTTGGCAGACTACTACCATACCGCTAGGAACATGAGTCAACCTGACAGCAGTAGATACTTTGTTTACATTTTGTCCACCAGGTCCTCCACTGTGGAAGAACTCCTCCCTGACATCTTCAGGATTGATTTTCACATCTATCTCTTCAACCTCGGGCATAACAGCCACAGTAGCTGTGGAGGTATGTATCCGCCCACTAGCTTCAGTTACGGGTACTCTTTGTACCCTATGAACACCACTCTCGTATTTTAATCTACCATATACACCATCACCCTTAACCTCGAATATGATCTCCTTAAGTCCACCACGACCACTCTCACTACTATCCACAATCTCGACATTCCAACCCTTTGACTGGGCATAGAAGTTATACATACGGAATAGGTCACTGGCAAAAATTGAGGCTTCATCACCACCTGTACCAGCCCTGATTTCCATGACTACATCTTTCTTATCTTCAGTGGACTTCGGCAGGAGAGCTTCTTTGATTTCCTCTAGAAGTTCATCGCATTGCACCCGCAGTATATCGGCATCTTCCCTAGCTAAGGCAACCATCTCTGCATCTTGACCATCCTCTATTATGCCAAGAGCCTGATCAAGATCATCGCTCAGTTTCTTATACTTACGGAACTTAGACACAATCGGCAATAATCCAGCCTGTTCGCGACTAAGGTTCTGCAGCCGCTCGTGATCAACAAGTGTTTCCGGCTGTACCAGCAGGTCATTTAGTTCTTCATAACGTTCTTCAATAAGGGATAGTCGATCAATCATTGTTTTGAGATTCTATCAGAGCAGCATATACCATGCAATTGTAACAATCAACCACATACTAGAGGATCAGTTATCCCATATCAAGGGGCTATACCAAGGTGGGGAATAATTGAATAGGTTTAGCATCAAGGGATTAGAACCGTCAACTAATAAGCTACGGAAGCGGAAGTTCCTACTCTAAAGAGCACCATAGACGAAGATGCATACAGTATTACAACAGACACAATTACTCTAGACTTGCGACATTACGCTAATAAGTGGGCGATACAGGACTTGAACCTGTGGCCTTCTGTGTGTAAGACAGACGCTCTAACCACTGAGCTAATCGCCCATTCCTCTAAAGCGGAATCTCCGCTATCCCCAACATGATTTTGATTATACGCCTGGTGGGTCTCGAACCCACGACCTTAGCCTCCGCAGGGCTACGCTCTATCCATCTGAGCTACAGGCGCACATAGGAATCACTTTCTGGTGCCGAAGGAGGGATTTGAACCCTCACGCCCTTAAGGACACTACGCCCTGAACGTAGCGCGTCTGCCGTTCCGCCACTTCGGCATCACACAAGCCCCTCATTCAACCCATAAAAAAAGAGGAAAGCCAAACCTTCCCATCCTTCGTAGCGGATTATACTGACTACTCTGTCCAGGGTCAAGCAATCCACAATGAGGGCAATCACAGTTTGTATCGACAAAAATCATATACAGCAGGAGATGATCAAGTGTTCATGAAGACCTAGAGACTATGTCCCTCACCCACTTCACGCCCTCCCTAATATCGTAACCACCGAGTTCCAACGGGTAGCGGAGACCGCTTTCTAGGATTATTCTGCAATTATCATTCTCAGATAGAATAAGGTTCATCAGTCTAGGGATATCCACCCACCCCTCCCTTGGATCCTGCCTCGGATGCACTGGAATATGCCGAAAATTTCGATAGTCATCAATTCCACGATTATTCCATATATGCATAGAGCCCACATGAGGGGCAATATCACAAGCAAACTGGTATAGGTCAAAACCAAATTGCTTACTCGCAATGTGCATATGGCCCGCATCAAAACAATATCTCAAACCGGGGAATTCCGTTATTACCTTGATTAGAAACCCGGTGTTGAGAAACGGACTAGGGCCAAATCCCTCTATATGAATAGGAGTCTCGTATTCCTCACTCATCTCCTGCAACAGCATAGCACTGTGCCAAGCAATCTCAAATGCATCATCGTACGACATACCATCAGAACCATTACCCTGCGGAGAAGGAAAGTGCACAACCACATATTCAGCATTGAAATCCTGGGCCCTTTGCATCGTGACCTCGATCATCCTAAGGCTCAACCATCGCTGTTTCACATCTGCATCACATAGGAAAGTGAAAGTTGGAGGGGAAGGATACCAATCAAGCCTTTCCAAAGGCGAATGAATACTAACTACCAGGTCCTGCTCAGATATCCTTCTATACAAGTACGGCAAGTCGCCCACAGGAAAATTATAGAATTCACCCCGTTTCAAACCATTGGACAGTATGGCCTCATCAAGATCAGCTAAGCTGTGACAATGAAATCCGATATTACTTGGACTACTAACCATGAAATGCCTCTTCCTGAATCAGCTGAGAGCAACCTTCACAATCATACAATAGAAATCTGAGCCAAGTAGTTCTGATAGTTGCAGAATATTTCCCGAAGAGAATCTCCCCCAAACTTCTCTAATACCGCATCCATAAGTACAATAGCTAACATGGCTTCACCAATCACACCTGCCGCAGGAACAACACATACATCACTACGTTCAACATGAGCTAGAGTTTCCCCCTTAGTGAGTAGATCAAAAGAGGGTAGCGGTTTAGCCATAGTGGGAATTGGTTTTATCCCAACTCTCACTACAATATCTTCTCCATTACTCATTCCCCCTTCTATTCCCCCAGCTTGATTAGTGACATGTTGCCAAATCCCATTTTTGTATGAGATTATGTCGTGTGCTTGTGATCCCTTCAATCCCGCCACAGTAAAACCAGCACCAATCTCCACCGCCTTTGCGGCATTAATGCTCATCATGGCCTGACTTATCCTACCATCCAAACGACGGTCCCACTGTACATGGCTTCCTAACCCAATTGGAATACCACTCGCAACCACCTCAAAACACCCACCAAGACTATCACCATTCTTCTTGGCCTTGTCGATGGCATCTGTCATAGCTCTCTCTGCCTTTGCATCTGTACAACGCACCGGTGACGATTCTACCCTATTCCAGTCAATATGTCCTTCATCCTGAGTGCATACCTCTCCTATTGATACGGTACGACTCCTTACCGATATATCTAATTCGTCAAGGAATCGCCTAGCCACAGCCCCCACAGCAACCCTTGATGCCGTCTCACGTGCGCTAGCGCGTTCCAATATAGGACGAACATCTTTCATTCCATATTTGAGAACACCCGGGAGATCTGCATGACCAGGACGCAGGCGTGTAACCGGCTCCACATTAGCCATTGTGGCCGCTACACTCATGTCATCCCGCCAATTCTCCCAGTCTTTGTTTCTAACCAATAAAGTAATAGGACTACCTAGTGTTATGCCAAGACGCACACCAGATAGGATTTCAGCCCTATCACTTTCTATCTGCATACGCTTGCCCCTCCCATACCCCATCTGCCGCCTTGCTAAGTCATGAGCAATCTGTTCTTCATCAAGGGCAAGCCCCGCCGGTATCCCCTCCACTACCGTCACAAGTGCTTGGCCATGCGATTCGCCAGCTGTTAGGAAACGCAACATACTCATGCTTTATTCGCAGTCCTCCAACTCATCATCTAAAACCACAGGTTCAATACTTACTTCCGATAGGATCTCCGTTGCCTTCTCTACGTCATCCGGCCTAACCAATACATGGACATCGCAAAACCCCAACACACCCCCCATCAAACGTCCATAGGATTCTGAGCTAACCATGGCAGGTATACCTTCATTCTCCAAAATTGATTTAATCAAATCCGCTTCCAGCTCCCCTGCAGCACTGTATACTTTTACTAACTCTATGGCAACCTCCCTATCCCAAGGCTTTTCTCGCAGTCTCCATCATCAACTCCACAGGGGCATCCTTGCCAGTCCACAATTCAAATGATACTGCTCCCTGATAAACCAGCATCGAAAGTCCACCCAATCCCGCTGCCCCAGCACTTCTCGCTTTTCTAAGAAGAACGGTATCCGCAGGATTATATACCACATCATACACAAACGTCGTAGATGGGATTACATCTTCACTCACCGGAGAGCATTGTTCATCCGGGCTATGCTTCATTCCCATAGGTGTGCAATTTACAAGCAAGTCACAATGCGAAACGGCATCTCCAATCAACGTTTCATCCCATTTAAAAACATTAACCTGAATTCCACCCAGAGATTCAAGCGAAGACTTAATCCCAATTGCATTGTCAGGCATCAGTTTTTCCGTGATATCAATAGAGGATACTCCAGCCTTCACCAAAGCAAAACCTATCGCTCTTGCAACACCACCAGCGCCAAGCAACACAACTGATTTCTTTTGGGGCTCAAATCCACCTTCTTGTCGTAGGGCCTTGATGAATCCAGAAGCATCGGTGTTGTATCCTACCAAACGTCCACTTCGGTTTACAATAGTGTTCACCGCTCCGATTTCACTAGCAAGTACATCCAAATCATCCATCATAGGGATTACGCTTTGCTTATGAGGAATTGTGACATTTGCCCCGGGATAAGAAGGTTCCCGCAAGGAGTTGACCACTTTATCAAGGTCATCTGGAGACACCTCCCGCAACTCATACTGTGTATCCATTTGATAATAGTCAAACGCCGCCTGCTGAAATACTGGTGACAATGAATGTCCCAAGGGATAACCCAAAAGTACTACAGTCTTACTCATTCTAAAACTACTCTCTTCCTCATAATGCCTTCAGCCTAAGTCTATGATATTTCATCAACTATAACAGGCGCCCGGAACTTGACAGACAGAATTAGAGCCTGGACCAAACCTGGTTTCTAATGGTCATATGTACTCAGCCTTACTATACAAGTCTACTACAGAGAAAAGTGGACAAAGTTACCCCCATATACTCAATGCTCCTTATTCATACCTTCATAAGAACATTTCAAAGGCAGGTAACACAGGTGCTTAGCAAGTTTTAGAAGGTACAACCTAAATAACAAGGTCGTCTTTATATACTGCGTCCAGATAGCTTTGCAGAATAACTGTAGCTGCCAAAGCATCTATATTCTTTTTCCGATGGGTTCTCTTTGTTCCAGCTTCCTGCATCATCTTCCGAGCAGAGACCGTGGAATAGCGTTCATCCCAAGTCTCTATAGGTAATCCTGTCCTTTCAGAAAGAGCAGATACAAACCCACTTATTCGTCCTGCTTGTTTGCTTAGATTGCCGTCAAGAGAACGCGGCATACCAACAACAATCAATTTAACGTTGTGTTGCTCTGCAAGGCCGTTGATTTTATCATACACAGAATCTTCAGCTCTATATTCAATCACTACAAGCGGTATAGCCAATACACCTTCAGGATCACTCAGAGCTATTCCAATACGTTTAGAACCTACGTCCAGACCCAGAATACGCATGTTTATGAATTCTCAATCATAAATCTAGCCTGTCCCAATGCCTCGTCAATTTTGGTCTTGTCCTTGCCACTACCTTGCCCTAACTCAGGTTTTCCACCACCACCACCAGCAGCGACCTTGGCCACTGCCTTAACAATCCGTCCAGCATCAAAACTTCTTGCAACTAGGTCCGGAGTGACCATAACAATGAAGTGAGGTCTCTCATCATATATAGTGCCCAATACAAAGATGCCACTATCCAAGTCAGCCTTCAATTGATCCCCCAAAGCTCTCAAAGATTCAGGTTTCATATTTGGGATTCTTGCTCCCAAGAGATTCACACCACCCACCACCTCCACTTTGTCTAGGAGAGAAGAGCTGATCTTCTTAGCTGTCTCTTGTTCCAATGCCAATACATTCTTACGTTCCTTATCCAATTCGGCCGTAAGCATCTTAATTTTATCCGTAATCTGCTGTGGGTTGGTCTGCAAAAACTGAGAAGCGGTATCCAAAAGAGATAATCTTTCCAGTACTAACTCCTCCGCCCCTTTACCAGTCACAGCCTCAATACGACGTATCCCTGAACCAATTCCAGTCTCGACGATAATGTAGAAAAATCCAATCTGCCCGGTGGCATCCACATGAGAACCTCCACACAGCTCCTTACTCACTGGAGGAGTACTACCAATCTGTACAAGTACTACTTCATCACCATATTTCTCCCCAAACAGTGCTATAGCCCCCGACGAGACAGCTTCATTATAGGACACCACTTCTTTCACTATTGGCAAATCGTCTCTGATCATTTTATTAACTGTCTCTTGCACTTTGATTGTTTCTTCATTTGTAAGTGCTGCCCCATGGGAGAAATCAAATCGAAGTCGGTCTGGTGCCACCAAAGAACCAGATTGATGAACCCTAGCACCCAAAACACTACGTAGTGCCGACTGGAGTAAGTGTGTAGCCGTATGATTGCGAGCTATATCAAGTCTACGTTCACGATCAACCGTTGCTTTTACTTTATCCCCTATTGAGACATAACCTTCCACTATTTTGACATGATGAAGAATTACTGAGCCAGTAGTAATTGTGGTATTGAACACATAGGCCCTACCATTTGGCCCACAGATTTCTCCGGTATCTCCCACCTGCCCACCCATCTCGGCATAGAACGGTGTTTTATCCAAATATATCCCAATCTCACCCTGGCCAGCTTCACACCGATCCTTTGGATGCCCATCTTTATCAGCTAGCTCCTTGATTACACACTTGTCTTCCAACATAGCATCCCGACTGGAAATATCAGTGGGAGCAATCTCACCTGAAACAATACGAGCTGTAATAAACTTTACATCGCTATTACCGTTAGACTTTTGACTAATCTTAGCCCTCTCCCTTTGCTTTCCCATTTCGGTTTCAAAACCTTCGAGATCTACTTTAAACCCCCTCTCGATAGCTATCTCCGAAATCATCTCTTTGGGAAATCCATATGTATCATATAGTTTGAATGCTTCAGCTCCACTTATACTACGACTTTTTTTATGATGCTCGTCGGTCATCAGCCTATCAGTCCAATTCAAACCCATGTCTAGCGTTTGCTCAAACCGAAATTCCTCTTTGGCTATTACATCTTTTATATCACTCCTGCTATCTGCCAACTCAGGATAGTGACATGACATATGTTCAACTACCGGCTCTACCAGATCCGAGAGAAAGGGGGCATTCCTACCCAACCTTCTACCGAAAAGAACTGCACGCCGGAGTATCCTTCGCAATACATATCCTCGTGCGTCATTGCTTGGAATGACACCATCACCTATCAAGAACACGATTGCCCGTGCATGCTCTGCAACAACCCTAATAGCACGACTTGTAACCTCATCATGTCCATATTCTCTTCCTGTGATATTGCAGACTTCTTTTATTATAGGAACAAAGAGATCGGTCTCGAATACTGACGATCTTCCCTGCATTACAGCAGACATACGCTCCAAACCCAGGCCCGTATCAATATTGGGTTTATCCAATCGAGTGCGTACACCTGAAATATCTTGATTATATTGTGTGAAGACAAGATTCCAGAGTTCAACAAAACGTCCACAATCACAATTTGGTGCACAATCAGGCCTACCACATCCCGCCTTCTTTCCAAAATCATAGTGAATTTCGCTACAAGGTCCACAAGGTCCCGAATCTCCAGGTGGTCCCCAGAAATTATCTTCATCACCATACCTTAGGATACGTTTAGATGTAACCCCCACCCCTCTCCAATAATCAACGGCTTCATCATCATCAATATAAACAGTGATCCAAAGACGCGAAGGAGACAGCTTCGCCCATTCTGTTACGAATTCCCAGCCCCATTCAATAGCTTCCCTTTTAAAATAGTCACCTACGCTGAAGTTGCCTAGCATTTCGAAAAACGTAAGATGTTTAGTATCACCAACGGCCTCTATATCTGTGGTGCGGAAACACTTCTGACATGACGCGAGTCGAGGGCTAGGCGGAGGCGCCAAGCCCAAGAAATATGGCTTTATCTGTACCATCCCCGCCGTCGTAAGGAGAAGCGTAGGATCCCCATGCGGTACCAATGACGAACTGGGAAGAATCTTGTGCCCTTTCTCCTCAAAAAAACGAAGG
>JAXHVC010000120.1:0-16815 GCA_034189315.1 Chloroflexota bacterium | reverse complement strand
TGCCACAGTCAAAGGTGAGTTGGATGTTTAAAGCACAGATTCCAAGCTCCAAATTCCAGACAACCAGACCGTGTCACAATTATAAAATGCCAACCAGATTTATCATGTCATTGCGAACCTAGAGTGAAGCAATCTCGTCATAAAGAAGAGATCGCCACGTCCTCCTTCCAGTACCAGAAGGATTCATCGTGATGACATTGTGACTCAGTATCAATATCCAAGCTATAACGACTGAAACATGCCAGACTACGTTCCCGTTTTAGGTTTTGGCTATTGGGATTTGTTTAGAGATTGGATCCTAATTCCAATTACACACAAACGGTCTGAATAAGGAGGTGATCACATAGAGTGCCACTAAATATTAAACATACCATGTTAAGCAGATCACGTTTCTCCGTCGGTTCATAGTAATAAATTCCGATGCAAAATCTATCTCTTGCATTTTGGCGCTATGTCATCCTCGTCTGATTAGTAATACAAACATTACAGCGCTTTGATCATCACTAAACTCACATGTGTTCTTGTAGAACAGCATCAAGGGAGGAGAACATGAATAGGATATTGGCAATTGTACGAACACTTATTATAGTCATAGCACTACTGGCCACATCTGTACAGGTGCTGGCAAGTACACCCGAAGAGAATACCAATCCCAAAATCCCTTCACAAGCATACAAGCTCGATCAATCGCAGGAGGAAACCAATTATGGATTCTGGTTTGAGAAAACTGTTATCAGGTGGCAGGAATTCAAACCAACTCTGCCAATCCTGTCAAGGATAGATCTCTACATAAATAAGAACGGTGATCCTGGTAACCTTCGGACAGCAGTACAAGATGGAGAAGGAGAGGTACTCTGGGAGACAACCGTTATTGATGATGTAATCAACGAATCGGGATGGTTGGAGCTCCTAGTAGAGCCTCAAGTACTACTGGAGCCAGATAGCTCCTACTACATTTATGTGTGGGCCGAAGAGGATTCTCCCAATCCAGACAATCGCTACTTCTGGCGAGGCAAGATAGAATCGACTTATGATCGAGGCATGACCTCCGTTGAAAGCAGTTTGCCAGGATATGATTTTGGGTTTAGAACATGGGGTAGGCAAACAGTGTCCGGCATATGCTACATATATAATACCGATCAATCTGGAGCCGAGGATTACGGGGCATTATTGGAAAGCAATGGCTTTCCTACAATGCTTATTCCCTTGTCAGATGTTGCAGCTACCGACTTCTCAGGAAGTCGTCTGATCATCATAGGTACGGACACAGGAAATCTCAGCTCTTGGGGTGACACGGCTTCAGTATCGGCAATCGAGGATTCAGGGAAACCTATTCTCGCCCTAGGCGAAGGAGGATATTCCTTCTTGGGGCAAATAGGGCTTGAGACAGGCTATCCGCATGGATGGCATGGTATGGACGACACTATATACGTAGTAGACAAGACTCATAACATTTTCACTACACCCAATCAACTGTCCATCCCTAATAATATGTTAATTCCACTCTATTCCAATACGAATCATGTAGGTATCAATCTCCCCACAGTACCATCAGAAGTAGTTGCATTGGGAAGAGAGTCCGATGACAACGATCATTATCCCTTAACCCTAGAACAGAATAGGTATCTCCTTTGGGGATTCACTAACTTCCCTTCTAGCATGACAGAAACAGGAAAGGACTTGTTCATCAATATCATCACATACCTTGTTCCGGTAATCACACTAACTGTGGACGACAATGGCTCAGCAGATTTTGATGACATTCAGGATGCCATCGATGCCGCAACTCCTGGTGACACAGTGCTCGTATACCCAGGTGTCTACCCAGGATGCCTCATCATGAAAGACGGCGTGAATCTTTTTGGTAGCGGGCCTGCTGTTACCACTATCGATGGAGAAGGCATTTGCGATCAGGTTGTTACGTATTCTGGTAACCAGGCAACTATTCTATCGGGATTCACGATCACCGGCTCTTCATCAAATGCTTTCTGGACGACTAGCGGAGTTTTATGCTCTGCTGGACCACTTATGATACACAACAATGTCATCACCGAAAACTACGTTGGTATTTGTGTAGGGCAGGGCGGCACACCCACCATTATAAATAACACTATCGTATCCAATACAGCATCGGGAATAACCCATGGATGTCCCCCAACATCCCAGACAATTCTAAACAACATCATCGTATCTAACGGTACAGGCATATGGTACTACTGCGATCCCGAGAGCGGGGAGATTTCCTACAATGATGTCTGGGAGAACAATACTAACTACTTTGATAACGATAAACCTGGGTCTTTCACACCACAACCTGGAACCGGTGAGATAAGCGAAGATCCATTGTTCGAGGATGATGATTACCACTTGAGCGAAGGTTCACCTTGTATTGACGCAGGCCATCCCGGACCGGAATTCAGCGATCCCGATGGTACCAGGAATGATATGGGCGCTTACGGAGGACCGGGGACCGAAACGGGGAACAGCGGTTTCGATGGTAGTGGATTCATCTTCACGAGCGTAGGTAATATTCCAGTATCCGAAATCGTCCAAGACAAAGACGATCCATCACACGGATTAGCCAACGTATCCCAACAAATACATGAGGATTTTGGTATTCCCAGATACCAAGATTCACCCTTTGGTCATAGGCTTTGGCTCCACGGTCTATTTGGAGATGATGATCCGGTGGATTACTACCGCATTCTAATAGGTGAGTGGGACGGTGATACAGTGCCAACAGAATTCGTACCACTTAAAGATACATTGACCAAGGTTAGGTATATAATCAATCCTGATCACACAGTGTCTTATGAATACGTAAACCTTGGCCCCAAGACTATTGACGATACCGATGGGCTATACCAATTGACCAGAGAAGGTTATTGGACCCATATCGATCTGAGGTTGATCTGGGACACTCGCAATTTTGAGAACGGTAAGTACCAACTCACCTACGAGGCATATGATCTAGACGAGGAATCTGGTGAACTAACACTATTGGATCTTTTCGAGAATGACCAGGATCACCTAACACTAGTCATAGATAACAGCCCTGTAGAAGCAATCATTCATAACGTCAAAACAGATACAGGCGAAGAGATACCCGAGTGCGGTGTTATCAGCCTCACAGATCCAGAGGATAACCTCAACTTCACAATAACTGCATGGCACCCCAATGGATTTCTGCGCGCTTATACGCTGGAAGCTCTGTACGGAAAAAACAAGAATGCCGGTATCATCGCTTCGGAATCCTATCCCACCGGCTCCCCACCCGAATGGAATGGAGTCCAGGAAGAGGAATTCCGGTCAGATGAATCGACTCAACTTGATCCCTGGGAAACCTGCTCCTACCAATTTAGGCTTCGGGCGTACTCTCGAGCTACCAATGGCTATCACCACATAATAAGGGACACTTTCAATGATCATTATTATATCTACTTCCCTGGCGATGCCAATGGAGACAGCAAGACAGACGGGCAGGATCTTATCATGGTTAAGAAATCCATGCTGCAGATTGAAGGTGCGACCCCTGCGAGTGACGCAAATTCCGATGGTGAGGTAAATGGTCGTGATCTGATCACTATTAAAAAGAACATCTTAGGGATAAATTGAATTAAAAGCGAAGAAGGCAGGAGAAAAATCTCCTGCCTTCTTTTCCAATACAGATAGAATACCACATAAATCATCATTACATTCGGCGGCAGATGCCACTATACATAATCGGTTCATATACCGTCATTCTTGGCTTTCGTCTTCCTTCTTCTCTTTGTCCCCAGATTGGAACTTCCTCAGCCTTTCTGCCATCTCTGTAAAACGAGCATGAACCAGAGCATTGATAGTTCCCTCTGGATAACCACCATCCTTCTTCATCTCTCCGGCCTTCTTACCTGTCAACACCTCTATTCCTTCATCTATGGTCTTCACTGAATAGATATGAAACTGGCCATTCTTAACTGCCTCAACCACATCTTCTCTGAGCATCAGATTCTTAAGATTCCGGTGAGGGATGAGGACCCCCTGCTCACCATTTAGACCATTAGCTTTACAAACCTCAAAGAATCCCTCAATCTTGTGATTCACACCACCTATTGGCTGAATCTCGCCTCTCTGATTAACCGATCCTGTTACCGCTATACCTTGCTTGATTGGGACTCCAGACAAGCTAGATAGAATAGCGTAGAGCTCTGTAGATGATGCACTATCTCCTTCAACGCCTTCATAAGACTGCTCAAAGCACAAGCTAGCAGATAGGGACAGAGGCTGATCCTGGGCATATCTATATCCAAGGTAGCCACTTAGGATCAATACACCCTTATCATGTATCCTTCCACTAAGCTGAGATTCCCTTTCAATATTGATTATGCCACTGCGCCCTAGATAAGTAGTTGCTGTAATTCTGGAAGGTTTCCCAAAAGTGATATCTCCCATTTGATATACGCTCAATCCGTTAACCTGTCCCACCACAGCATCATCCGTATCAATCATGATGGTGCCACGATTTATCATATCCTTAATGTGTTCATCTACTAGATTATGTCGATACACCTTTTCATCAATAGCTTGCTGTACATGTTTGGAGGAGATATTTTCTGTACCGTCACTGCTTGCCCAATACTCGGCTTCCTCAACCAATTCCGTGATATGGGCAAACCTGGACGACAACCTATCTTGATCTGACACTAACCTAGCAGCATATTCGATAACACGAGCAACTCCAGAAGGATCAAACGGACGTGTTCCCGAGTCCAGACAGCAGCCAGATATAAAGGTAGCATAACACTCAATATTCTCCTGTGTCCTCTCAACCTGGTAATTGAAATCCGACTTCACCTTGAAGATCTCCCAAAAGTCTTCATCGTACACAGAAAGCATTTGATAGAGCCAACTATCCCCGATAAGCACGATCTTGACATTAATAGGCATGGGCTCAGGTTTCATGCCCTGTGGAGCTAAAAGTCCAAATTGTTCCAAGGGGTCCTCAATACGAGCTTCCTGATTCTTTATAGCCCGTTTAAGCGTAGGCCATACACCAGGATTAGTGAGTACGTCCTGAGCATTCATCAACAGATATCCGCCATTTGCTAAGTTGATAGCCCCTGGCTTTAACATCGTGTGATCACTCAGATATCCACCCAGGAGAAAGCGGCGCTCGATCTTACCAAATACGTTTCCGTAATTGGGATTCGCCTCCACGATAACTGGTGGCCCTACTGTATCACTGTTATCCACAAAAACAGTAACCTTAAATGGCAGGAAGGGATCCCGTTCTCCAAGGAGCGAGCTAGGAGAAAATCCCAATGTAGACTGGGCCTGATCTTGCTCCGATTTAAAAACATTGAGATGATCGAGAGTATATGTCTTAAGGTCGGTGAGGTATCGGCTGATAGTATCATTCATCCCATATTGGGCCACTAAATGATAGAACAATCTAGCAATTGTGAACTCACCAACATCCTTGTCCACCTGTTGAATCTGTTCGACCTTTTCCTTCTCTATCTCCTGCACCTGTTCCAGAGCTGCATGTAGCTTTTTACTCAGTTCAGCGCGTTTCGCCTCCAATCCCTTCCTGGTCTCTTCATCAAGAGCTAGGAATTCGGACTGGGCAATTGGCTTGCCATCCGATAAGGGAATGAGCATAGGGCCAGAGGGTGTAGCCTCTAATAGGAATCCTTCCTGTCGTGCAGTCTCACTTAATATCTCAAACTGTTTTTGCTGTTTTCCCTGCGCCTCTTCTACTACTCTCTTTATATGAGAACGATATTCCTCACTCGAAAAGGCATTCTGTAATCCCTCCTTCAACATTTTCAACAGGTTCTCTACTTGCTCCCTCAGCTGCTTACCCTTACCTTGTGAAACATTAGCTATACGTGGACGATCTGGATCGGCGAAATTATAAACATAACACCAGTCATCTTGGCTTATAGGCTCTTCTTTATCCGACTTCTCTGCAATAACCTTCTCAATGTAAGACTTCACGAGCGAGGTCTTTCCTGTACCACTGAGTCCAGATACATAGATGTTATACTGTGGTTTGTCCACAGAAAGACCAAACTCAATAGCACGAACCGCTCTCTCCTGGCCTATGAAGTCCCGCAAAGGGGCCAAATCCTTGGTACATGTAAATTCAAACTGGCCTGGATCACACGTCCATCTTAGTTTTTCAGGGAGTACTTTATACTTATCAAGATTCATCCTCATCCTCCTTTGCTATAGCCATGTATCTGTACGAGGTATCAATATAAGCAGGCTTTTATGCGATTTCAAGCACATTCAAATAGTAGATTGTCAGTAAGCAACTTTTACACAATAAACTATTATGCCCTTAGCTTCGCCCACATGATGCTGTGCAAAAAGAAACTTGCCACTTAATTGCTAGGAACGCCAGTGACAAAGAAATCCCAGGCAGTCGACATGACAATAAATGCGAGAGTGCACCGCTCCTCAGAAACCGGAGGTTCCTTTGTCTAATAGGCCGTGTTCCTCACGAGTGCTTTGCTCGCTACGACAGGAGAGGTTTGCCCAACAAACAATGTGTTTCAGAGCTATGGTAATAATCATTAACAGTAATTCACACTATGATCATTAAAATGCATATGTTGGCCCATATTATCCTTTGTTGACCAAGACATCAAGCTTTCAGAACACACGATCAACTTAAATCCATTGCACATATTATATATACTATTACCAAGGGACATAAATCAGTGTCATTTATGATAATCTTCATAATACTATACATATCAGTTCTATACAGGTAACAATTTGCACAATACTACGCCATTTCCTTCCGGTCATAATAGATCTATACGACTTTAGTCAAGATGGAATACTGCCTCCAGCAATGCTAGCGTGGTTAGTAATGCAGAGTCATGCAATTAGTGATACCATGAGTTGAACCCAATTCAATCTACAATTCACAGGAGGAAACATGCAGGAAGAGGTCATACAAGTTATCGAGGCTGCAATGTACAAGGAAACAGCAGCACGCGCCATCTATGAAGCAGGCATACAAAAAAGTAGCAACGCCGGAGCACAAGCATTAATGAAGGAACTCGCCGAAGATGAAAAGTCTCATATGAAGATGCTAGAGGAGTTTAAAGACAAAGGCTGGAAAGATAACCAATGGAATTCAGAGGAAATCAATGATCTTAAAATAAGCGAGTATCTAACTGGTAGTGACAAGCTGGAAGACGCCAGTTTGCAGGATACACTTGTCTTCGCAATGAAGAGGGAACAGCAAGCTGTGGAGTTCTATTCGCGGCTCATGAAAGCAGTTCGCACAGCTGATGCAAAGGAACTATGTGAACGGCTAGTTCATGAGGAATTAAAGCATAAACGAAAGCTGGAGCTACTGTATGACGAGCTGTTCTATGTAGAACACTAGATACTTATCATTTGTGGGATCATCTGATTTGAAGCTTTGTTCGAATAGCGGCTTGTCATGCCAATACCTGACAAGCCCTAATCATCCTAGGATCAACGTTTAGCCAGAATAATCTCCAGAGCGCTATAGGAAAAGTAGCGCATAAGCTTAGAGGTCTTGTGCAGCATTTCCAATACAACAACAAAGAGTACAAATCTCAACTTTTTCCATTTGTCGAGTGTGTAAGCAATAAACGCAACCGTTCAGCCAGTGCATAATTGCGAGGAGCGGTAGCGATGTGGCAATCTGGGGTGTGGTGTGGAGGGAAGGTTGAACCATAGCAGACAGGACCGGTAATAGGTTCAGATTGTCCCCCTTACCTATCCAGATTTCCGCGCTTCGCTCCTAAGAAACTGGAGGTTTCTTTTGCCATTAACTCATGTTCCTCACGGGTTCCGTGCTAGCAATAACAGAAAACGGGTGAACGATCACCAATAGACATCAATATCTGCATCAAAGACTCGAGTGGGGATTAGAATAGCTCTACCCTGTTATCGATCAGGAGGAGGCAAGGATTTTATCATCCTGGGTGATACTGAATCCATTAGCACCTCAGGTAGGGTACGCCATAACCTAGGGACTCCCCATAGTTATTCTCTTGGCAGCAGACTAGTTCAGATCACTTGCCCCACGTGGTTTTGGGATACTGAAAAAGAAAGTGGATCCTTGGCCAGGCTCGGACTCCACCCAAATGCTGCCATTGTGACGTTCTACAATCCTCTTGCACAATGTGAGCCCCATGCCTATACCGGGGTAATCCTCTTTAAGATTTAGGTGTTTAAAGACAACGAATATCTGATCGATATATTGGGATTCGATTCCAATACCATTATCCCGGACCGAAAACAACCAGTCTAATCCTCTACTTTCGGCTGATATATGAATGATAGGCTGTTTATCACTGCGAAACTTTACAGCATTGTTTATCAGATTCTCAAATAACTGAATCAACTCCCGAGTAGAGCCCATCACCTTTGGCAAACGATCATGAGTCACTTCAGCCCTGTGTTCTTCTATCTCAGGCCGTAGATTGGCAATAGCATTATCAAGAACAACTTCGCAGTCCACAAAATCCAACTCGGCAACCGACGCATTCAGGCATGCATAGTCACGTAGGGCATCAAGGAGTGCCTGCATGCGAGATGTGCCCTCTGTCACATAGTCAATAAACTCATCGGCATCAGAATCAAGCTTACCTTTGTATTGTTTCGCTAGGAACTGGGCATAAATCTTCACAATACGTAATGGCTCCATGAGATCATGTGATGCAATGAAAGCAAATTGCTCAAGCTCGTCAGTATAGCGTCTCAGAGCTATCTCTGCATTCTTGCGCTGGGTAATATCATGAACAATGCCTTGAACGATCTTAGTTCCACCTATCTCCAATAGACTTGAGGAAACCTCGGCACTCATGATTTCACCACTCTTCCTTCTGAAATCAATTTCGAAGTTCACAAATCCATCTTTGGCAAGCCGATCATTGGCATACTTGGCTTGCTCATCCATCCTGGGACCCCAGATCTCAGATATCTTCATAGTGCCAAGTTCTTCATTTGTATACCCAAAAACATCCGCTGCTCTATAATTTGCCTCCAGGATATTGCCCTCTGTATCACATAGAAATATCGCATCATTCGACTGATGGAATAGATTACTGTACTGCTCCTCACTCTCCATCAGCTCATTAGTACGGGCCTCCACCATTTCCTCAAGATGGTCCCGGTACTTATGCAACGCCTCCTCAACTTGCTTGCGATCCGTAACATCACGGAAGGAAAGAACCATACCTTTGACATCTGGATCATTCATATAGCTAGTTCCAGTAACCTCAGCATAGTGCCATGAGCCATCCCTATGCTGCACTCGTACTTCAGTCAGAACTTTACCATCCGGTTCTTCAGAGATACGCGTAAGTGAATTGATTGCCTTTTTCACATCGTCCGGATGAACATTTTCAAATGCCATGGGAAGATGTCGATAACGAATCATGCCATTAGAGTCGATCACAAGGATACCGTCTGATGATCTCTCTATGAGGGCTTGGAAATACCGCGAATGGTTCTTCAATGTCACTTCAGATTGCTTGTGCTCGGTGATGTCATGGAAGAACATTACTACTCCCTTTACATCCGGATCATGAAGATGATTGATAGCAGTAACCTCGACATAACTCCACGACCCATCCTTATGTCTAACCCTTACTTCTGTTCGTGCTTTGGCACCAGGTTCTTGGGCAACGCGAGCCAGCGATTCAAGAGCTCTTTCCCAATCATCTGGATGAATATCATCAAAGGCAACGGGCAGATGGCGATAGGAAATTGTGCGATTAGAATCTGTCACAAGGATGCCATCCGATGACTTCTCTATGAGTGATTGTAGATATCTAATTCTATCTTGGAGAGTCTCCTCAGTCTGTCTGTATTGGGCAATCTCCTGTTCAAGTTCTGCCTTTGTATACTCCAAATCAGAGACCCTTTCCTTGATCCCCGAGGCGCTCTCACCAACAGATAATTGACGAGTCGTTCCTGCATTATTACAAGGACGGCTGCTTGTCTTAGCATCTAGTCTCACATCCCTCTTTAAAGGGTTACGCTTCCTTATATGCCTCTTTACTGGTAATTTCGCAGTACTATTCATATCCCATTCCTATCTTACCACTTAAGATAATACTCACTAACTTTATAATGACTTTAACCTGTGCATCCCTTATAAAGATCAGTAATACATTTTGTTAATCGAGCACTACTGTTACGAACAAAGTAGCCCATGATGAGCACGTTGCATAAACAGAACACCCTATTCTTCGTCCCCTAGCAAGAGCTTTCGCAGTCCCTTGGAAAACACATCATCATTGATGTTCTCCTCTTTGTTCACTTCTTCAACTTGATCACTTGTCTCACAGTCAGTATCCACAGCATTATTTTGCCATGCTCCAGGATCAACTTCTGGTATATCATCGACAGGAGATGGTGGAGCAGACCGATCCCACCTTATTGGGATTTGTCCTTTCCAATTCCCATTAATTATGCCTTTTCTTCTTCGATATACTAATACCCCCCCTATAGTAGCTGCAAATAAAGCTACCAGAAAATAGAGCCATGGATTATTATTCGAGGGCTCAGGACTTGCATTAGGCTTTTGCACATTAAGGCCATCTTGCAGAGAAGCAGATTGCCCATCGGTTCCAACCACGATGTCACGCGGTCCAACATTGGCATCAGCGGCGATTTCGACGACAGCCGTTATCTGAGTGGGACTATCCAAAGTAAAGCTATTTACAGTTATACCATCACCCATACTGATGTCTACCACTCCAGTTAAATTGGTGCCAGTGATGATCACTTCAATCGTTTCCCCTGGATTAGCGTCACCTAGGACAGTGATCCCGCTAATGGCAGGATGCCCAATCACTGAGAATCCTTCTGCTAGATTCCCAATCCCCCCATCAGTAGTGACTGAGACATCTCTTGCTCCAATTGCAGAATCAACATCAATGTTGATTCTGACAGTGATCTGGGTAGGGCTATCCACAGTATAACTATCTATGTTTATACCATCGCCCAGGCTGACAGCTGAAGCCCCAGTCAAATCCATACCAGTAATGGTCAAATCAATTATCGTACCTTGGACTCCCGAAGTTGGATTTATCGCACTTATGCTTGGAATTACTGGAGCTGCGACCACGGTGAACCCATTTTCAAGAATGGCATCTAAGGTATCGGTCATAACCGCTATATCTCGTGACCCAACACTAGTTTCACCGGCAATAGATATATTAGCGCTGATCTGTGTAGGATTATCGATGGTATAGCTATTGACACTCACCCCAGTCCCACAGCTAATACCGGTTACATCAGTAAAATCAGTACCTATGATAGCAATATCAATAGTAGAACCTTGAAGTGCGGAGTTGGGACTCACTGAGTTGATCAAGGGGGGACTAGTAATAGTGAAGACATCAGGAAGTGTACTAATAATCCCTCCAACACTGACAGATACATCTCGAGTTCCAAGTGTGGCATCGCTATCCACTGTGATATTGGCAGTGATTTGTGTGGGACTATCCACAATATAGCTATTGGTAGTAACTCCCATACCAAAGCTAACATAGGCAGCCCCAGTAAAACCCGTACCTGTTATTACAATATCAAGAGTACCACCCTGTGGAGAATAACTAGGACTTATTGATGTTGCCGTAGATGGGCTGACGATATTAAAACCTGCGGACAATGTACCTACAACCTCGCCGACATCAACAGAGACGTCCCGGGTCCCAAGGACAGCATCACCATCAACCGTTATATCAGCGCTAATCTGAGTAGAACTATCTATAGTATAATTATTAGTAGTAATCCCTGAGCCAAAGCTAACAGAAGTCGCCCCAGCGAAATCGGTACCTGTGATAGTGATATCCGTGGTGGCACCTTGGGCAGCAAAGTTAGGACTAGTAAAAGTAACAGCAGGAGAACTCGATTCAGTACCATTCCCATTAGCATATCTGAAGGCCACCTGAGATGAACTTAACACATGGTCATAAATAACGACTTCATCTAATATCCCATCTCTAAAGGTATAGGCAGTCCCATTATCTGTGGCACCTATCGTCAGATTATGTGACGTAACTATAGAATTTTCTTCAAGATTGTCACCCGTATCGACCGTGGTAGGTATCGAGCCATCTACGTATAGAATGAGTCCACTAGCCCTACCACTACCATCATACGTGACCACGATATGATGCCATTCATTGTCCTCAAGATTGGTATCAACAGTTCGCATTACTCGACGCTGTGTAAATCCACCAGGTCGGTGCAAAAATGCTTTCAAGTCTCCATTCGCCTGTATGAGTACGCCAATGCCACTCTGTTCGGTTCCCTTACCAAAAAGATACCTATCCCTATTCGCGGCACCTGCTTTGACCCATATTTCAAATGAAACCTCATCGTCATAATCAAAGCCAGCGATACTGCCGCAGTTAACATATTGGTTGTCCACAGAACCAAACTGCAATCCATTATTAAGCTTACCAGACACCCAATTTGCATCATTCATGTTCTGGGCATTTCCATCCCTGCTGTTTCCGGAAGTATCAACAACGGTTGTCCCTGAATCTTCATTTAGATGCCATTGAGCATAGCACTCCTCCGCAGACTGGGCAGACATAGGCCCTAATAGCGTAACAGTGGTGATCAAAAGAAAGACAATAAGCAACACCCCTAGCGAGTGACTTATTTGTCTCGCAGCTCCACTTGTATATCTTCGAGTATCTCTAGGAAGTTGTTTATTACCCAACCTACTAAGAAATGTCACAGAAGAATCAACCTTTCATATTCGACAACTAGTGTATTTTGTACAGTCTAGTAAAGATCCATTGCTAATTTGGTAAATTGAGTAAATATTTATATGTAATATCAATGAATTATTTGTAACTATATTTACTTTACATACAAAATTTGATTCGAGTATAGGTCTTACATGCGTATAACACAGTTTCTAGGTTCTTATCTCGAAGTTCGCAGAACAAGATTCGTCCTTATTCTGAGACATACGATAGATAATGTTTCTTACTGTCCATAGTGCTTTTCAATGTCTACGACCTTGGATATTCACTGGGCCAGTAGTCACTGCTGATGACACAAGTAAAGACAATGGTAAAAGGAGGGTAAAAGTCGCGTAAAACGGATGGAACAATACTGCAAGGAGGAAAAACCTTATTAATCCATATAGCCAGCAATGGTCACATGACGATCACCAATTGCCTTCACTTGGAGCTGACGCAGATTGGCAGTCTAAAGCCGCTTTATTATTTCATTTGGCTTTTGCTATACGATAGCCCAATCCATCCCAATACAGCTAATACAATACCAATAGACTGCAAAATACGTTAATGCCCCTTATAAGAACACAGATCATATACTGGTTCTTGGCCCCCAACGACATATTGCCCGTAATAATAACTCCACAATGCATTCTACACAAGACAGTCTTCGAGTATACCAGTGGGTAGTTTTTCATAAGTGTTGACTACAGAGCGCAAGCGTTCCATGTATTTATATATATCATTCAGGTCTTCAATGGCTACTCTTTCTTCCCGTTTCCTTGAATCAAATAGACCTATGTATTTCTGGCTTCTATTGAAATGCAAACGACAAATGGGTTTCCGGTTGTTATCATCTAATAGAATCCCAAAGTAACTCTGTGTATCTCTCATAGATATACGTCCTGGTTCTATTAGGTCACATAGTATAGCTTTTACTATGTAGTAACCTTCCAATTCCTCTACAGTTGTAACAATTTTATTATTATTATCGTTATTGTCATTATCTTGATCGTCTGAGAGCAAGTTTGTAGAACTAGTATTAGAATCAGTCAGAGCTGCCTTCAGTCGATCATTTATAAGATCATTAGTGAACTGTGTTAAGGCTCGCTTCGTAATACCCTCGAACTGTTCACGTACTGTCTGGGTAAGCTTTCCGGTGTAGACCTGTGACGCAAAAAACCGGACAAGATCATCAGAGGGTACAACTAGTTGTTCTGCGAGGATGCGTTTGATTTCATTTGTATACTTCAACTCACCTGCATTGGTAATAATCTGGTTGAGATCGAAATTTGGTTTAGTCAACCTCTTTAGTTCAGACACCAGCTGTTCTTGAAGGTCTAACATGTTCATTTCCATGAAAGGTTTTGAGTCCATTCTGTTTTGCACTTCTAGGTCTGTATAGAAACGGTAGACTATACCATCAGTCAGGACCGCTATTCTAGCATCAGTAGAAGAAAAATACCTTTGTAGTTGAGACTCTTGCTGGGATTCAAGTGGAGTACCACACTTCTTGCACTCGATAAGCATAATAGGTTTTTTGTCTATTACAATAGCATAGTCGACCTTTTCTCCTTTCTTTATCCCTATATCTGCGGTGAACTCAGGTACGACCTCCGAGGGATCAAATACGTCATAACCCAAGATAGCTATAAAAGGAAGGACAAACGCATTCTTTGTAGCTTCTTCAGTCTGAATATAGGCCTGTTGCTTTTGTATCTTTACTGAAAGCGACTGCATTTGCTCAATCAAGTCCATATTGGTACCTCCTTCATGAAGTCGAAAACCCTCTACAAGCAACACTGCTATACTAAGACTTGGAGGTAATATGTCAGGTAGATATAGTTAACAGGAAGGTAACATTGGAATAAAATTGGGGTAAAGAAAATGCGAGGAAAAACCTTATTAATCCATATAGCCAGCAATGGTCACATGACGATCACCAATTGCCTTCACTTGGAGCTGATCCAGGTTGGCATCCCGAAGCTGCACTAGTATTTCGTCCATCTCGAAAGCGGCTAGTAGGGAATAATAAAAGTCTCGTCGCAGGATCTCGGGTTCATTAGCCGCATACATATTCACTAGTTTCACCGCTTCATCACAACTAGCAGGTCTCCTTAGGTCCATGATGAATATGGGAGCACCATGACAAGCATACAGATTAACAGCATCCCATAAAACCATAGGTTCTGCGAGGTGATGGAGAAGGCTGTTGCTTATCACAACTTGATACTGATCGCGAGGAGCTTTGCATCCCGGCAATACGCCACAGACCAACTCTACACGATCTCTAATATCTGGTTTCCTCTTGAGGATACCCTCACCACATCTAAGCATTGCCTCCGAGCCATCGATGCCATGCACTACACACTTGGGATATGCTCGGCAGAAGCGAAACAAGACATCCCCTGGTCCACATCCCAGGTCCAATACAAAGCCACTGATCTCATCTTTACAAAAGGTTTCTTGGAACAGACGCACAAACATGTTATGTGGAATCTCGAAGTCAGCTTCGGCATAGGCAAGAGATTGAATAGGATCTTCCATTAATTCCGGTTCGAGTATTCTCCTCATTGGATAGTATCCACAGAGTCGCGCTTACAACTATCGAATAGGTTGTTTGTTCTTCTTTCTACCTGACATGCGATTATGTTTGGTAGCCCCCTCCACTCCTACTTGGGTCTTTTTCGCTAAGCACTTACGGTTTCTAGAACTCGATGTTGTAGTATTTATTGGCATGGGATCTATCAGCTGGCAATCCTCCGATTGATCGATTATGGCATCTTCAACATGCACTTCATCACCCCATTGACACCAATTATCACGTCTGTGTCTGGCGAACAGTTCGAGGAACGGACCAGGACTACAGCATTCGACAAGATCATAGAGCTCATCTGGCTTCCTAGAGTGCTCTCGTTTCCTAGAGACAACGATATTCGTCTGCCTCCGTCCTGCAGTTGACGTACGAAGTGATCCACGGACACCAAAAAGGACCAGCTCGGTGACATTACGAAAATAGAAGCCCACACCCCGCCCATCCGGGCCTCCATCCTTTCTCACCTTGTACCAAATCAGGTTGGTTTTATAAGAGAAGCCCCAGTGTCTCATTACTTCCAACCCTTCCATGATCAGTGCATTTGGTACCCACAAATACAAGTGACTCTTTTCGGCAGCAACCTGTTGCACAGGAAGTTCCTTTATCTCCTCCAAGGTCATGGTGGAGTATCTACTGAGCCTACGATGTTCCGGAGCCACTTTGCCCGTCCTGTTGACGAATTGCCAAGGAGGATCCGCTAGCACAGTCCCAAATTGACCGATGCCCTTCGACAATAGGTCCTCATAGACAGACCCCATAGTGAGAATACTCCCGCTGCTAGTCACTGACATACAAGGCACTCCCTATTCCAATGATGAGTATAGGACACCCCCCCCCTCCTCCACCTTCGATACGGGGTATCAGCTTGCTCATATGCGTTGTTGATGCCCCATAAGAATTCCCCTTTCCCAATTCATCGAATATTTGCTGCAACGAATCACACCTAGTTATGATCACTCCCACACTAATTGCACGCACATCGAATAGCAATCGAAAGTTGTTGAGATCCCGATCAAAGAACGGATCCTTGTTGTTCCATTCAGTTTCAAGGGCTATACGGTTTTTATAGCAATCTATCTTGTGGGTCGGGCTTTTATGCTCGATCCCATCTATCACCACACTGGTATCAAACGATTTTTCCCTCCAACCTTTTGCGTAGAATGCTTCATCGATCATCTGCGCAATACTCGATTTCCCCCCTCCTGGACTTAATATGTCGCCCTTGGCTAAACGGAAGGAGGTCAGAACATGCACAAGATCGGTCCATTCATCTTGAAAATCCATTTGTAGAATTGCCAAAGCATGCTTCCATTCATGAATCTCATAATGGGAAGATATGAATTTTGGAAGATTGGTGGCTAACATCGTTGTGCCAGACTACTCCATTTTTGGCTAATCAGACTGTATATGGAACATGGCATACGATTGCGACAATCTTTTCTGGGTATGCAAAGATTTCTCACACCACTTCTTGTT
>JAXHVC010000012.1:0-55702 GCA_034189315.1 Chloroflexota bacterium | reverse complement strand
CACCAATGCTGGTTCCCAAGACATAATCGGGCTTGATTCCTTGGTTCAACAGGATCTGAGCCAGCACACACTCCACCATAAAGATCGCAGGGTGAGTGTAGAGCGTCTGATCGAAGATATCGATCTTTCTGTTGTTCTTGCTATATATATACGAAGTTATTGATTGCCCTCCTATCAGATGAGCAGTGGCATCTAATTCCTGCATCCACTCTCTGAAGGTGGGATGATTATCATAGAGCTCTCTACCCATCTGGTAGTACTGAGAGCCCTGGCCGGAGAACATGAAGACAATCTTGCTCAATCGCGCACTCCTGGCTGACTGGGAATATAGCTATTGTAGGATCTTTTTCATGATAATTAGAGGAGACTCGCTAAAGAGTATTGTACCAGGAATGGTTGTGCTACTCAGCTACAATTATGTTGGTGCTATGATTGAGGATAATAGAGAGAAGCTAAAGTGTCCATCATAGGATGATAGATTATGGATAGAGGCAAGATTAATCATATGAACAATGGACATTTACATGAACCACTGGCTTCGTGCTTTATTGATATGACAGGGAACATGACGATTGTATAGAGAGCAAAGTTACTTTGTGTGCAATTCGAATACACGATGCCCCTTTTGTCCCAGGGCATATTTAATTCCTTCCTGCATATCCCTCTTGATGACAAGATCGCTTAGGTCTGAGCCTAAGTCGATTAGACTTTGTGCAATCTCTGGTCGAATACCAGTGAGTATACATTGAGTTCCAAGCAGGGATGTTGCCTGAATTGTCTTCATCAGGTGGTTTGTCACCTCGGTGTCCATAGAAGAGACTCCTGTTACATCGAGGATTACTAATTCCGACTGTGTTTCAACGATCTTGGCCAGTAAGGTGTCCATAACCTGTTGCGCGCGAATATCATCAACTAATCCGATCAATGGTAAAGCAAGTATATGGTCCCATATCTGAATAACTGGGGTGGAGAGCTCTTCCTGTGCTAATCTGAGCTTATTAACAGTATCTCTCAGCTTCTCTTCTGAGGACCTAAGCTCAGCATCTGCCCTTTTCCGTTCCGTGACGTCTCGAATTGTACTCAGGAATCCCTGCAAAGCTCCATCGGTGTTTCTCAATGGTCTAGTATTAATCTCAACAGGAACAAAATGGCCTTTCTTGTGCTTCAGTGCGGTTTCAAAAGATGGGTATATTGGATCGCCGTGATCCACAGATGAGAGAAAATACTCACCAAGCTTGGCCATTTCTTCTGGACCACAGAAATCGAGGTCTTTGAAGCTATGCCCGATTGTCTCCTCAGGCGTATATCCAAATGTATCCCAACATCTGGCGTTGACATTTACCACCGTACCTTCTAGGTCCACAAAGACAACTTCATCATTAAGGTTGGCGAAGATCTCTCTAAACCTTGTCTCACTCTCCCGAAGCGCTTCTTCTGCCTGTTTTCGTTGAGTGATGTCTTGGGCAATACCCAAACCTACAAATGGCTCGCCCTCTTCTGATAACCGCATGCCGAGACATTCCACCCATGTGAGCTCTCCAGCTTTACTAATGAGCCGAATCTCAATTGGATGCTTCATATACCCTATTGCCATGGCCTCTTGTACCGCCTCGAATGCAAGCAACAAGTCATCTGGATGGACTATATCTTGGAAATATGTCTTACCAATATCTTCACGAGTAAACTCGAATCTATCGAAGGCAGCCTGATTGGCATCGAGGAAACATCCTGTGTCATCATGAATATATACAATCTGTAGCTTGTTATTGTAGATAGCATTGTATCGCCTCTCAACACTATCGGTACTTGTGGTTTCGGGATCCTGTTTGTCAAACTGAGTTTGTGACGATACTACGTTGATAAGGCATACATGGTCTGTTTTTGTACCCTTAAGAGAGCTTACAGCAAATGTCACAGGTATGATTTTACCGTCTTTTGTAAGAACCTTTGTTTTGCATTGGTTGTTCTCACCATGAGATGCTGCTAATGCACATTCTTTGATGCGCCTCTGTGATTCTACCGACTTGGCGAACCAACGTGTGTCCCAGAATACCTTGCCGATGATATCGGACTCGCTGTATCCAAGTGCCTCAATGGGGGATTCCGTAGCAAATTGGACTATACCGCTTCTGTCAAGAATAGCACTAAAATCATACAGCAGATGAATGTCTTTGTGATGCGGATGGTCTTCGTAGTCTGTTTGTTCGTTTGCATCTGCAGCTACACTAGCTGCAGATGATATGGGTTTCCTCTCAATCTTATCTTCCTTTTGCCATTGCTTGGTAGAGGTCTGTCGGATCTTGCCCTTATCTGACATTACATTTCTCCCTAATGAGGTAAGATTGTGATTTCATGAATACCTATACATCGTTTCTCTGGGATTAGACTAAATCAACATTCTTTGTTGTTCTATGATAAAGGTTTCTGCATTTTAGTGATGTATGGTCCGAACATCTGGCTGTATTTGATGCCCAGTTTGAGCCAAGGCGTACTTGATTCCGTCCTGCATGTCCCTCTTTATGACAAATGTACTTAAATCCGAGCCAAGTGCAATCAGAGTCTGCGCAATTTCTGGTTGAATGCCTGTTAACACACACTGTGCACCTAGTAGGGATGTTGCCTGTATTGTTCGGATGAGGTGGTTTGTTACATCGGTATCCATGGAGGCTACGCCTGTAACATCGATGATGACTAGCTGCGTATGAGTATCAACGATCTTGGCCAACAAGGTTTCCATGACATGTTGTGCCCTGATATCATCAACTATCCCGATTAGCGGTAAGGCTAGCACGTGGTCCCAAACTTGAATCACCGGAGTGGAGATCTCCTTTTGGGACAGTTCAAGTTTAGTCACGAGTTCTTGAAGTCTTGCTTCCGAGGAATCACTTGTCCCATCGGTTACCTTGTGTAGGGTAATGTCCTGTGCAAATCCAATAACAGCATAGGTCTGTCCGTCTTTAATAAGGGGGAGTATGAGGTTATTGGTTGATATTGCCCTGCCAGTTTTGTGAAGGATGCGGAGCTCTTGTATTGGCATAGTATCCCCTGAGGTTACTTGTACTAAAGACTCGAGAACAGTCGAAATATCTTCGGGATGGACAACTTCTTGGTATTTCAGATTTCGGATCTCTTTTAGGGAATACCCAAGTAGCTCCCTTCCGTATCGGTTCATTTCTAGAAAGCGTCCCTCTAGGTCACAAATAAAGATGGATTGTAATGGATTATCAAAGATGGCGTTGTACCGGTTTCCAGCTTCTGCAACCTCTGCTTCTGCTTGCTTGTTCATTGTGACATCACGAGCGACAAGAAGAATGCCTATTCTATTTCCATCTGTGTTCAATGCTGCAGCTGTAATACTGCTCCAGTGTTCTGTTCCATTTTTGTGTCTGAAGAGTAACTCGAATTCTTGCACCGACTCTTCTTCGAGAGGATTATTTAAGAGCTCATCTACCTTTTCGATATTCTCACACTTGTCGACTAGTAACTCATGAAACCTTAGTCCTTGGACTTCTTGGATCGAATATCCTGTCATCTTCTCAACTACTAAATTACAGGACCTAATGGTCCAATCGGGATCCACCAGAAATATTGCGTCAGGCACCAGATTAACTAACATGCGATGCCATTGGGCAGATTCCTCTATATTACAATCTGGTCTCCTTGACTCTTCTGTATGTGGCGCGCTTTCATTGTCTAGTGTTTGTGATGATTCGGTAGGCGTTTTTTGTGTAGAAGGTTTCTCGTTCTCAAGGATGCTTATAGTGATTATGGTTGCGAGTTCTCCCTTCATTCCCTCAAGCGGTCGGATGGTGAACCTTGTTGCTATTGGTGTCCCTATTTTAGTATAGGTCTTTGCCTTACAGTTGGATGGTTCTCCTCTCGTAGCTGCAATTGCACATTCCTTGACGGAACGTTGGGATTCCGTAGATTGAGTAAACCAGGATGCTTCCCAGAAGTGCTTGCCAATAACATCGGAGCTGGCATATCCAAGTCCTTCAATGGGGGCTGTATTCGCAAACTGAATTTTCCCGTTCCGGTCCATGATCCCAGTGAATTCTGTCAGGAGCTTTTGGTATTCGGCGTTGTCTTCCTCTGGTAGGGGATCTGTGGAGGGCTTATTTTTTATCGTAGACTGCAGCGAATCCATGTCTCTCTTCCCCCTCCGATCGAAGGTAAGATTTGACCCTCGCCCTTTATCTACCATATCACTCCTCTCTATGGAACCTGGTGTAGGATCGCCTGTAGCCTTGGTAGGACGAATCCAGTATGTTGCTTAACTGGCGTTGTGTAATACGATCCTCTTGTCACCTCATGATACTAACAGTAAGAGTCGAGAGATTTCAGTTCTGTTGGATATCCCATGGATTGTCATTGGATTTATACACGATAATGTATCCTTCAAGGAATCGATAGTGGCTATATATGTAAATCAAATTAATATAGTTAAAAATAATATAAGTTATGCTAACTAAAAAAAAGATTGTTGTCCAGTTTTGGGCGCTAGGAAAGATACTTGAGCAATGATTTCCATGGAGGAGGCGCGCTAGAAAAAGAGCTCCCCATGAACCAACATTCCATGGGGGAGCCCTTTGACACTACTTTTGTTATCAATCTTTAGATAATATGCCAACTGTACCAGCAGCCATTAGGCCAATGCCTATAACAGCCAATGCGAACCCAATGTATTGTACGAGGCTTGCTAGAGCCAAACCGCTTTCAGCTGCGCCTAATGCCATCTCAAATGACAGAATTGCGGAGTATTCGTGGAGCTGTAAGGTATCAACTTCTGGTCGCAATTCTTCTGGAATCTGCGGATTAGATTCGAGCATTGGTATTGTTGAAGGGCCAAAGAGCTCTAAGAAACCTGCAGATCCTACCGGTGCATCCACAATTGCATGCCTGGCTTTCTTCAGTTCGTCAGCAGCGGCTTCAATTTTTTCAGAGGTATTTATGAATTCATCGTCGACACTAAGATAGGGATAGCCCATTTCTTCACTATATGTCAGTACGGGGAATCCCTCTTCAGCAATCGTGTCGACAACCTCGTTACGAATATTACCTGCCATTAGTATAAAGAAAATTCCGAGTACAAGGGTCGCCACTCCCAATACCGTTGCAATGATACCAACTACTCTATTCATTCTTTCTTTGGCCTCCTTTATTGAATAGGGCTTTCACGAAACCCGATAAATATTAACGGGAATATATCATCCTTACATGGTTCAGTCAACCATAAACAATAGTCTGGGGTGACATATCTCTGTATTTGTTTGAAACCTCGAAAAATGACTGAGTAACTGTTATTATATTCATTCGATCTAATTGATGTGGGTGTTATCCATATACAGAACGGATAGGAGGATATGTGATGATAGTATTTGCTAAATTGAAAGTTAAATCTGGTAAAGAGTCTGAGATGGAACAAGCCGGACGCGACATGGTAGCTAAAGTTCAGGATGAAGAAGGGACTCTAGCCTATTCATTTCATAGGTCGCAGATAGATCCCACTGTGTTTGTCTTCTATGAAAAGTATAGGGATGCAGCTGCTTTTCAGCATCATAGTACCACTCCCTATCTACAGGATTTCTTTGCAAAGTCTGGTGATTGGATGGATGGATCACCCGAAATACAAATCTTTGACGAGATTTCTTCCATTTCTCGTTAAACGGATATAATTTTCGATATGCTTTCTATGTTAATTACAACCAACATATCGAGTGAGTGTGCAAGTAGTGATTGTTGTGATGTTGGATTGTTAGCGAGTAACATATATGTCCCTCAATCATCCATCAGTTCATGTATGGGATCGATTACACGTAGGTTATAGCTATCAATTGATGCCCTAATTTAAAGCCTCGGTAGTCCTTATCCCGCAGGTGATTAAGGATTCTAAACAGCGATTTCAATGTTGGTGGATGATTAATTCAGGTGGTGAGCTAGAATTTATACGAGGCTGTATTAGCTTCGTTGAAATACCAGATGATAGATGTGATCTAGAGTATTATCAATTGGTTTAGTGATATTGGTAAGGAGATGTACTAGTGGGGACTCAGATGATCGCTTCTATCATTCGAAATGATGTGAGGTGTGTCATAATAATCTGTGTAATGGGATTGTCATTGAACAAATATGTTATGGCCTAGAAAGGTATTTATAGAGAATGATCAGGTTTAGATTGGTGTTGAGTATACTGGTAATTATGTGTATGTTTGCATCATTGGTTCTGCTTACTGGATGTGGAGGTGATGACTCAACTGAGGAAAATGGTAGTGGTGAGGCTGCTGAAAACCACCAGAATGATGAGGGTGGTGATAGCATAAGTGATAGTGATGATGGAGAAGTCGATGATGAGGATGATGTTGATAGTAGTCAAGATGGACATGAGGTAGATACCGGAGATAACGGAGATAACGGAGATATTGATACCGATAATGGAGCCTCAGATGAGGAAACAATTGAAGAAATCCTGGGGCGTGTAACTGGAGTGGATAGTGTTAAATATGATATGGTGGCCACGAGCGAACAGGGTTCACTTGAATCTACACAGTGGCTAGAGGGATCAAATAAGAGGTTAGAAACGTTCTCCCCAGAGGGGACCTTTGTAACTCTTGTGTATATGGATCAGATGGTTGCCTATACGTATTTGGAGGGTCAAGACTACTATACAATGCTTGATTTGAATAAGGTGGAAAAAACTGTTATCGATGAGGCCGAGAGCCTTGAAGAATATGATATCGTGGTTATAGGCTCTGAGATAAGGGATGGCAAAGATTGCAGGGTGATCCAATATGATACCTATCAGGACGGGGATCGCGTAACTGTCAAAATGTGGATATGGAAGCTTTATGGCCTTCCTCTCAGATCTGAGACAAGGGTAGATGGCGTGCTTCGGTCCGTTTTTGAGTGTAATGATTTTGAGTTTGGCGATATTCCTGACAGTATGTTCGAGGTTCCATCTGGCATGGAGAAAATAGACCCAACTCAGTATGTATATGGTTCTTAGACTGATGTGCTTAGTTCATATGCTAGCGGATTGACAGAACAGGCCCTTCCAGGTCATAGCGTTCTGTAAATATCGAGAATTATTAAGACAAAGGGGTGAGCTATGATCACCCCTTTGTCTTAATAAATATAGAAGACTTCTCAACCGAATACTTGAAACGCTGTTCATATGTGAACTCGACTCATTCCTCTTGTATAAATCACTCCCGGAGCGATTCACCTTCGACTTTGCCTTAACATGGGCAATATAACATCATATTTCTTACTTCAAATTAACCGTTGATTGACCATTTCATTACCATTATTCACCATTACCTTAACCTATTACGTAATATACTTAAGGCGGGTTGGTTTTTGTATGTTAGTTGGGGAGAGTCTCTTAGTATCTCACTATTCGATGGGATGGAGTGAAACTAGATTATGTTGAATACGACAGCAGAAATAAGGCAAAAAGTTGAGCGAAAACAAAATCCCAAGACCGGTACAACCATTCTTGTGGTAGAAGATGATGAGGAACTGTGTTCATTACTCAGAATGAGGCTTGAGAAAGCCGGTTTCTATGTGGACTGTGCAACAGCTGGGGCTGAAGCCATCCAGAAGGCCTCTGAATTGGAGAATAGAGATATGTTGGCCATTCTGGATTATCAGTTACCGGACATGACAGCCAAAGAACTGGTCTGGAAATTGAATAATCAACTACAATCTATGCCATTTATGGTATTAACAGGTCACAGTGATGAACAGGTCTTCATGGATATGATGAGGCTTGGTGCTCAGGGATTTATGACAAAGGACTCCGGTTTTATCAATCGGTTACCACAAGTATTGTTTAGAATGATTGAGCAAGTTGATGCTAAGAACAAACTCGCAGAGATCGAGACCAAGCTACGCCGTAGCGAAGAGTGGCTTAAAACGGCACAGAGGATTTCAAGTACAGGTAGTTGGGAATGGAATCTTACCAGTGGTTCCTTCGAGTGCTCTGATGAGATATATCGTATATACGGTTTGCCACCGAATCATTCCTTTCATAGTATTCACGAGATGATAGAGAAGACAGTACATCCTGATGATATGCAAATGGTTCTAAATGAGGTAGACAACATCCTTTTTAGTTCTGATATTGGAATCACCTACCGGATTATTAGGCCAGATGGTGAAGTGCGTTGGGTACGAACGTTGCCTGTAGAAGAAGTGCCCACATTGGGTGATGGTTCACAATTAGTGGTGATTGGGACACTACGGGACGTCACTGAAGCTATAAAAGAAGCGGGTTCCACTTTTCGTGTCGCAGAGAAACACAAGATACTCAAGGATACAATCTCCGATGTGCTATGTACCATCGATCGAGATCTACGGTTGGTAGAGTGGAATAGGAGATTGGAATCAATTAGTGGATTCTCGTCTGAGGAATTGGAGTGCAGGTCGATATTAGATTTATTTGATGAAAAGGACCGACCGTTTGTCGATGCTTCTCTAATGAGTGCCTTAGTAGTAGAGCGGTTTGATATACGGGCTAACCTTTGCACCAAGGATGGTCAGATGGTGCCTTGCCAATTCAGTGGGGCACCAGTGAGGGATTTAGAGGGAAATATTGTAGGTTTGACTGGTGTTGGACGAGATATAACAGATGAGAATCAGGCTGACAATGTGCTACGAGAACAGGGACGATATTTCAGTTCACTAATAGAGAACCTTTCGAATGGAATAATCGTGGTGGATGTGGATGGATTCATACGCTATCACAGTCCTGCAGTAGATAAGCTTTTAGGATATAGGTCTGGTGATCACATAATGACGGTTATTTCCAATCGAGTGCATACTGATGATGTTGACATAGCAATTGCGTGTATTGATCGTCTAATCTCGAGAGAGTCTTCTAATGAGATCATTAGAATTAGATTGTACGACACAGACGATTCTTGTCATTGGGTCGAGGCTGTCTGTTGTAGTTATCTTGATGATGCTGTAGTAGGGGGTATTGTGATTAACTTATATGATACCACTAGGCTAAAGCGAGTGGAAGAACGTGTACAGTCTAGTGAAGAGAAACTACGTGGGATAGTCGAGACTATTGCTGATGGAATCGGTATCTTGGATTTAGAAGGCAACATAATAGATGTTAATGAGTCGTTTGTTCATATGTTTGGATACCAAATAAAAACAGATATATTGGGAGAGCATATATCGAAACTGATCGATAGTAAAAACTTAGCCACAATTCTAGAACATAAACAGTTTGCGCTTTCTGGGGACAGTAGTTCCAGGGAATATGCGTTTATTGATTGTCATGGAAAAGTGTTCCCAGGAGAAGCAAGTGGCTCTCCTTTGTACGATAGATTAGGCAATCCAGAGGGTATGATTGTCATCATTAGAGACATAACGGTACGCAATACGATCGAGAGGGAGCAGCGAGACATGATGAGGGCGATGGAGGAACAGAATAAGATTGTCACTTCATCCCACCTTGAATTACAAAAGGCCTTAGCCGAGGTCGAACAGTCACGCGAGAAGTTACAGGACTATACCCATGATTTAGCTGCAAAGAATACACAACTCGAAGCAGTGCGAGAGGAACTCGCATTGATGAATGACACCCTTGAACAAAGGGTGCAGGAGAGGACAGCTGAGGTAGAAAGGCTGCTTAGACACAAGAATGCATTCATAGGCCATATGGGACACGATCTTAAAAGTCCTTTGACACCACTTGTTGCGTTATTGCCAATGATGAAAAGTAAAGCTATGGATGCTAGGGATAAAGAAATCCTTGATGTGATTCTAATAAATGTTAGTGTGATGCAGGGATTGGTTAGCAAAGCTTTGCGCCTTTCTAGTTTGGACGAGGAGGATACGTTTGAAATAAGAGAGGAAGTCAGCTTGCTTTCACAATTGAATACTATCACACGAGGTAACGAGCAGAAAGCAGAGCAACTAGGGATCAAGATTGAAAGTTGTGTGGAGGAGGATGTCATTGTTTGTAGTGATCCGTGTGCAATAAACGAAGTCCTTCAGCATGTGCTTGATAATGCTCTTAAGTTTACACCCAAAGGAGGCGTGGTCAATTTCCATGTCAAGAAGGAAGAACCATTTGCCATAGTTTCGATCTCGGATACTGGTATTGGTATAGACGAGGAGCAAATTCCTCACATATTTGAGGAGTTTTACAAAGCCGATCAATCAAGGCACGATCTACTATCACAGGGATTGGGACTCTCAATATGTGAAAGGATTATTCAAAGGCATGAGGGCAGTATTTGGGCTGAGAGTGAAGGGATTGGGAAAGGTACAAAAGTTGTTTTTACACTTAAGTTGGCGGATAACCAAGTTAGGGGCACCGCGAAGGATAATGGCAGTTGTCGTGGTGGTAATAAAATCAAAGGGCGCGCGAAGCGCATGGATGTTCTAGGATAGAAAAGGAGACTAGAAACTGTTATACAATTGCGATCCTTTAAACGAGGTAGGAACTGATTCCACTTATGATGGTTGTTGCAGAACCATCTGTGAAGATTCTCCGAGCAGCACCAAAGTAATATTGGCCACGGGTGATGCGATACTTGGTTCTCACGTAAAACAAGTCCTGGAGGGAGAGGGTTTTCAGGTCTCCTGTGAAGCCTCTGGTGAGTCCATCATTACGAGGGTGGCCGAGAATGATCGTGTGTTACTTCTACTGGATTGTCACCTTGCCGATTTGAGTGCTGTGGAGTTAATTGAATCACTCAGAGAGGGTCAGTGCTTACCTTTTACCCTGGTCATGGTAGATAAGGGAGAACCAAGGACGATTGTTGACCTTATGAGAATGGGGGTCGAGGCCTGTATTCTTAAGAGTCCTGGCTTTATCGAGCGATTGCCGAAAGACGTGAAGAGGATGATGCAGTATATGCACTACGCAAAAGCTATACGAGACGTTGATGAAGTAGATAGACTCGATCAGAACCAAAAGCTTCTACAAGTTGTTGCCGAAACTATGAGCGCAGGATTATGCATATGTACCGATACTGGTCGTGTTGTTGCAGCCAATATGGAATATCTACGGCTCACTGGTCGGGATTTCTTGGAGGAGATCCTGAATCACTCTTTGTTGGAGTGGGCGGCTATTTACGATGTAGAACGGATTATGGAAGCTCTTGAGCAGCTTTTGCATCATGGTATTGTCAGGGACTTTGATATTGACTATGTCCATCCCAATGGCAATACCATGCCAATATCGATCGGCGCAGGCACGATGAATACTGGTGACGAGCGCCGTTTTTTTGCTATATGTACCGATATGACCAAACAAAGACAGTTAGAATTGGAGCTATTGAGGGAGATGAATACAGCGCAGCGATACCTCGACGTTGCGGGTGTGATGTTCATTGTCATAAGTAATGAAGGAGAGGTTACACAGGCTAATAGCAAGGCTTGCCAGGTTCTTGGGTATAGGATCGATGAGATCATTGGAAAGAATTGGTTTGAGAATTTTCTGCCTGAGAGGATAAGAGATGGTGTCATGGAGGTATTCCATCAGCTTATGTTGGGGGAGATTGAGCCAGTTGAGTATTTTGAAAACCCTGTTCTGACTTCCTGCGGATATGAGAGGATTATTGCATGGCACAATACCGTGCTAAGAGATCAGTCAAACAACATAGTTGGTACGTTAAGCTCTGGGGAAGATATAACAGATAAGAAAAAGGACAAAGAATCATTGCAGAAGTCGGAGGAGAAGTATTCTGCGATAGTTGAAAATTGTAGCGATGTAATTGTCATAGTAAAAGATCATAAAATTGTCTATATCAACGAGAAGGCGGTGCGAATACTAGGCTATGCAGTCGAGGATATTTACGGGGAACCCATTGAGAGATTGATCGCCCCTGAGTTCCAAAAGAACGAAGAGGAAAGATGTAGGCACCATTGTATTGAAGATGAGAAATCATCTCTGTGGGAGATGGATGTTGTTGCGAAAGGTGGTTCCTTTATCCCTATGGAAGTAGTGAGTACTAGTATCGAATATGAAGATGAACCAGCGGAAGTGTTGTTTCTTAGGGATATTAGCGAGCGAAGGATCACTCAAGAAAAGATAGGGGCTGAAGAAGAAAAGCGACGTGTGATTGTCGATAACATTGAAGAGGGCCTGTTTAGTATCGATAAGGCTGGGATTATCACATATTCCAATCCAAAGGCATGTAGAATAAGTGGTTATACGTTAGAAGAACTTATAGGATTACCTATATCACAGCTTGTTTCTTTGGAACGGCACGACTTCATGATTGCAAAGTTCTTGGATACTATTGAGGGGGATACCCAGTACTTTGAATCTAGGATGTTGAAAAAAGATGGTCGCACTGCCCCTGTGGAGATCACTGTAACTCCGTTGAAGAGGAATGGAGAACTTGTTGAAGTAATTGGTATGGTGAGGGATATTACTGAACGAAAAACAACAGAGAGTATGCTCAAGCAATTTGCAGATGACGTTGCTTCAAAGAATCAGCAACTTGAGGTGGCAGAAAGTGATCTTGCTGCATTGAACAGAGATCTTGAGAACAAGATTGAAGAAAGGACTGCTGAAGTTCAACAGCTCCTGCAACAGAAGGAGGAACTCTTGCATCGGCTGGGACATGATTTGAAGAGTCCTCTAACCCCAATCATAACATTGCTTCCTATTGTAAAGAGGCATGAGGTGGATTATGAACAGAAGGAAATGCTAGATGTGGCGGTTCAGAGCGCAGAATACATGCAAGACCTGGTTATCAAGATCTTAAAGTTGGCCAGACTAGATTCGATTTCTTCGCCGCTGCAACTTGAGGACCTATCTTTACTACATGAGGTGAATAGTGTTCTAGGTGGCAAACATGTTGTTGCTAATGAAAAAGGTGTCGTGATTGAAAATGAAGTAGGTCAGGATTTTGTTGTGAGGGCGGATAAACTAGGGCTTCAGGAAGTGGTGGATAACCTTGTTGGTAATGCCCTCAAATTCGTGCAGAAAGATGGTGTCATCACCATAAAAGCTAGTCAAAAGAATGGTTCTATTTGCGTCTCTGTGAACGATACTGGAATTGGAATGAATGAGGAGCAACTGTCTCACGTTTTTGATGAGTTCTATAAAGCCGATGAATCGAGGGGGGAATTACGATCAACTGGTCTTGGATTATCTATCTGTAAGCGTATTGTTGAAAAACACGGAGGGACTATATGGGTGGAGAGTTTGGGATTGGGTAAAGGCTCCTGCTTCTATTTCACGCTATCAGCAGGTGATCCGAACGCATTGGCTCCTGCTGATAAGATGGATCTGAGTGGACGTAGCACTATGTGGAGTAAAGAAGATGTGCATAGTGTACTGTAGGAGAGATGTCAGATGCCCCAAATAATTCAAAAGGACAAATCCGGTGTGGCTAAAAACAATACTGGTTATATGAGGTGCCTTCTGGTGGGGGCCAATGACATAGAACTATGGATTAAGGCGAGGAACGAACTTGAGTATGCGGGGTTTTGTGTTAACCATGTAACGACTGGTTGGGAAGCCGAAAAGGAAGCTATCATTGATGATGAAGTACTTCTTATAACAGACTACAATCTTCCAGATATGAGAATAGAGGAACTTATGATAAGATTTAGCGAACGACGTCATAAGGTCCCTTTCGTAGTTGTAATTAGCAATAGAGATGAGAAAGTAATAGAGCATATGATGAAATTAGGTGCCCTCGATTATGTCGCGAGGGACGAGACATTTGTGGACAGCCTTTTGCAGGTAGTTCAGAGGGTGTTTAAGGATTTGAATCCACAAAAGAAGCTAGCCCATCAAGAAGTCGCTTTTCAAGGAAGTGAGCATCTCTATCAAGTTCTTTGTGAAACCACTAGCGATATGATTCAGAGTGTGAATTCTGAGGGGGAATTCGTCTATGTTAATCCTGCATGGTTGAATACACTCGGTTACACTTGGGATGAGATATGCTATTTGAGGTTTACCGATGTAATCGCACCTTGGCAACTGGCTCATTGCGAGAAAGTATTTGAGGATATCTTATGTGGTGCCAGCTTTGAAAATGTTGAGACTACCTTTATTACCAAAGATGCTAGAGAGATCATAGTTGAGGGTAGTGTTGTACCAAGAGTAGATAATGGAGTATTTCTATATACTATCGGGATATTCCGAGATATAACAGAGCGTAAACAGGTTGAACGGGCTTTAAAAGAGAGTGAAGAGAAGTATGCTACTCTGGTAGAAATGAGTAATGATGGAGTTCTATTGGCACAAGATGGTGTGGTGTTGTTTGTAAATCAGCGTCTAAAAGAGATTATTGGTTTAGAAGATGCTAATCTTATAGGCAAAAACATATTATCTGAACTATCTGGAGAGAGAGCTTATATTCTTGACATAATGACAGAGTGTGATGTGCGCCTGATTATGGAAAGCATTTCAGCTCAGATGGATGGAAAGATTGAGCCTCACACATATTTTGTGCCATTACAGATAGTAGCAGGACAGGCGACATGGGTTGAGATATTCGTGAAGCCAGTTGAATTTGGAGGTAGGTTAGCGGTGTTGGCGTTGCTCCGTGACGTTACTGATCGTAAATCTTTTGAGGAGTCGCTGCAAAAACGTGAGCGGTACTTCCGATCCCTCATCGAACACTCTGCCGATGGGATTGTAGTGATAGATAGTGATGGTTTTATTCGCTATGAGAGCTTGTCTTATGACCAGATGCTAGGACAACAACACGATGGCGTCGTCGGACGATATGCTTTTGAGATGGTACATCCTGAAGACCTCCCAGTTGTAACAGAGATGTTCAATTGGTTGCGAAGTGGTGGAACAGTTCCTCAGAATGTAGAAGTTAGATCATTGCATAGTGATGGTCTGTGGCATTGGATCGAAGCTACGATATCTAACTATCTTGATGATCCTGCAATACAGGGCATTGTTGTTAATATTCGTGACATAACCGAGCGCAAGCAAACGGAGAACGAGCTAAGAAAGGCTGCAACGGTTCTTGAAACAATGGTCGACGGTGTCATTACTATGAATATGCAAGGCATGATAACCGATATAAACGAAGGTGCAGTTGGGCAATTTGGTTACAAGGAATCCGAAGTGATTGGGCAGAGACCAGCTGAAATATTCATAGTGGAAGAAGATAGACACGTTTTTACCGAGCAAATAGTGAGTGTGCTGAGGGGCGAACAATCATCTTCCGTCGAATATACATGCAGACGCAAGGATGGGATAGAGATTCTGGTGAGTACAGACATCTCTGTGGTGAATGACATCCATGATAATCCTGTTGCTATTGTTGCTGTGAACCGTGACATAACCAAGCTCAAGTGGACAGAGGAGGCTTTGGTGCAGCAAGAGCGATACTTTCGTTCTCTCATTGAGAATTCCTCCGATGGAATAATCGTAGTTGGTGAAAGAGGGAACATTCGCTATCAAAGCCCATCCTATGAAAGGACGATGGGATGTAATCCAGATAATGTACTCGCATCTTCTATTTTTGAGTTGCCGATTCATCCTCTCGATCTTCCCAAGGTAGCTGATATATTCAGTCGTATGAGCTCGCATAACCAATTCGAGGAGAGTATAGAGGTTCGAATTCAGTATGGTGATGGGGCATGGCATTGGGTGGAGGCTGTGGCGGTAAATTACATGAGGGATACAGCGATTGAAGGCATTGTTGTTAGTTTCAGAGATATTACAGAGCGAAAACGGGCACAAGAGCAGCTACAGATGGCTGAGGAGAGATACCGTACAATCTTCGAGAACTCAGCGGCTGCTATAGTAGTAACAGATGAAGATGAGAATATTGTCTCTTGGAATGGTCTGGCTGAGGGTTTATTGGGGAGGGCGGACGCGGATATATATATGAAACCGGTTAGCTCTTTATATCCTGCCGAAGAATGGAAGAAGGTAAAATCTGAAATCCTTAGACAAGATGGAGTTCGTCATCGTCTAGAGACAAAGATCCTTTCCACGGACAATAACACCGTTGACGTAGAGCTTTCATTGAGTTTGTTGAAGTCAACAGACGGAAGAGTTACTGGTTCTGTTGGAATGCTAGTAGACATATCCGAGAGAAAGCAGGCGGAATTTGCATTGTTAGAAAGCGAATCGGGCTTCAAGAAGGCGCAGGAGCTAGCACATGTTGGTAGTTGGGAACGGAATCTGAAGGATGGGTCCTTCTGGATTTCTGATGAGCTAAAGCGTATCTGTGGTGTAAAACAGAACTATTACTCTGAGGCGCGATGTTTGATAGAAATGGCAGTGCATCCCGAAGACAGGGAAATGGCAGCTCACACAATGAAAGAAACGAGTGTGGGATCTTCCTTGCAGACATTCACCTATCGAGTTGTACGTCCAACCGGTGAAACCCGATGGATCAATGCTACTTGTCCAGAGGTTAAGCGCCTTGATCATTTGGGAAGGCCCAGAATAATTATGGGGACCATACAGGATATTACCGAACGACATCAATCAGAGGTGGAACAAGTAGCTTTGCTGAACGCATTGGAAGAACAGAATCAGATTGTTACAGCTTCACACCTAGAGCTGGAGTCCGCTTTGGCTGATGTTCGAGAGGCCCAGGAGCAATTGGAGGGGTATACTCATGATTTATCCATAAAAAACCTTCAACTTGAAGCGACAAGAGAAGAACTGGCAGCGCTTAATCAGACCCTTGAACAAAAGGTTCAGGAAAGAACCGCCGAAGTAGAGCGATTATTAAAGCACAAGGACGTATTCATCGGTCAATTAGGACATGATCTGAAGAGCCCTCTAACTCCACTTGTAACGCTTTTACCTATTATGAAGGATAGGGAGCAGGATCAACGGCAGCGGGAGCTATTTGATGTAGCGTTAATAAATGTCAAGTTTATGCAGGATCTAGTCATTAAGACATTAAGATTGGCGACCTTGGATTCTCGAACTGTAAAAGTGAGTCTGGAAGAGACTAGTTTGTTAACACTGTTATCAAATACAGTAGAGGCTAGAAGACTGGTAGCAGTTGATAGGGGGATTAAGTTGGAATGCGCTATGCAAGAAGATATTAATGTTTGGGCGGATACCGTGGCTATTCGGGAAGTACTTGATAATCTACTTAGTAACTCCCTTAAGTTTACTGCTGAAGGTGGCATCATTACTTTGGATGCTAAGAATGACGGAGATATTGTTGTAGTATCGATTGAGGATACTGGTTTGGGATTAAATGAAGAGCAACTTAGTCACATATTCGAAGAATTCTACAAAGCGGATTCATCCCGACATGACTTGGAATCGCAAGGACTAGGTCTTTCTATCTGTGAGCGTATTGTAAAACATCATGGTGGAAGGATATGGGCTGAGAGTCCGGGATTGCATCAAGGTTCTAAGTTCTCTTTTACCCTCAAGATAGCTGATGCTGAATCCCAAGTAGGAGAATATGGATTGAAAGATGATGGAGATCAATGAGTTCCATAAGCTATTTACTTGGTCAGAGTGTATTTAAAATTGACATAAAATATTAGTATTGCATAATAGTGTTGCCAGTCTTCAAGAAAAGAGGCCACTTGAATCTCCATACTGTGTAGGTACAGCAGGATTGTATGGAGGAAACAGATCAACAACACTATGGCCATTTACACGAAATATCTTACACTCTCCTGTTGACCATAAGAATGTTAGTGGCTTGCTTTTCGGTGTCGCTGGTTATGAAGATCAGCAGCTTGCTTTGATGACCATATTATCTCTTCCGTATCCTCAGACACTAAGGTGCCTAATCGTAAGAAAGCTCTTTTCGCCGGAATGTACCATCCTGCTGCAGTATCACCATTCTTTTCTATTGATGGTCCTATCTGCAAATCGGTCCGGTCTAACAACCATCACCAGAAAATCACTTCCTCCATCTTCACTGTTTTTCAATGTGTTGGACTGTCGTTTCTTGTATATTTACCCACTACTCAACATGGACTTCTCCCCAATATCCATAAGGACGAATGACTTCACGTTGTTCTATGATTGAAGGCTTCCGTGAGGAGATAATTACTTGTTAGGCGAGGGCCTTTTGGATGCCACAGCGAGTTCCTTGTAGGAACCTTCTATAAGACATAATTCTCAAGAGCTGTGATGGTGATGTCAAAACTTCTACCAGGAGTCATAACCGGCTCTTCCCCTGTTCCAGATAAGATCCCTGTTAAATATGGATGACCAGGCAAAAGATCATGATCTCAAAGGATCGAGATCAGCTCCAGTCTTCATGAACGTTCGCATGTCCACTAGTAGATCGACTTCGATTTGAAGTATCAAGAGGAAATATCGTGAGGATTGATGATTTCTAGCTGGTTTATCTTCCTTGTTGTCCCCTTCACATCACACTCCTTCTCCTGGTTTGGATTACTGGTCCGATTATGGACGATGTATACATATAACGCAGTAAGCCTTAAAAGATTCATTTGTCTTTATAAATACTTTCGAGTATTACAACTTGGTTCACTAGCGTGAACTTTATTATGGGGATATGCGTTTATTATTATAGATAGCAAGCGATTAAGGAGCGAATCCTTGGCGAAGCAACTAGGAAGAGAAGAGATCGAGGCACTTTATTGCCAGTACAGCGATATGGCTTTTAGGATTTCCCTGGCAATACTTGGCGATTCTGAGAAGGCCAACGATGTTGTGCAGGAGGTTTTTATAAAAGTCCATCAGCTGGGCGGGAATTTTAATCAAGATAGAGGCGGGTTCAAAGCCTGGATTCGACGTATAACAGTGAACCAAAGCATCTCGGTTCGTCGAAGAAAGGACTCGCACTGTCTTTCTTTTGAGATGGTCGAAGCCGAGGGATCAAAGATTGGGATACCCGCTTCCAAGCTCCCCGACGAGGTCCTCCTTGCAAAGGAGAAGGAGTACCGAGTTCAGCAGGCTATATGTGCGTTGGATGAGAAACACCTTTCAGTGATTGTGCTGAGATATTTCGAGGAGCTTTCATATGAGGAGATAGCGGAGATACTACAAATCCCTCTGGGAACGGTCAAATCTAGGCACAACAAAGCAATGAAGCTGCTGAACAAAGAATTGAGAGAGGATGGATTCGAACTATGAACTGCAAGGATGTTGAACGGGAACTCTTTGACTACCTTGATGATACAATGAGCCCATGTGAGCAGGAAGCAGTGAAATCTCATCTCTCGATATGCACCATCTGCAGGCAGAAAGTGGAGGACTTTGCCCTGACCCAACAAGAGCTTCGCCAAGGGCTTACAGGGTTTGTGGCGAGGGCCTCCCCTTCGCCTCATAACTGGGCGATTATCGAGGCACGCTTGGCAGTTCAGAAGCCCAATGATCGCTCCCTCTTGGAGCAGTCAATGGCAAGGATACGAAGAAATGTCACCCAAGTAAGATATCGTCCGCTTTATCAAAAAGTAATCGCAGGACTGACGGTCGTGGCCATTGTCGTCACAGTATGTCTTACAGCCTACCTACCGCAAGGACATTCAAACAAAGCCTTGGCCACGGAGCTTGCAAGAGAAGATCCGGGATTACGGGTAATGATGCAAGAAGAAGGTTTCTCGGACCTTGCCTCCCTTGAGACTGCTGTAGTTGAAGTAGGGCGAGAAGATATGCGTTACGTCCACTTTATCGATCCCGAGACGCATATGCCGCTGGCAGTGGTGGCAGTGAACACAAAGGATCGCTCGGTGCTTTCGATTTCAATTAACGAGACAACGGAGAACCTCGTACTCATCCCTTCCCTCGAGGGGTCTGAGCCTCTGGACCGGCAATACCTTTTGGATCTGGCTCGCGATAATCCTGAGGTAGGAGATATTCTTGATGCGGGAGCCGTAGTGACCGGATGGTGTCATTATACCTCTTCTCGGGGAGAGGAAGTAATAGCAGAACTTCGATTGGATGAAGCAGAATGGCTCTTGAATCTATCCTTCCCAGAGGGCAGTGTAAAGGGATTATATAAGAATCTGGGGAAAAGAACGGTGATAGTAAACGATTAGTAATCTATTGCTAACAAAAGTAACTCATACACAAGCGCCCTTTTATCTCTATCGGAATATCCCGAATATGAAGTGGTGGGCGTCCCTCTTGATCCCCTGTTGAACGAGAAGTACCACGTCTTCGATCATTTGGATATCATCGCAGGACGCAATTTGCAGGAGGGGGGATGATCTCAGTGTTGTCCTCTCGGAACAGGCATCAGAATTTTTCGATGCGGAAGTGGGCGATTCGGTGAACCTTGGCGGAGTGGATCTCCAGGTCCTTGGGATATATTCGGTGTATGTGCCAGACGATGTCCTTACTCTACAGGATCAGGAGGGATAAGATTGGATTCATCTTCCAGAACTTCAATCTCATAGAGAGCCTTACGGCTGTCGAAAACGTTGAACTCCCGATGGAGGGGTTGAAGGGTTCGCGGAAACAGCGGAGGGAGAGGGCACGAGAGATCCTCGATCTCGTGGGGCTGGGGGATCGGGGAGGTCACAGTCCACTGCAACTGAGCGGAGGGGAACAGCAACGCATTGCCATCGCCAGGTCCCTGGCCAATGATCCGGTGGTGATTCTGGCCGACGAGCCGACGGGGAATCTGGATTCGGAGACGGGCCACAGCATAATCGAGTTGCTGAACGAACTCGCTTCCGATCGTGGGTGTGCCGTCCTGGTCGCAACCCACGATTCATCCCTAGGTTCACTGGCCAACAGAACCCTATCTCTCCGAGACGGAAGGCTCCAGCCGAAGGAAAGGTCTCAGGCTTCAGGGAAGTATGTATAAGTATAAGATGGCTCCCAGGTTTTATTCGCAACGACAGTCCCAATACGGGCTGTTTCTGAGATGTGGACAGGGAGACTATATAGGATCACTCACTTGCTAGAATTGTGTGCGTGCAAAGAGTGAAGTATTATTCTTTGTGATAACACTGCTCTGATGATTGTCATCCCTGAATGGGTAATTTGCTCTATCACGTTGTTGGGCCGTACGGCATTACGGCACGAAAGTGGGAATTCTGTGCCTATGAACTCAAGAGCAATTGGCAATGTTGTGTTGGTATATGATCCTGATGAACAGGACTCCGCTGACTTAATCGCTATCACCTGCGAGAATGCGATGCAACTCGTTCGTGAGAATTGGGGATTGGAACCGCCTGATAACTGCAGCATTTACGTGATGACCTCTTGGTTAGGGTTTCTATTACAGTCGGCTCCGTGGCGCTGGCGGATACTGATGGGGACAACACTGCCATTCTGGGGCTTCCGAGCCCGAAGAACGTGGCTGTATAGCGCTGGCTGGACGCAGTCGTATGGCAGGAAAGTAGCAATCGGGGTAAAGCCAGCTCGACTTATGGAACAGAATGGCAACGAGTATCACGGCAGCATTGACATTCATATGTTCGTAGAAGAGAAGGATATGAGGGTGAATGTGCAAAACGTCACATGTCACGAGCTGGTGCATGCTTGTTCAGCACACCTAAAGCTGCCCATGTGGCTCAATGAAGGAATAGCAACAGTGACAGTAGATCGTTTCCAAGGAAGGCCGACGATAAGACAAGAGACTTTAAAGTATATGAGGGGCTTTATGCCAAAGGCGACACCCCCAACATATCGAGAGCTATCGAGAATGGGTGTCGAGGCGATTGCCTATCACGGCATGCGCGGGTACTGGTTGGTGCGGTACATGGAGAAGCAATACCCCAGTTTCTTAAAGAATATGTTTTCACTACATCGGGATGCAAGGATGATAGAAAGAGAGATGATCGCCGAGTTAGGGATGGAGCCGGAAAGTTTCTGGAATGAAATAGATGGTGTGATAGTTGATCATTTCGAGAGGGAAGGCGCAGACTACTGAGGGGAGCATGGCCTGCCAAACGCATGCAGTCCGACTCGCAGAGGCATTCTCAAATTAGGACTGGTATTGCTTCCGCAGGTCATTTCCATTCCCACGTAGCGGTCAAAAGACGCTGACTCTCAAACCAAACGAATATTTAGGAGCCTCTGAACAAGTAGTCAAAATGGGGGTCTGGGGGTGCCCCCCAGTTACAGGAATCCCCCAAGATTGGTGGATTTAGGGGGGTGATCAGAGCTTCCCTTTTATAGACTACATATCGCCCTGCAAGCGCATGAGCTTGGTTTTTGACTAAACTCCAGGCGACAGAGAAGGATACAGAAGTGGGCACTACTGTAGGAATAAAACAGCTTGCGCGACGCTTTATTGGCAGCTCGGTAGACCGCCCATCAAAGCATCATAAGGACACAATCGAGGCCATAAACGCCCTCGAACCACATCTGCGACAAGCCAGCGAATCGCAGTTGCGGATAGAAGCGGACATCCTCATGGAGCGTGCTCGCACAGGCATTTCCCTGGACGACATGTGCGTCACTGTCTTTGCTCTCGTGCGTGAAGTGGCTCGGCGAGAGATTGGGTTGCGCCCTTTCGACGTACAGGTTATGGGTGGACTAGGGCTGCACGAAGGCGAGATCGTACAGATGGATACCGGTGAGAAGACTTTAGCAGCTGTGAGTCCCGTGGTTCTCCACGCACTAGGCAGGCGGGGCGTGCATGTGCTTACTTTCAACGACTACCTCGCTCGAAGGGATGCTGAGTGGATGGGTCCGATCTATCGGTTTCTGGGGTTGACGGTCGAGTTCATAGAGGGAAGCATGGGTCTGGTGGAGCGACGGAATGCATATCAGGCAGATGTTACGTATCTCACTGCCAAGGATGCCGGTTTCGACTTTTTGCGGGATGGCTTGGCCTTCGAGGCCTGCAACGCCCTTTTAACGCGGCCGTCGTAGACGAGGCAGATTCCATCCTCATCGACGAGGCTCGCGTCCCCTTGATCATAGCCGGAGCAACTGATTGCCAGCAGGGACGACAGAATCTGATGCAAACCGTTTCCACGCAACTTGAGTCTGGAATCCACTTTGCTTTCGACGAGTACAGACGAAATGTCTATCTGACAGAGGAAGGAACGAACCGCGCAGAAGAAATTCTCGGCTGTGGCGATCTGTATGCTCCTGCCAACCTTCAATCAATGACGGAGCTCAATCTTGCCCTTCATGCCAGGATGCTGATGCAGCGAGATGTGGATTATATCGTTCGGGACAGCCGAGTAGAAATCGTGGATGAATTTACGGGGCGGGTTATGGAAGATCGTCATTGGCCAGATGGCTTACAGGCAGCCATCGAAGCCAAGGAGGGTGTGCGGCCCTCAAAGGAGGGACGTGTCCTGGGATCCATTACACTTCAACACTTTCTGCTGCAGTATCCACATCTCTGTGGCATGACCGCTACCTCTGAGTCTGCTGCCGATGAGCTTTCAAGTTTCTATGGACTCGATATACTGGTTGTTCCACCCAACCGGCCAAACCTTCGCATAGATCATCCAGATCTAGTTTTTGTGCATCGAGAGGTCAAACGTCGTGCGCTCCTGGCAGAAATCGAAATGGTCCACAGCACAGGACGACCCATACTTGTGGGTACCCTCAGCGTAGAAGAGTCCGAGGAACTCGCCGCAGATTTGCTGGCAGTTGGAGTTGGTTGTAATATCCTCAATGCCAAGCGAGACGATCAGGAGGCGCGTATCATTGCCGAAGCCGGAGCCCTCGGCGCCATCACGATATCGACAAACATGGCTGGCAGGGGAACCGACATCCGTTTGGGGGGAAGCAAGGGAGAGGGGAGTGACAAGGTAGCAGATCTCGGTGGTCTGTATGTTATTGGCACAAACCGTCACGAGAGCCGCCGGATAGACAATCAACTGCGTGGACGCGCTGGACGACAGGGTGATCCAGGCGCATCTCGGTTTTTCATCAGCCTGGAGGACGAGCTGCTCACACGATATAGGATTGATGATCTACTACCTAGGAGATGGCGTCCAGCCACACAACCTTTGGCGCTACACACAATTTATAGAGCAGCAACGTCGTTTGATTTGTGAACGACGTAAATCAGTGCTGAGTGGGACAACCTCCCCGAGCGTGCTGAAGGATCGCCTTCCTGCAGCCTGGGAAAGCGCGTGTCAGGCGTTGGGGAAGGAAGCTTTGCATGATCTAGAAAGAAGACTGACTCTATACGCTATTGACGAAGGATGGTCGGAGCACCTGGCAACGATTACAGAGATTCGAGATAGTGTCCACCTGGCAGAAGTGGCCGGGCTGTCTCCTCTTGAAGAGTTTCAAAAGGGTGCGGCGCAGTCATTCATTGACACTTTGGACACTATGGATGCTCGGATGGTTGAGAGATTCATGTCACTGAAAATCATATCCGGTGGGGTGGACATGGAGGAGTTGGGGCTTCGAGGCCCCGCCTCTACATGGACTTACGTTATCAATGACCATGCTTTTGACGATCCTTTGGCAGCAACACTGACTAGCCGCCACAACATCGGATTTGCAGCAAACGCGGCACTAACAGGACCACTTCTCATGTTCTGGGCACTGACGCGAACGTTTACGGCGTGTAGGAAAAGGCGGGGGAGCCGTCCAACAGAGTGCTGCAAGCGATTGCAGTAGCTGGCTTGATTGACATGTGTTCAGCGGCCAAGTCGCATGATTGAACAGACTGGCGCAATCCTCCAGAATTGAGCAGTGCTTGAGTTCTGCGTTAGCCAAAGAAACATAAATTGTTACTATATGGATAGGGATAGCAGAATTGGAAACCTTCACTGAACTAAAAAAAATAGCGGAAAATCCCCATTTTCAAGCGCAAAAACAGAAAACTCTGTGCGATCTCACTGATGACATGATTGACATACCTATCATAGACCTCATCAATGGGTTTAACGATTTGTCTTATTGTTTCACTCTGCAAAGCTGCTATGGCCATTTTGTCTACAACGGACAAAAAGATACTCATAACCTTGCACCATTGCCATTAAAAGGTGTCATTCCCAAAGTGGAGTATAGGATCGCCTACATTGCCTTTTGTATTGAGAATAGTCTTTTGGGAAAAAAGTTATTTCAATCTCTAAAAACGATCACGGTTATCGATCCGGAAAACGTCCAATTCTGCTGTGCAGAATGGTTCTGGAAAAGACAGATCAATTCTTATGCATTACAAGTGGAACCAGATAGATTTAAGCGTAGGGATACGGCAATAGTGGATTTCAAGGAAGCATTGCACATAGAGAACATACGAAATGAGTTCTTTGTTCGGCTTGAGGAATTGCTTGAGAACTATCAAGGTAAAGATAGGAACGGCTAACTCTTATAAGGCCTTTCTTGTCAAGTGGCAATATCTGCCCCTGTGAGCAAAAAGGTCACTTTCTCGCCAAGGACGTTTGACTATCAGACAACCCAGAAACAGCTACCAACATTCCGTCTATTGTTTCATATTCGGATTTCACAGACAACAGGTTCTCCTTGAGAGTACGTAGGAATCGCTCAGCGCAGCCGTTCCCCTCAGGCTCTCGACCGAAGGCTGGTGTACTCTCGATACCCAGGAATCGAATCTCCTCCCAAAAAGCCATGTGACATATACTGATCCCCGTGGTCGTGCCGAAGCTTGATCCCCTCTGCCACCTTCCCGGCGAAGACCTCAAAGCAACTCCAGTCTCGTGGCCTCTGTGGCGAGCAGGAAGAAGTATTACGCAGTTTGGAAGCAATAGACACCGAGCAGTCAATCAGGCAGATCATCAAGGACCTGCTTCATGCGCTTCTGGTACTCGCGCAAGGCGACTCGTCCCGCGTTGGTGATCTGAAGCATGGTATGGGGCTTCTTGCCCACGAATTCCTTCTGGATATCGATGTATCCCGCAGCCTCCAGCTTGCTCATGTGCGATGACAGATTTCCAAAGGTCAGCCCGGTTTGGCGCATCAGGAAGAGAAAATCTGCGCTTTCTACAACGTAAAGGTGCGCAAGGATCATCAGCCGGGCTGGTTCGTGAACCAATCGATCGATCTCTGGCACCGGTTGTAGAGTATCATCGTCTACTTCATACATTGTTGTCCAGCACCTCCTCAGCCAGCTTTGGATATTTGTGAAGGAAACGAAGGAGCAGGGCAATCCCAATGGTCAGGACAACACCCCCTGAAAGGGCGAGCCAGATCGGACCAGTAGGATCACCGAAGGCCTCCCAAAGTACCCAACCCGTCAAAAGCAACAGGAAATACCCATAGAGACGCGGGATGTCGAGGAGATAGGCCACCAACCCCAAGATTGCCCCGAGGCAAAGGCCTATCGTGACCACACGCATCCATGTCTCGGAGGGATTCAGCACACCCAGGACGATTACAAGGGCTGCGTGAGTGATGAGGATTGTCAGACCAAAGGCGATCAGTATCCTCCTCTGTCTATCCTTTCTCTCACGACCGAACTTGACTCGGCCAATACGGGGGGTGGTAATGAATCGTTTCCCTCCTATAAGGACCAACGGGGCCACTGCAAACAAGAGGGTGAACCAGACGTTGTCCGTGAACGTCCGAATTGCAGGTGTTAGCATGAACATGGCCAAAGCGATATCCCACAATCCGTCCTCGAAATGGGACACCCAGGCTTTCCTCTCGATCTGCTTCAAATTCATTGCATATGCCATTTGTGTACCTCCTGCAATCCCCAACCCCCTACAGGTTTTGGGTTGTACTTTGCAACACAAAGTTCTTTGCAACTATTTTACTATCCAATCAAATTTTGTCAATACCCCTTCTCGTAAAAATTTGAGAACTCTTGGTAAAAGGCCTGTGCCCGTGAGGGAGTGGGATCATCCCATCTTTCTCCAAGATGCTCTCGGACACGAAGATGGACAGATGCGGGTTGGAGTGAGCACGGCGAAACCCAAAGGCAATCGCGCTGCAATATTGTTGGATTGAAGGAACTGAAATCCAACCTGCCATCTTCAGGGGAGTATGTATAAGATGGTTACCAGGTTTTATTCGCAAACAGGCCCAATACAGGCTCTTTATGGGATGTAAATAGGGAGACTGTATGACAAGATCACTTATGAGAATTGTGAGCGTGCAAAGAGCGATATATTATCTTGCTGGGTACTCAAAAGGTAACCAGGAGTAGGTATTATGCAAAAACAACTCACCGCAATTATCGAACGTGAAGATAATGGCTACGTCCAGGGATCAGCCTTGACATCTCTATACGATCTCCTTCAGGGCAAGCTCGGCTTTGGGATAGTTGAACCCGAATCCCGCCTCCTGTAACTATTTGGGGACGAAGCGCTGGCCGGAGAGCAGCAGAGTATCGGTCATCTCACCGCAACGCAGCCGCAAGACGAATCCTGTGATAGGCAACCAGGATGGTCGCCCCATCGCCTTGCCCACAGACGACAGAAGTCGTGCTTCGTCACAGGTTCTGGGGTAGTCAGGTTGAAGGCTCCATGGACATCCTTGTTTTCAAGAAGAAACGAAGAGCCCGCACTTCATCTTCCCGATGAATCCAGGAAAGCCACTGATGGCCATTGCCCAAGGGTCCACCCTCAAACAGACGAATAGGGAGAAGCATCCGAGGTAGCATGCCTCCATCCCTTTCGAGCACTGCATTGGTATGAAGAATCACCCGACGCACCCCCCATCGCTCCACAGCTCCAGTCGATGCCTCCCACTGGCAGGCTACATCGGAGAGAAAATCGCTGCCGTAGGGCGCTGACTTATCAAGCACCTCATCTCCATGCGGACCGTAGCGACCAATACCTGACGCCTGGATAACCACACCTGGCTTCGTCTTGGCATCCTCCACCGCCCTGGTTACGGCCTGTCCCGCATACAGACGGCTCTGGAGAATGACTTGCTTCATTGCCCACATCCAGCGTCCGCCGCCGGTATTCTCCCCAGCCAGGTTGACAATGGCCCTGGCACATTCGACTAGGGATGACTACCCCTCTGAGCTGCAACCGTCCCACTGGATAGATGTGACCTGTTCTCCCAATACCTTGTTTGCTTTGGCAGGACTGCGCGTGAGCGCAACGGCCTCGTGGCCATCCTGGACCAAGCTCTAGCACAAAGCTTTGCCGATAAAACCTGTAGCCCCGGTGATCACAATCTGCATATGTTGTGCCCCTAATGCACTTCCTTCCTCTCCATTGCCCATAAGGCCAGTCCTAAGGCAAGGCCGGAGATCATTACAAAGAGCGCCAGGGATACCGCTGGACTTACGTAGTCAGTCAGCTCCGCCGGGTAGAAGAATTCCAGCACGCCTGCTTTGCCCCGGGAATCGTCTCCGCTCTTGAACACCCCGTTCATGCCTCGCATCATATCTACCGAATCCGAAGCCTCGGAGGAAGCCGGGGGCAGCTCTCCGCCAGAGGTTTGTTTCAGAACGGGAACAAAAACATTACCCAGATGATATGAGGGATCGACGTAGTAGAGGTGGTAATCATCGTAGTTGTCCGGGACCATCCGGTGAACCACCGCTCCCGATAGAAAGAGGGCTATGATGGCAACACTGACAAGGCTCATTGCTACGATCTGGTTCCTTATCAGGGCCGAAAGGGCCATTGACAGAGTACCGCAAAGAACAACGATCACAAGAGAGTACAGGATGAGCCAGGGTATAGTTCTCAAAAAGGCCAGGAAGGTATCCTGTTCCAAGGGAAGCAGGAATCGAAGGATCAGGAAAAAGACCATTGCCATGAGGGTCTCCAGGATCACCGCCCGTACCACTACAGCCGCCAGTTTTGCCAGCACGATATGGCGACGGCTGACAGGCTTGCTTACCAGGAAGAGCAGGGTCCCCTCTGCATCTTCCTTGGAGATGGAGCCCACTGCGTTTGCCGATACCAGGAAAGCGATAAAAAATCCGCCAGTCCAGATGAAAAAGACCATGAGAAAGAAATCCACCAGGCTGTGGGTCTGTGCTGCCAGACCCCAATCGGTGTTGCATTGGTGGGACATCATCACAAGGACTGGAAACAGCAGGCCAATCACAACAAGGGTCAGCAGGCTCTTCCATCCCGTAAGGTCAATAAGCGTTTTGCGAAATACCGTTCGAAAGCCCAACATTCCTCCTTGGTAGGAAACCTTATAACAATATAGTAATCAAGAATCCTTGTCCTGCCTCATCGTCTTACGATAGATATCATCCAGGCTCACCTGCTCTTCGCCGAAGTTCTTGAGCAGTGCCTTGCATGCAGATACGGCTTCCATTACCGTATCCTGCAAGGTAGCCAAATCATCGCTGGTCAAATGGATAACACCCTCAGCATCGAGGTGGATCTCCTGCACACAGGCCTTGTCCTCCAGAGCACGATAGACCGCTTCGTTGTCCGAGGTAGTGAGAACGTAATGATTTGAAGATATCTCCTGCTTCAATTGGGAGATGCTATCCTCGGCAACTATGCGCCCCTTGTCGATCATGGTTACTGCGTCCACGAGTTGCTCCAGCTCCGGCAGGATATGGCTGCTTATAAAGATGGTGATGCCTTGTTCTTGCTGAAGCTGCCTGAGTTGCTCCAAAAGGGATGCTCTGCCATCGGGATCAAGGTTAGCGGTAGGTTCATCGAGGAGCAGCAGCCGTGGTCGGTGAGCCATTGCCAGGGCTAGACTCAGCCGCTGTTTCATCCCAGCGCTAAAACCACCTACTTTAGCATCAGAGAACTCTGCTAATTCCAGCCATTTCAATAGCTCCCTGGCTCTGGATTCCGCCTCGTCGATACGCATCCCGCTCAGCTCTGCCATATGAACCAGATAGTCCCAGGCAGTCATGTCCCTGTAGAAAGAGGGGCGATCAGAGGAATATCCAAGGAGCCTCCTTGCTGCCTCAGAACCAAGGGGATGTCCACCGATCCTCCCCTCCCCTGCGGTGCTCCTGATGGCACCGATCAGCATCTTGAGGGTAGTGGACTTCCCGGCACCGTTTGGCCCTACAAAGCCATGAATACTCCCCGTTCGAACTTTCAGGTCAAGATCCTTGACGGCAACGAACGCGCCGAAGGTCTTGGTCAGTCTTTTCGTTTCTATCATCAGACTAGTCGTCATGCTTCCCCTCAACGCCTTTTATACTGAAACCACGAAGCCATGAATTCATAGATTCCTATTCACAATCTCATGGGTTCCTGGCTTCCTCATTAAGAAATCTCCCTGCTGCGCCGTCTGCGACGGGCTCGATTGATCCTGGCATAGAAATAGATGATAAGCAGGAGCACAACTGCCAAAAGGGTCACAAGGGTAGCCCAGGGGAACTCCTTCACTTTGAAGGTCGTTGCCGCAAAGGATACCCTTCCGCCGTCATCGATAGAGCGCACCACTAAGGAGTGCTCCCCGCTGGCCATGGATATACTTGCCTTGGCATCATTGGTAAGGGTGCTCCGGACGCCATCAACGAAGACCTCAACAAAGTCACCGGAGCCGGTTCCTTCCCAAGAGACCTTCACCGGTGAGGCATTACTACTTCCGTCGGCAGGGGAAGTTATCCGAAGGTTATCCGTAGTGTCTACAAGATACACGCCGCTCCCTGTCACCGCGCCCAGCACGTTCTCCTCTTCCGTCTCAAAGAACTCCGGGGTGCTCATCCAAAAGCAGTATGGCAACCTATCGCTCATGACATCTATCATGGTTACACAATTCCTGGTGCCGGTAGTTGCCACATCTTGACTGATAAGGGTGACCAGTTCCGGAGTTCCATCCCCATTAAGGTCCTCTACTCTTTGTATCGCCTCCCCAGGCGAATAAAAGGTGTTCCCCTCCACGCTATTGAAGCTGCGGATTTCACCCTCGGCATTACCCAAAGTGACGACGCGTTGTCCTCCGCTGGGGGATTGTTTGGTAGCAGGCAGGGTGATCTTCTTGAGCAGGGCATCATTGGACACATCATATATCCAAAGCTCTTTTGCAGTAGTACTTACGACATCCTTAATATCGATACTGAAGGCTAGCTCATCGTTTCCATCGCCGTTGAGGTCCCCTACGGAGGCAGCAGGCACCGTATCACCAGAGGCCCTCCATCCCTCCCAAGGTCTCGTGGGATAGGAAAAACTCCACAGGCTTTCTCCCGTCTTCCCTGAGAAGATCTCCAGCTTTGGGTTCGTTACATCACTGTAATTCCATGCCGATTCCCAGCAGACGAGAGAATCGGCATGACCATCGCCGTTGAAATCATCACAGGCCAGATCGAAGGGCGTTCCGGCCTGTGCTTCCAGTTCCAGCAGCGTTTCTCCTCCCACGGGTGAAATCATTAACAGGGTAAAATTCTGGTCTCCTGGGCCATGGAGAGTAAGAATTCCGTCCGAGATATTCATGCCACCTGTTTGGTCAGAGGCTATCGTCTCCTCCGATTCCTGGACGACTATCTCCCGCACACCATCTGCGTTAGCATCCGGCGCCAGCTCTCTGAACGTGAAGGCCTTTCCCTCCTCAGCCTCAATGGTATGGCACACCTGGAAGCCCAGAGGGTTTTCTCCCGTGCTCTCCGCGATGACTATCCGGTCGCTGAACAGGATCGCCAAATCGCTAATTTCGTCGTTGTTGATATCCTCCAGCACTCGGAACTCTCCGGTGGTCTCGTCCGCCCAGTCGGAATAGGGGCTATTCCATAGTTGATCTCCGACATTGTCGATGATCAGGATTCTATCCTGCAGGCCAGCCGCAATAACCGTGTTCTCTCCCTTATCCATGGTATCGAGGTAAGCTATGCCTCCACCGGCGGCGCCGATTTCAGAGAGGGAGCCATCGGTGCCAATGAACACAAAGATGCTCCCGTCTCGATATGCGATCACATCTTGAATCCCGTCCCCGGTCAGGTCAGGAGCTGCCTGCGCCTCTTCCAGTCCACCCAACGTAACAAACTCGTCATAGGGGACTTCGTAGCTCCATGCTTCACTATAGGCGGCACCCTTGAGCACGCTCACTATCCTGATCCTCGTCTCCTGATCTGCTGGTTGCATCGCTTTGAAGGAGACGAGAAGGTCTTGTGTTTCGTCACCGGTGAACTCGCCAGTTTCCGCCTCGGAACCCTCTGCTCTGGGGTAGTACCACTCTGTGTTCCCTGATGTGGCCGAGATGACTGCGAGATCGCTTCCGTCTGAAGCGAGGAGGTAGCTATTCATCGTTGAAGACTTTAATCCTGGGCGCTTCCCCATCCAGGGTGCTTATTGCGATTGAATCAAGCAGGTCTCCGGTGGAGAGGTCAATTCTTCTCACCTGCTGCTTGTGAGGCTCCAGGAATACAGGATCGCCGTTGTGGGAGGCAATCTCCGGATCAGCATCGCTCCACAGATAGAGGTCCCTTTGCCACAGCTCCTCCCCACCCTCGGCGTCGAGAAGGGTGACTTCCCTCTGTTCGAGTTCGCCAGATGACTGCACCTCCTGATGCCCCTCGCCGAATTCCTCCCATTGTATTGTAGGAACGCGGCTCGTCGAACCTCCAAAGATAGAACCGCCTCCGGAGGACCGGTCATCCCCTTGGCATTCATAATCGTCCTTGGCTACCAGGACCTCAGGCAATCCGTCCTCGGTAGTATCCACCCCCAGAAAGACGCGAAGGTTTGTCGGTAGGTCGTCCTCCGATGCGACAATGGTTTTCTCCCACACACACCTCTTGTCCTTCAGGTCAATCAATCGAACCTTGCCGTCTCCTGAGCCTGTTATGATCCGGCCAGTCTCTCTAGCTAGAGTTTGGATACTCGTTATTCCTGTCTGTACCATCTCAGTGTTACCCCCTCCATATTCCAGGGTAAGCTCCTCAGCGATCCTCTTTTTCCACAGCACCTTTCCCGACTTCCCACTGAGCATGTATAGATAACCATCCTCAGAACCTATAGCGAGTTCTTCAACGTCATCGCCATTGATATCGGCAACCAGAGCCAGGTGCCCCAAGCGATCCAAGGCCTCGAACTTCCATAACTGACTGCCCTCATGAACGTCTAGGGCAAACACACAGCGGCCACTCGTCACTATCACGATCTGGGAGTCTCGATCCCTGGCAATCTGGAGGCCAGTGGTGGCAAGCTGGACTTCCCCCCAGCCCATTCCTTTCACGAAGACCTTTTGTTTGGAAGCGAAGTGCCAGACTTTCTCACCGGTGGCGCCATCGTAGCATCGGAGTGCGGGGACATCGGCCTCCTTAAGAGAGACCACAATATCTCTGAGGTCATCGCCAGTCACATCTTCTACCAACGCGATGTGAGATATCCCGAAGGGTGAGGGGATGTAGCGCTGCAGCACACCGTTGGAGATCAGATAGAGTCCATCGGAAGTGCCCACGAGAATGGTTTCGTCTCCGTCATCGGTCAACCTATCCACCAGGATGTTGCTAGTAATACTACCATTCAGCCCTGCTTTGTAGAGGCATGAGACAGATGAATTGAATTCTGTTCCCGAAGACGCAGAGCCGATCGAAACTGTAGAAAACGGAGTAAGGAATCCTAATGAACAGATCGATAGAATCAGGATGAAAGTGATTCCGTAGATAAAAGGCGTAGTCTTCTGCAGCTTTTCTTTCAACATTCACCTAGTGCCCTGTGCTTTTTTGGGGGAGGGCTTAAAAAAACCGCCCTGTAATAAATAACGCACAACATCTCGAAAAAGTTCATTTTCAAGATATAATTCTTTTGGACAATACATAATGATGTTGTCTGTTTGACTTATGTTTATCGAGCTGTGCCTGTGAGTAGGAGAGACTTTGGTCTTCCTAGAGTCGGCAAGAGTTACAAATCATTGAAGTGTCACGGCATGAAGGATGTACTGGAATTTATTGCAGCAATAGACCAGATTCTTCAAAATGATGTAAAGAGATGGCTAGAGGACCTGTTTAGAGGCGTGGCCCTTAGCTATAGAAGTGTGAAATGCCTAATGGGTAATTAGCTGTTCTGAGGGATGCGAACCATGTGGACAGGAAAGAAAAATCTTGCTTAGAATGAATTGGCTCCCCGAGTAGGGCTCGAACCTACAACCCTGCGGTTAACAGCCGCATGCTCTACCATTGAGCTATCGGGGAACTGGCGTTCTACTTAGAGATTACCGTAAGACTGGTATTCTCCAAATACTTCTTTAAGGGCCTTGGTCATTTCTCCAAGTGAAGCATAGAGTTTTACTGATTCCACAAGCGGAGGTATCAAGTTGACGCTATCGTCTTGGGCAGCCTCTTTGAGACGTTTCAGGCTTGCCTGGACTGCCTCATTATCCCTTTCCTTCTTGATCTTTGTAAGACGATCAATTTGCTTCTCCTCTGCCGCTGCCCTTTTCTTGGGATCATAGGGATGCTCAACGATAGTTTGCGGCAGGACATCTAACTCTTGTTCACCCACAAACTTGTTTACTCCCACTACGGTCCTTTCACCTGCTTCTATCTGCCGCTGCCATTCATGGGCGCTCCTTGCAATCTCTCTTTGAGGAAATCCTTTTTCAATAGCCGCTGGTGCGCCACCCATTTCATCGATCTTGTTGATAAGCGCCCATCCTTCTTGCTCAATCTCATCTGTGAGTGCCTCGAAGAAAAAGGAACCTGCCACAGGATCTGCTACATCGCATAACCTGGCTTCGCAGACCATAATCCTCGCAGCATCAATAGTCAATTGCATCCCTTCTCGACTGTGTCCCAAGCCCAGCGGTTCATCAAAAGGAGCGCCTCCTGCAGGTATCTCTCCACATAGGGCAGATGCAACACCTTGGATAACACCACGAGAGAGGTTGTTTAGAGGCCGCTGTGCTGTAGTCACTGAACACCCCATCGGGCCACCGATACCTCTGAGCATCCAGCTCCTTGGATTCTTTGCGTTAAACCGATCCTTCATTATCCTGCCCCATACCCGCCGTAGTGCCCTGTATAGAGCTATCTCTCGATAGACCTCCATAGTTCCACCGAAATTGAGGAAGGTAGTCCGTGGTGCAAAACTATCTATATCTAAGCCCGCATTCACTCCCTCTTGCATATAAGCTATACCGTCAGAGAGTGTAAATGCTAAAACCTGGGCAGGATTGGCTCCCGCTTCCCGAATATGATAGCCGGATATGCTTATTGTGTTCATGTTAGGCATGTTTTGAGTGCAGTATACCATTGTGTCCCTGGTCATCCGCATGGATGCTTTGATGGGGAACGTATAAGTACCTCTAGCTATATATTCCTTCAATATGTCATTCTGTGGTGTAGCTCTTAGTTTATCTAAAGGTACACCGCGTTTCTCTGCAATGGCAATATACATCGCTATTATAATGTTGGTCATGCCATTAATTGTCCAATTGGAAGATATCTTATCTATTTCCAACGAACCTGTAAAAGCTTCATAAATAATCTCGAAGTCATGCAAGGTATCAATCGCTACACCAACTTTGCCTACTTCTCCGCGGGCCGAGGCATCATCGGAGTCATATCCACACTGTGTTGGTAGATCAAATGCGATGTTTGGACCGGTCATCATTCCTAGGGATTGCATGTTTTTGTAATGGTCTCTGGTATCTTCGGCTGTGCCATAGCCCGAGTAACCTCCCGCTGGAGCTCTACCTCCTGAGGCCATGCCCAGACCCATCTCAAGCAATCCTGGGGGCATATTCACTCCATATTTCCCTGCGGTGAACGGGTATTCCCCGGGAAAGCCAACTTTATCTAGAAAGCTGAAACCTTTAACATCTAATGGGGTGCAGAACTTAGTAGGATTATCAGCGAGCCCAAAACGCTGAAGGGATTTGCGAAGTGGCCCTTCTTCCCATTCCTTTCGCTGCTTCTCAATTTCCCTGAGTTCTTCCTCGGTATACATCCACTGCCCCCTATTACAGAATGCGGTTTATTTAGGTTGAATTGTATCGTGGCGCAAACGGGAAAGTCAAGGGAGTGCGCCTCCTTGTTAGAATCGGGATTTCTGCTTTTTTTAGAATATTAAGTTGCATTTTACTTGTATCTACTGTGGGCATCCAAGATAAGACATTATCCCATACCTGAATCTGTATATATGATTATTACCGTAGCTCCCAAATACAATGTTTGTTGGGCAAACCCCTCCTGTCATTGCAAGCATGGGACTTGTGAGGGACACGGGATAATAGTAAAAGAACCCTCCAGTTTCTTAGGAGTGGAGCGAAGCAATCTAGAGTGTTTAGTCATGTCGTCTTTCTGAGATTGCTTCGTCGCGGGCGTTCCTTTTAATTAAATAGCTAGTTTGTTTTTGCACAGCACCATGCGGATGGAGCTAAGGGCATAATCGTATATCTATATTGTCCGTCATGGTTGTGTGGAATATTAGTGACTCTAATTAGAGACAATACTAAATGTGGGCATCAAATACGAGTAATGACAGCAGCGAACTTCTGCAACAAGATTCTAAGCTGATGAAGCAAAGGTTGTAGGTGGATCTGTTGGATTTGGTGGAGGGACCTCTGTTGCGTGACCATCCTTCATCTGAATTACCCTATTTCCAACGGATGCTATGGATGGATCGTGGGAGACTATAATAAAGGTTATTCCTTTTTCAACATTGAGCTCTTTCATAATCCGGATTAGGTCATGACCTGTCTTTGAATCTAGGTTACCAGTTGGTTCATCACCAAGGATAATGCGAGGATCTGCCATCAATGCTCTAGCGATGGCAACCCGTTGTTGCTCACCGCCAGATAGCTCTGTTGGCCGGTGGTCCATGCGTGATTCCAAACCCATACTTGTGAGTAGGCTTTCTGCTTTTTGCTGGAGTTTTGCCTTATTGCGCTCTACTGGGGAGAGAGGAAGCATCACATTTTCTACGGCAGTCAGTGTGGTTACCAGGTTGAAAAACTGAAAAATGAATCCAATTTTGTATCTTCGTATCTTAGATAATCCATTGTCGGAAAGACGAGCTAAATCTACATCGTCAAGAATGACACTTCCAGAAGTCGGTCTGTCCAGAGCTCCAAGCATGTTAAGCATCGTTGATTTGCCGGATCCACTTGGTCCCAGTATTATAACGAAATCACCATCTTCTATACGTAGGTTGACATTATCTAGGGCTCTGACTTCAACACGTTCGCTCAAACGATATAGCTTAGTGGCTTGTTTAAGCTCAATCATACCGTAGCGCCTCTATTGGGTGGACACTTGCTGCTCGCCATGCGGGATATAATCCCCCACCAGCTCCCAGTATCAGAGCAAAGAGAAGTGCCTCAATAATGAGTTCTGGGGTTATCTTAGCTACGACAATAGGTAGAAGGGTGGTAATGGCGGTCATTCCTACTACTCCAATTATAACTCCCGCCAAGCCGCCGAGGAAACCTAGAATGGTTGACTCTATCAGAAAGGTTCTGAGCACCTCACCCCTTGTCCATCCGACTGCCTTGAGGACGCCAATCTCCCTTCTTCGCTCCATGACGTTCATAACCATAGAATTGATGATGCCAATACCACCAACAACCGCCGCTACGCTGGCTATAACCCATGTTGCCGTGGTAATGGCTCCAGAGAGGTCTTCGAAATCAGCCTGTATTTCTTCGGGAGTGGTCGCTCTAACTTGGGGTAGTGCTTGTTCTATCCTACGTGCCACATTTGTAATATTGTCTTGGTTATCAACCACCACACTCATTCCACTTATGGAGTCTGGTGCCATATTGCGGAGATCTCTAGCTGTGTCCAAAGGAACGATCATGAGGTTGTCTGTGACTATCAGACCAGTCTCAAAAATACCTACAACGTTAAAGGTTCTTCCATCTATGTCTATTGTACTTCCATAGGACTTTTTGAACCTGTCTGCTATGGGTTTGCCCAAAACCACGGAGTTTCTGTCACCGTCGACTAGGTATCTACCTCTGATAATACTATCAGGTATCTTACTGGCACTTTCCTTGGCCCTAATTGGATCATATCCTCTCATAGTAGGAGGGATTAATCCGCCCGAGGCGTCTTCTAGCACTTCCACGTCATCCACCGTGCCTACTATCGCTGTGACGAAAGGACTAACTAAGGTAACACCAGGAAGTTTTTCTATTGTATTGACATTTGACACTGGCATGGGACGCAAAAGCTGTTTTGGCTCTACAGTGATCATTTGCATGCCAGCAAAAGTATCCTCAGCTTCAGCATTTAGTCCCTCGGTCACAGAGACTAACGCTACAATCATGCCTATACCAATGGCGATACCCAATACAGTGAGGAGGCTCCTGACCTTTCTTATCAAGAGACTCTTGATGATAAGTTGCCTCATTCAGTACTTCTCCGAGACCTCCGCCGCAACGAGAACAATAAAACTACTAATAGTATAGCACCAAGTACTAAGAATATATAAAACATATTGAGTCCCTCACCATTAGGAGACTCAACGACTACTTCAATAGGATTCTGTGCGATGGGTATTCCTTCTACATCAGAGTATGTTACCTCAACTGAGTATGCATCCCTTTCTTCCTCCGCTTGCATATCGAACATAGCAACCCCAACATCACCAGGCCCCAGTGTTCCAAGGTAGTCAACTGAGCCATTGATAGCTACACGCACCGAATTGGCATCTTGCGTTCCAAGGTTCTCTATACGAAGCATCAAAGTGTAATCTTCACCAGGACTAAGGGTCTCTGGATCTGTAGTGATACCAGCGAGGGCTAAATTGACATCGCCTTGCAGCAGTATTCCAGCAACGTTATTAACGGGTGCTTGTTCCTCTCCTTGACTATTGGCGTAAATAATGGTTATTGGAATTGCATATGCTTTGGCTTCGGCTATCATGCTAGATCGTAGCTGGAAGTCAACAATCTTTTCTTCACCGGGCTCTAGAGTGCCCACAAAACCAATGAAGTCCGTGATTGGTAGAATTGGGATGTCCTGCACCGTGCTCTCGGTGGATGTTCCGATGAGGTTTTCTAGAGACAATCCCTCTGTGACTTGTTCCATGAGGGAAGCGTCAGCTTCTTCTATAGCAGAGACATCGTATGCTACGACGATCTTTACATCCCTTGCTATAGTGGTTCCATGGTTCTTTACTGTAATAGATAGGGTGAATGCATCACCTGGCCTGATCTCTTCTGAACTAGGGGCCACATCGACTATATCAACAAATGAGCTCCCCGGTGCTCCAGATAAATTGATACCAATGGCATTGTTCAACGCGGGTTGTTCTTTCCCCTTGTCATCTTTACATAACAATGCTATTGGAACGGTGTATGGTTTTGGTTGAGCTGTATCACTTGTTTGAAGTGGAAATGATATCTCTTGCTCTTCACCTGGTTCTAGGTTGTCAATGAAAGCGACATAATCAGTAAGTGGTACAAAGGGAGTATCCACAAGAGTAATGCCTCTATCAGTACCTAGTAGATCCTCAGGAAGCAGTCCCTCGGGCAAAATGTCTTCAATTAGACTCAATACAGTAGCCGATAATCCACCTGAGTCCTCGGTTACCTGGCTAGTGAGAATTGCCCTTACATTGGTTGCTCGAGTGGTTCCCTGATTCCGGAGCTTGAGAGTGAGTACAAAAGGATCGCCTGGCTTGATCTGTTCTTCGCTGAAACTCACATTGACTATATCGATGAAGGTACTCCCTGGAGGACCCTGCATATCAATTCCGACCATGTTTTCAACAGTCCGCTGGGTTCTACCCGTGATGTCCTCGCAGAAGATTGCAATCGGTAACATGTATCTGCCAGGCTGAGCGTGGGTGTCTGAAGTAAGTACGAACTCGATCCTCTGCTCTTGACCTGCCCACAAATCATCGAGATAGATCATAAGGTCTTGCTCGGGGAGGAATGGTGTCTTATTCAAACGCAGACTTTTCTCTCCAGTCAGAAGAATATCTGGCAAAAGATCCTCGGGAATACGTTGGAGTACCTCATTGGGTATTACCCCAGCAACATCAAGAACATCGTATCCTAGAAATACACTAATATGTTTAGCATCCCCAATACCTTCGTTCTTGATATCGAGGTACATTGAAAATGTATCTCCAGGGCTAATGACTTCTTGGCTGAATTCTACATTGGCGATATCAAGTAATGGTTGTCGATATACGGTGACCTGGACTTCGAAGTCTACAGTGGTACTGTAAAGAAGTGATGTGCGATAGCGGAGCTTGCCATCTATTACATGATCTCCCGCTGGGCAATCATCAGCTACAGAAATGGGAATGCTCTTTTCTGTAAAGCTTAATCCTGCTAATGTTCCGACGTCTATGACACTAGATTCTACGGAAATGTTTTCATTACCAACTAGCTCTACGCGGGTACTAGTTGCATTACTAGTGCCAACATTGGTTATAGTGAGTTCGACATTGGTAGTCTGTCCGGGTTGTAGGTGAGAATCACTAACATCGCTAGTGATTATAAGCTTTGCAGCTGCCTGTGCTATGCTGGTAGATGCAATTGCAGATAGAGGCGTGATAACCATGGCGAGGACTAATAGGGTCACTAGGGCTTTTCTCATTTGTGCTCACCTCTCTTGAAGATGTGTTATCAGAACACTTAAGAATCGGACAAGTTTGCAGGACTGTCCGTTACTTATCGTTTACCATCTATTTACTCTTATACAATAATTGTGTGAATTATGTGGCAAAAAATTGATGAAATCACGTGAAAAATGGTGAAATATGTACTGATAATTAATGTGTTCAACCGCATGAACACCTGTATCATCCTGTATGTTCTTCTACACTATATGACAGCGATTTCTTTAGGGCAATATCATGCAACTATATAAAACTATATAAAACATACAAAAATGATTCATTGATGATGAAATAATGAAGCTGAGATAATTAAGTCAAGGAAAGGGGTAGACGATAGGCATATAGATTAGAGAAAATCGGTATATATAACTTATGGGCAGGTCATATTTACTTCATATAAATAGAACTTCTCTGTAAATTTGCATGGAGTACTTATCCCGGTATAATGACTGAGGTTATGTTGGGTGAAAATAGATTGGAACATAGCTGATAATTGGTTTCGCTATATCTTCTTGGAGAGAGAGTATGAAGACTTCTAAACGTATTGAAAAACTTCCCCCATATTTGTTTGTAGAGATATCTCGAAAGATCGCGGAGAAGCGAAGTAGGGGGGAGGATGTGATCAGCTTTGCTATTGGTGATCCTGATCTCCCGACTCCCCCACATGTGATTGAATGTTTATGCGATGCCTCGAATGATCCTGCTAATCATCGTTATCCAGAAAGCGAAGGATTGCCTCAGCTTAGGACAGCGATCGCAGATTGGTATAAAAGACGTTTTGGGGTAGTCCTTGATCCTGATAAAGAGGTATTGCCCTTAATTGGTTCAAAAGAAGGCATAGGGCACATGGCATTGTGTTTTATAGATCCAGGAGATATCGCCTTGGTTCCGGATCCTGCCTATCCGGTGTATTCCATAGGTACGATGTTTGCAGGTGGCGAATCATATTATATCCCTTTGACCAAGGAGAGTGGATTCCTCCCAATATTAGAAGATATTCCAATACATATAGCTGAGAAGGCCAAGATACTATGGATTAATTATCCCAATAATCCAACTGCAGCTGTAGCAGAGATGGACTTTTATGAGAAGGTTGTTGATTTTGCAAAGAGGTTTGATCTTGTCGTTTGTCATGATGCTCCTTACACTGATGTGGCCTTTGACGACTATGTGCCACTAAGCTTTATGCAAGTACCGGGAGCGCGAGATGTGGGAGTGGAGTTTCACTCGTTGTCGAAGAGTTACAATATGACAGGATGGCGTATTGGGATGATGGTGGGTAATTCTGAGATGGTGGATGCATTGATGAGAGTTAAGTCTAACCTGGATTCAGGTATACCTCAAGCTATCCAGCATGCTGCTATCAAAGCGCTGAGTGGTCCGCAAGACTGTATCAAGGAACACAACATTATATATCAGCGGCGTCGTGATCGGATTATGAGCGTACTCCAACAAATGGGGCTTGAAGCCATGATTCCAAAGGCAAGCCTATATATCTGGGTTAGAGTTCCGAAGGGATTTACCTCTGCAGAATTCGCGACAAAGCTGCTAGATGAGGCCTGCGTGGTGGTAACACCTGGTACAGGATATGGAGTGCATGGTGAAGGTTATTTCAGAATATCGCTCACAATCTCTGATGAAAGATTGGATGAAGGGTTACGCAGGCTTACTTACGTAGATTGTATTAAAGGAAAATAATCGATAATAAAAAGGAATGAAGGAACGGAGGTAGTTATTACCAAAGGTACAGAGCCAACTGAGCTTCCAAAGGAAAGGGCAATCCTTGTTGGTAGGGAGATAAAGAATGCAAAGACGCTGTGGAGTCTGCGCAGTTCGCTTGACGAATTGGCGCAACTTGCGGACACTGCAGGAGTTGATGTGGTATCTGAGTTAACCCAGAAGATGGAAAGGCCTTCTAGTACCCATTATCTTGGATCTGGCAAGATAGAGGAGCTAGTATCACTCAAATCCGAAACTGGTTGTGATGTGATCATATTCGATGACGAACTTTCCCCGAGGCAACAACGAAATCTTGAGCAGATATTGGATATAAAGATCATAGATCGCACTGCCCTCATTATCGATATATTTAGCAGCCGTGCTAGGAGTCGCGAGGGAAAACTGCAGGTGGAATTGGCTCAAGCGCAATATCTACTGCCACGTTTGATAGGTCAATGGAGTCATCTGGAACGTCTAGGGGGTGGAATAGGAACAAGGGGGCCTGGAGAGTCTCAGTTAGAAACTGATAGACGGTTGGTCAAACAGAAGATAGGACGACTTAAAAGAGAGATAGAATCTGTAAGAAAGCACCGAAGCCTTCATCGACAAAGACGCAGGAAGGGTAATATCCCTATTCTAGCCATAGTGGGTTATACCAACGCAGGAAAGAGTACCTTGTTCAATACCTTAAGTAAGGATGATGTGTTTGTGGAGGACAAAGTATTTGCGACTTTAGATCCTGTGACGAGGCGCATACGTCTACCAAATAATAATCCAGCGTTGTTAACCGACACAGTGGGCTTCATTCAAAGGCTACCTACTACCCTGGTAGCGGCTTTTAGGGCTACCCTTGAAGAGCTGACAGAGGCTGATTTGCTATTGCATGTTGTGGATGTAACTCATGAGAATGCAGCGGAACAACATAATACTGTAGAGCAGGTCTTGGAAGAGTTACAGTTAATCGATACTCCAAGGATGACGGTATTCAATAAAATAGATCTTATAGTATCAGCAGATGAATTAGCTGAAGAAGAAATAGCTTTAAGGGAGTCCTTAAGAAGTGTTGTTATGAGTTCCAACGTGATAGCACCAATCTTCATTTCGGCATCAAAGGGGTGGGGGGTGGATAAAGTGTTGAAAAGGGCGAGCTCAATACTTGAGATGGCGATAAAATAGAGGTGTTGATTTGTGGTATGTGGACGAATCATGATTCATAGAAAGATAGGTATTTTCTTGTCAGGGCCAAGAAATAACTGAGTATAATCATTCTTATACTCAGTTTGTATATGGAAACATGTATTAGTAAACATGACATAAATATCAAAGAAAGCTTGCATACACTGCCTGGCGTCAAGTTGAAACCTGTGTATGTAAGCCATAGAGTCAATTAATATGTGACGCTTGGAAATGTTAAAGACTATAGTACCGATATGGATAAGGTGGTAGCATATAGTTGTTTTCTATAAGGGAAGGTAATGGCGATAGTATTAAAATACCTTGATGAGTTTCTACTAAATATTCAATCGAATCACTACTCACCTGAGACGGTGTATAACTATGAGCGAGACCTAAGGGTATTTGAGACATTTCTTAAAGAAGAGGGAATCGACTTTGATGAAATCGATAAGAAGACTATAGTTGCCTATAAGGCATATTTAGCATCACAGGATCGGAAAACACCCAAACATCGTGAGCCAGTTGTGGAGAGGATGGCATCACGCTCTACTAATAGAATGCTTTCTGCATTGAGGTCCTATCTCAAGTATATGATTGAGATGGACTATTCTTGTCCTGTTCCCCCTGATGCTATAAAGATGACGAGGGCTGAGAAAAAGCATCCACAAGTTGCCGAACTCGAGGAATTAGTCAATCTTATAGAGGCCCCTAGTAAATTGGAATCTAATCCCAGGGTATCTTTGAGAAATAGAGCGATCTTAGAGCTACTGTTTGCTACCGGTATGCGTATCTCAGAGGTGTGCAATTTGAATAAGGATCAAGTGGATGGAAGTGGCCGTATTTTCATTTCTGGAAAAGGAAAAAAACAGCGATTTGTGTACCTTACTCCACGTGCTCAGGATCATCTCCAGCGATATCTTGATACTCGTGAAGATAACTTCCACGCACTGTTTATACCATATGCAGGTAGAAATGCAGGAAATCAAAAGAAGAGGATTTCTACTAATTATGTTCAAGAACGAATAAAGAGATATCGTGAGTATTTAATGATAAATGTTCCGACATCTGCCCATTCCTTGAGACATGGTTTTGCTACCTATCTGGCAGAAGGGGGTGCGAATCCGGCTGCCATACAAATATTGCTAGGTCACGAGTCTTTGGCTACTACTACTCATTACGTTCATGCGTCAGATAGGTATGCTGAGGGTGCCCACAGAAGATATCATCCGTTGAAGAGGTGATATCCTCAGTAAGCTTATATTCAGACTTAATGGTAATATTATTTGACATAACTAAATACTAACAGAGCGTAGAATTCGCAATTCACTCTTGTTGGGCTTGGATGCCCCTTCGTAAAGGATATATCACTATTAACAGATATAACCTTTACAGAAGGCGAGGAACGGTTTGCCTACTCGAAGGCAGGGGAATAGGGCTGAAAAGGACTATATGTGTAATAACCTTGAAGATTACTCTGCCAAGAATTTTTTAACTATTAAGACTACATCATCCATCTCTTCTGCTAAACCATGGGCCGATTTCTCGAAATACACGAGATGGGAGTTAGGTATGGCCTGTGCCATAACAGCTGCGTTATCCGGTGGTAGCAGGATATCCCTCTTACCATGCAGAATAAGTGTATGTGTGGATATTTGTGGCAACCTTTCGAAAGTATCGAACTGAATAATTGCGTTCATCTGACGCATCAGTACATCCTCTGAAGTTTGCTCTACCATTAGTTGCTGAATAGTGAGATTAATGAACTCCGGATTATCATCGAGAAATCCCTTGGTGAATAAAGCGGGAAGTGTGCGACGGGTTATGTCCTCTGGGGTCATGTTAGTCCTATCTCCAGTGATCATTCCAAGTGTATCAAGTGATGGTGGAATACCTCTTGAGCTGCCACAATATGTGGAACATAGTATTAGCTTTTCTACCTTTTCTGGATGGTGCAATACTAGTTCTTGGGCAATCATTCCTCCCATTGATATACCTAGTATGTGAGCCTTAGGTATTTGTAACGCATCCATTAGTCCCGCCACGTCATTCACGAATAGCGTGATAGAGTATTCACAATCCGATATCTCGCTCTGACCGGTTCCCCTATTGTCAAAAAGAATCGTTTTGAATTGTGGGGAAAGTGCCTGGATCATGCGAGGATCCCACCAGTTCATGTTCGCTCCCAATCCCATAATCATAATCAATGGAGATCCACTGCCGTAGATTTCGTAGTGAATTTGGATATTATTTGCTTGAACTGTTGCCATTTCTCAGTGCCCTCCCAATTAGTAGAACGCGTCTGAGCAGTAGATGGATGATGAACAGAAAATTCTATTTAACGATTAGGCACTTAGCTCCGAAAGAGTCTCTTCCGTAGCGAACTTGTTCTGGAACCAGAGGAGGTTTATCGACTCTTGCTTCATCTCCTTCACTCCATTTGTAGTACATTCCCTACGTGTAACCGTTCACCCTACGTTATGTGTCTCGGAGCTAAGTGCCTAATCGTTTTCTATTTTAAAGATTTCCTATACATTACATGGAACCTTTTAAATTTATGGAAAGATGATAGTATTATATATTAAAAACCCTCTCAAACAATGAGAGGGTTTGACTGATCCAAAACGCCGACAATCCTAGCTTACTATTGATCTGTTTTTATTAGGTTAGAGGCCGACTATCAAGGCACTAATAGTCGGACCTGCTGGGAATCCACCTAGATTATGTGTAAGTCCCAGCTTGGGATTCTTGATCTGGCGCTTATCTGCTTTGCCTTGAAGCTGTTTGTACATCTCATACATCATCCTGAGGCCACTGGCACCTATAGGATGCCCGAAACATTTCAGTCCACCGTCAGGCTGAACTGGCAGAGGACCGGTCAAGTCAAAAAAGCCAGATTCTATATCTTCCTTTACATGCCCTTGTGGGCTGAATTGGAGATCTTCCATAGTGACTGCTTCTGTAATGCTGAAGCAGTCATGAACTTCCGCCATACTAATCTCTTCACGAGGATTCTTTATACCTGCCTCCGCATAAGCTGCGGCAGCAGCTCGTCTTGTCTCTTCCACATGGGTCCAATCGTAATCAGACCTTAGGAATCCTTCCATGTGGCCCACGGATATCTGTAGGGCCTTTACATACACTGGATCCGATCTGAAGTTCTTTGCTATTTCTGCTCTGGTTACGATGGCTGCTGCTGCCCCATCGCTAACCCCACAGCAGTCAAACAATCCCAAAGGCCAAGCGACTATTGGTGCACGGAGGACTTGTTCTATTGAAATCTCTTTCTTGAAGTGAGCCTTCGGACTTAGTGTCCCATTCTTGTGGCTCTTAACAGAAATTCTCCCTATCATCTTTTTGCCCTCTTCTGGACTCAATCCGTATTGGGAGAAGTATCTTGTTGCTAAGAGGGCAAAGTGAGCAGGGGCTGTCTTAGTCTGTTCTCTATTGGTACCCTGCACTTGGGATACTGCTAAACCACTATATCCAGAATCCTTGAGCTTCTCAAAGCCGAGCGCTAGGACAATATCATATATCCCTGCGGCAACAGCATAACATGCATTCCGCAATGCATCGGATCCTGTAGCACAAGCGTTTTCTACTCTGGTGACAGGGCAGTATTGAAGTTTCAGGGGTTCGCTGAGACATCTTCCTGTAGTTCCTGACCCGGTGGTTCCTACCCAAGCTGCTTGAACATCTTTGCGATCTATACCTGCATCCTCGAATGCCTCATGCGCAGCATCGATGATCAGGTCATCAGCGCTCTTATCCCATCGTTCGCCAAATTGAGTGCATCCCATGCCGACTATAGCGACTCTATCTTTGATGCTCCCCATTTCCCTCTCCTTATCTTTGGCTCTGGGCTAGGCGTGCTAGCTCTCATACCTGTTTAGTATGTACTATCTGACATTCCCAGCGAAGGTCATTTAACTACTTCTAGCATCTGATCGGTGCACACTTCCACCAGTAATTGTGGACGCCATTCACTGTATGAAGCTTCCGAAACGTCATTTCGACAGGCATATCCGTTTTGACCTCTTCAGGATCTCTATCGGTCATATCACACATGATACGCCCTCCGCCTTCAAAATCGACTGAGGCTATAGTGCTTGGCGGATCGATTGCTCCAGCTAGATTGTCGTGAGAAAAAGTGAATACTTTACCTCTTTGTCGACTGAAGGCATATGGTTCATATTGATCTTCTGATTGACATATAACACATACACGTTGCATGGGATACTGTGGAGTGCCACAGCTTTTGCATTTGGATCCTCGGAGGGATAGTCCCCAGTTCCGGTCTCTCCAAGATGCCGGTAATGCCACAGGCATTATTGGTGGACGAGCAGGGGGCTCGGTGAATATCAGCTCACGCCATATCATATATTTCTGATAGGATCCTATCATTCTCTTGGATTCCAGATGGCACTTGATACCCCTGCGATCCTTTACTTTTTCAAGCTGATTGGTTACCTTCATTACGAGTACATCGCATCCGTCCCCATAGGCAGCTAGAAGTAGCTTATCATCTGCTTTTGCTTCTTCTAGTGCTGCCACCAGCAGCATCAACGGAAGAGCTGTCCCTGTGTTTCCGATTTGTTCGTGAAGGAGATCTTGGACTTGTGTTTTAGTATCCAACTTGAGTCTTCCTGCTGCTGCGGCTAGCTGTTTAGGATCGGAGGCAGATATAACTACTTTAGAAAAATCTGCTTGTGTTAGATTATGTTCCTTCATTACGATGGAGACTGCCTCTGGGACAATCCGAGTATGTCCAGAATCCCTCAGAAAGCGATCCTCTGAAGTCCTTGCATAGGTATCGTTACTGGATCTCCATGTATCAAAAATCTCGTCAAATACAGAATAAGTGCTCTCAATATCAACAGCATTATTGGAGTTGCCTACCAGGAGAGCTGCAGCCCCGTCTCCAAAGGCCATTTCTTTATCCCCTCTTGGGGCTCCAAGCCTCATATCCGATGCTATCACTAGAATGTTCCTTGCTGATCCAGCGGCAACGGAATCCAAAGCAGCGCGAAGTGCAATCGTCCCCCCTCTCAGAGAGTTGGCAAAATCGGAGGTTATAGCTCCCTTATTGAGCCCTAATGCAGTAGCGATTATAGTTGCCGATTGTTTTTCCTTGTATGGGGCGGAAGTTGAGGCAAAGTAGACTCCATCCACACTTTCTGGATCTATGTCTTTGAGACAATCTATTCCAGCGGCAACAGCCATAGTGAGAGTGTCTTCATCATAATTAGCAACTGCCTTCTCACCTATTGGACCTGGGATGCCCCATGCCTTGGATATATCTGCTCGACTCAGTCTATACAGCGGGACATAAGCACCATACGATGTGATCCCAGCCATTCTGTCCTCCTTCTAGCTAACCAATGGCTCTTGGTTGTCAGAGATGGGGAACCTTGTAACTGTCGCATAATCCCCCAAGCTTTAGTGTTCTCCACTGTGTAGTTCGGTTAGTCCGAAAAAAAGTTGTGCGTTTTGTGTGGTCTCTCTGGCGATTGACTCCTCATTAATACCTTTGAGCGAAGAAACTGCCCGTACGCTTCTAGTAGCATCTGCAGGTTTCGAGACATACCTGAATTCCCGACCATATGATACGGGACAGTCTGTTTCGATCATTAGCCTATTGAGGGGGGTATCTTTGATGGCTCTACGGTGTTCTTCGTGATACTCTGTCGCCGGAGTTGCCGAGAGGTAGTACCCCTTTTCGACTATGGACTTACGTACACTAGATATCCCAGTATACCAATGGAAGACAGCATTGTCGACTTCTGACTCACTAACTGCATCGTAACAATCCTTCCATGCGTATCGGCTGTGAATGATAACTGGTTTGCCTAGTTGTTTCGCAAGTTCAAGTTGGCTACGTAGTGCTTGCTTTTGGATTTCTTTGGGAGAGGTCTTTAGAATCCGCTTGTTGTAGTCTAGGCCAATTTCACCTATTGCCACGCAGCCAGAGGCGTTCTCCTGGATAAACTGTAGAGAGGTATCCAATTGCTTGGGCGTAAGATGTCCTACTTCGCTGGGGTGTAGTCCGAGCGCTGGATATACAAACGGAGCATATCTCTCGCTTAGTTGAAGGAGGACTTCATTGGATTGGGGAGAGGAGCCGACAGCGATAATGCCAATCACCCCAGATTTCCGAGCCTCATAAAGAGCCAGATCGATATCATCAAGTTCATCAAGGTGAGCATGTGTATCGATGATGTCATACATAGTAGCTAATAACCATACTTCAAGCTATATTTAGGGGCTTTCCTGGAACGATAGACTTTTATTACGACGAAGTTGAAATCTTGATTGTAACAGTATAATGACCAAGGGTGAGGCTGTCTAATATGATTCAATCTTTGATATGGTGTTTTATCAAGGAATGTAGTGTTCAGAATGGATCGGTTGAGGCGATTTAGCATAATCCGTTAAGATGTTATAATGCAAAAATTATGTAAAATGGACATTGCAGTAGTACTCTGCATCGTGACATAATTTATATCAAATATGATAATACAATTATGTCAATAATACGATTCATGGTGCAGCGCTTGATACTTGGAAGGAACGGTAATGTTTTAGTGCAAAAACATCTAGATTCTACTACCAGAAGTAGTGAGTAAGAGATCTTGATACTAATCGTCTCATAATAGAACGGTCTCACCAAACATTGACTATTGAGGCGAATTGGTCTGGACTATTGTATGGCGAACGATAGGATACTGTATGACTTTGCTGACATCGAATCCTATGATCCAGATGGAACATACTACGGGGATAAAATCCCCAATGATAACTGTGATTATGACTCGGATGCAGATGGGGTGAGGGATGCTAACTGGGCTACGGAGTGGCAGGATGCTCATCCGGGGGAATGGTATAACTGTGGCTCTGCTCATAGTCAGCCTTTGAATGCCAATATGAAGGCATATGCTGCTTGGTGGCTGTGGGTGAGGTTGGCAGGTTGGGATGGAGTATAGTAGTGTGTATTTATCGGTTAAATGGGTTTATGGTGGTTGCCAATAAATGAGAGACTGAGAATTGCAGAAGGGGTGGATTGTCGTGACCAGACATCCAATAATCATAGGAGTAGGACAGTCTATCAATCGCTCTGTGGAGTTTGAGAATGCTCCATCTCCAATAGGCCTGGCAAAGGAAGCTATTCAAAACTGTGTGTCGGATTGTGGATGCCTCAATATATTGTCATATGTGGATAGCCTTAGTGTGGTCAATATTCTATCGTGGCAGTATACGGATCCTGTGGGGCTGCTTTGTGAGATGCTTGATATAAGGCCTCGGATTAAGGAATATACGCTTATTGGGGGTAACACCCCTCAATGGCTGGTTAACCGGGCTGCAGATAAAATCACTAGCGGCGAGATAGAGATTGCCCTTCTCGTAGGTGCAGAGGCAATGTATACGGTTACCAAAGCGGTACGGGCTGGTTATACCATACCTTGGCCTGTTACAGCCAGTGGTTCTGCAAATCAGCAATTGAGTGCCAGTTTAGGGGATACTCTGAGTGATGTTTATCACGGGGATTCTCAGGCTGATCACTCTCGATCACCTCTAACCATAATTGGTGATGATAGATCGGGAACCAGTGCTCACGAGATACTTCATGGTGCGACACTCCCGATTCAGATTTACCCGTTATTTGAAAATGCGCTCCGGGGGGCCCGTGGTCTTAGCATTGAGAAGCACAAAATGTTTTTGAGTGAATTCTGCGCTGGATTTTCTGAAATAGCATCACAAAATCAGTTTGCTTGGTTCCCTAAAGCTAGAACAAGTAGCGAGATAGGTGAGGTTTCGGACATCAACAGAATAATCGGATTTCCCTATACAAAATTCATGAATTCGGTTATTGATGTTAACCAAGCTGCTGGAGTGATTCTCACTAGTGATGAGATGGCAGAGAAGCTCTCTATCCCAAAGCATAAGAGGGTATATCTCCATGGTGGTGCCGAAGCGATTGACAAGTGGTTTGTATCGGATAGGGTGGATTATTCACTCAGCCCAGCTATACAGGAGATATCCAGGGCTACTCTTGAAATGACTGGAATAGACCTCGATCAAGTTAGTTTCTTTGATCTCTATAGCTGTTTTCCTTGTGCGCCCATTGTGGCAGCAAAGTCTATGGGACTGGATCTTGATTCTCTTCCTCCTCTTACTATAACGGGGGGACTACCATACTTCGGTGGTGCGGGTAATAACTATACTATGCATGCTATAGCCGAAGCTGTTGAAAGAATCAGACAGCATCCTAATCAATATGGATATATATCTGCTCTGGGTTGGTATATCACAAAACACGCGGCTGGTATTTATAGTGGAATAGAGCCTACAAAATTGTGGAACAGACAGGGACAGTATTACATCCAGCAGAAACTTGATGCTATGGAGAGTCCGGGTCTAGCTCTGGATCCAGAAGGTCCTGCAGTTGTGGAGACCTATACCGTAATGCATGACAGGCAGGGGAATCCTGATTACGCTATTGTGGTAGCTCGACTTCAAGATGGTAGGAGATGCTGGGCAAATACGGAGAAGGATATGGCTCTCTTCGTAGCTATGGAGTCAGAAGAATTCATTGGAAAGCCAGGTTTTGTATCATACGGAGGGAATAATCCAAATATTATCAAGTTCTAATTTGTATTTAGCTCCGAAACATTATGTCAACCAAAATGCTTCGCAAGGAATATCAATATACGAGGTCTATTGTAACGTTGGGCAATGATGCAAGGTAGGTTAGCTACCAAGGCATAGGCTAAGTTAATAATGTCACCTATTAATGGATTCCATACAAAGAATAACAGAACTGGGATGATACAGAACCAGTGGGTCAATTCAGCTCGGCAAGACTCACGTCCCCATTGCTTCAGGTACTCTTCATTACGAGAGGAGACGCGTTTAATAGAGAATCCACCCAGTATTGTAGCGCCAGAAGGAAGCAATGATTTCCATCTTCTGACAAAAAAGCACCTATCATATATTGAACCAGCTCTTTCCCAACTACGTGTCTTAAACAGCCAAAGTTTATGATCTAGAAAAGAATCTGGTATCTTTGTGACAAAGTATCCTATTCCGACTTGCATGATCATCCAACCTACAGCGTTTGTTATAAGAAGCCAATATCCAGATAACTCCATGGTTTTTCTGTAGTCAATAGAATTAGAGATTGTTTTGCTATCTATAGCATCATCTTGCCTAATTGATTTCACGGTTACCAAATAGGGATCATTATTATATTAGGTGGTAGCTATGGTGCGTCCTTTCCACTTAACACGTTTTAAAAAGTAGGTCAGGATCAGAGATCGAGTTGTTATTATGGCGAAGAATATGAGAGGTATGGGAAAAAGGACGATAACCCATGTGTGGAAATTTCCAATGCGTTTCAAAATCCATCCGATTTCTATCGTGTATAGTACATACGGTATGGTGTATAGTGGGGTGATTTGAGTAGGCGGTGTTAACGATAATGCTAAAGTAAGGAATGACTGAAAGGCCCCTGTAATCCACATAAAGATCATAAGAAGAAAAGATGTTCTTATATGAAATGCTCCACTGCCGAGATTCTTGCTCCAACCCTCGACGAGTTGCCTGAAGCCATCTGGGTACATTCTGGATGAGATGGTATCTTGCCCGCCGAAGCATGTCACGGGCAGACTATGTTTAGAGAAGACTATTGCCAATTCTACATCTTCGATTATCTCACCCTTTACTGCTGAGTGTCCGCCAACCTTAAGGTAGTCCTCTCTACTACAAGCCATACATTGGCCAAATGCTCCTCTAGGCTGAAGCCTAGTGCCGAGTGGCGTAAAAGCGTTAATGCCTGCCATGGATACTATATTGAAGAAGGCTGAGAATTGCTCATAGAACTTTTGCGTTACGTGAAAGGGATGGGTCGAGATCATACCGCCATACTCTGAATGGGCAGAAACAATCATTTCAATACCATGGGTTTCCATCCAAGTATCCGCGTCGAGGAATAACAATAGATCACCACTACTGTTTTGCACCCCCTGCCAACAAGCCCATGATTTGCCGCACCAGCCTACTGGAGGTCCTTTTATGCTTATGACCTTTGATTTCAGTTGCTTGGCTATGTTGGCTGTATCGTCCGTAGAATCGTCGTCTACCACTACTACTTCTAGTGGTGGAAATGTTTGACATTTCAGTGATTGTAGTAATCTGACTATGTTGTGTGATTCATTTCGCGCAGGTATGATAACTGATACATTTGGATATGAGCAACTGGTATGGCTGGGAAAGGTGGGATGGCTCTTATGATTCAATGGGCGTATATGCCACATCAGGAACAAACCGAGGAGTAATGCGACAATAACAAGAAACAATTGCAGAATCTGCACCTTATAACCTAGCTACTAATCCAGAGAATTATATGAAAGGTATTGTCTGATGATTGTTGGCCAATAGTTAAATGCAAGTATTAAAAACTGTAGACATTATGTCAAATTATATTCGAGAAAGCTATTGCCTGATTAATATCTTTTCATTTGGGGAATCGGTGATCTCACCGATTATAGCCACATCGGTTATGTTGGCCCTGTGCAGGCGATCGAGCAGCACCTTTGCCTTCTTAGGGTGCAGCGCAATCAGCAATCCTCCTGAGGTTTGTGGATCGAATAGAATGTCTATCATCCAATAGGGAATATTGGGCTCTGATTGTATCATGTTGATGCGGAATTGTTTGTTGCGGTGTAACCCACCAGGAACTAATCCCGTTTCTACGAGCTCCTGAATCTCAGGGAAGTAAGGTATAGATGAAGTATGGATGATCATACCTTTGCCAGTGCCTTCGATCATCTCACATGCATGTCCAAGCAATCCAAAGCCGGTTACATCGGTACAAGCATGCACTCCGATTTCTTGCATTATTTCAGAGGCGGTCTTGTTCAGAGTTGACATGCATTCTGTTGCCTTAGCTATGAGTTCTTTGGTGACCATATTACCCTTTGCAGCGGTATTTATGATACCCGTTCCTAAAGGTTTGGTGAGAACAAGACTGTCACCTGGTAGAGCATTTGTATTAACTAGTATTTGATTTGGATGGGCAGTGCCTGTTACGGAGAGTCCATACTTGAGTTCTGGATCCTCTACACTATGCCCCCCAACAAGTAGAACTTCAGCTTCCTTCATTTTATCAAATCCACCCAGGAGTATGTCTCTCAGGATGGAAATATCCATAGTATTCACAGGAAAACAAACGATATTCATTGCAGTTAGAGGGGTTCCTCCCATTGCATAAACATCGCTCAATGCATTTGCCACGGCAATTTGACCGAAATCATATGGTTCGTCCACGATTGGGGTGAAGAAATCAACGGTTTGAATTATAGCCAGGTCATCTCTCAACTTGTATACACCAGCATCATCGGCCTTTTCCAATCCCCTGATCAGGTTTGGGTGCGACATGGTTGGCAGATCGCGGAGTGCTTTGTCCAGGTCCCCTGGACCCATCTTGCAGGCTCAGCCTGCACCGTGAACCATTTCTGTTAGCCGTATGTTTGGCTTTCTGTTCATGTTACGATCGTAATCCCATATTGATTGGTATCTTGTATTCAATCGGCTTTGGTGATACGGAGGCGTGTTGCCATTGAATAGTATTTGACTAATTGAACGTCAGTATGCCAACAGTATTGAGTATTGTCAATTGGCTATTCATATAGTACTGATGTGTTGAATGTTTTCGAGGAAGTGGTCCCTCCATGACCTACTAACACGATAAACATAATAGCCTGCCTCTTCTTCCTGTTTCTGGAAAAGAGGCAGGCTTGTTTTCTTAGTGATTAGTAGCAAAGGTTACTATGGAAGGTGTCCTATTTCCCTCTGAGGAAGGCATCTATATCCTCAGCGGCCCTCTTTCCTGCACCCATCGCACTGATCACTGTGGCTGCTCCGGTGACCAAGTCACCTCCGGCCCATACACGGTCCTTCTTGGTTTTGCCGGTTTGTTCATCTGCGACGACAGTTCCCTTCTTGGTTGTCACTAGTCCTTCTGTTGTAGAAGGGACAAGAGGATTTGGTGTGGTACCCAAGGCTACAACTACCGTATCGATATCTATGGTGAATTCACTACCTTCTTTCACGACTGGCCTACGTCTACCACTTTCGTCTGGTTCACCAAGTTCCATCTCATGGCATTCGATAGCTGTAACCCAACCTGCCTCATTGCTGATAAACCTCTTAGGATTGGTAAGGAGTTTGAAGATGATACCCTCTTCCTGCGCATTCTCGACTTCTTCTCTTCTTGCCGGAAGCTCAGCTTCTGAACGCCGATAAATTATGTAAACTTCTTCGGCCCCTAGCCTTAGGGCGCATCGTGCTGAATCCATAGCCACATTGCCGCCACCAATTACGGCCACCTTGCGAGCTTTCTGAATGGGGGTATCGTACTCTGGAAAGAGGTAGGCTTTCATGAGGTTAGTTCTGGTTAGGAACTCGTTAGCAGAGTATATACCGCAAGCATTTTCTCCAGGTATATTCATAAACATCGGCAGTCCTGCGCCAGTCCCCAGGAAGATGGCATCGTACCCATCTGTCAATAGCTCATCTACAGTGTCTATCTTACCAATAACAGCGT